>JBCCDF010000163.1:0-6708 GCA_039030935.1 Pseudomonadota bacterium | reverse complement strand
GGCTTTTCTGATCTTCAGAAGACTTCGCCTCTGTCTGAGCCTTTTCATCCTCAAGCACTTTTTGATTGATGTCGCTTTCGACCGCTTTCAGATCATCGACCGCCTGGGTGACGGCGTTTTCCCGTTTCAAACTATCAATTTCAGCGCGCAACTCATCAAGTTCGGCTTGTTTTGCAATATCATCAAACGCAACGCGGAACTCACTGGCCATCGCCCGCCCCTTGGCAACGAACTGACCAAGTCTGCGCATCATCGTTGGAAAATCACGGGGCCCCAACACAATGAGGGCAACCGCTGCGAGAAGGATGAATTCCGTTAGACCGAACTGTGGAAGCATTATGCTCTCCGCACCTTACAGCGCTCAAGACTTGGTCTTCGACTTCTCTTTTTCAGGTGTAATGTTCACCATATCGTCACCTTCGACGGCCTTTTTATCTTCGGCCTCTTCATCGGAGAGACCTTTTCGAAAGCTCTTAATGCCTTTGGCGAGATCACCCATAATCGAAGAAATGCGCCCGCGGCCGCCGAACAATAACAGCGCTATAATTGCTACAATCAGTAGCTGCATCCAGCTCGGGGCCATCGTCTACTCCTAGTTCGTCTTCAATATGTAGTGACGCCTACACCATTCTCAATTCCAGACCAAACGCAATTAAGTGCTATTCGGTCTCAACTGTGCTCGGCATCCATAAAATCGGTTACAAAAGCCGTATCAGTCTCTTCCATTGCGAAATCAGCATCATCGCTATCCTCATGATGAATAGCTGTCCCATCTGTAAAGAAGCCGTCCGGGATTACATCCGATAGAAGTCCATCCGCTTCCAGATCAGCTCGCCCGGGCAGAACATCGACACTTTCTAGACCAAAATGCTCTAAAAAGGCAGGTGTGGTCCCATAGGTCACGGGCCGACCCGGCGTCCGTCGGCGCCCTTTTAGTCGAACCCAACCAATCTCGATCAAACTATCGAGTGTTGTTTTCGCAACCGCCACGCCGCGAACCGCTTCAATCTCAGCACGCGTCACAGGCTGGCCGTAAGCGATGATGGCCAGCGTTTCGAGAGAGGCTTGCGTCAGTTTTTTCTGCTCGTGACGTTCTTCGACGAATAGGAAGGCGAGGTCTTCCGCTGTCTGGAAGCGCCACATGCCAGCGACTTCAACGAGGCTCACACCACGTGCCGCATAGGTCGCTTTGAGGGTCATCAAGACGCTGGAGACATCAATCCCTGGCGGCAGTGAGCTGGCGATGTCAGCCGCGCTAAGCGGTTCGCCAGCTGCAAACAGGATCGCTTCGGCGCGACGTACAGCCTCGGCAAGGCCGCTCTCTTCAGCTTCGAAAAGCGTTTCCGCAGATCGTTGATAGGCGAATGACAACTGCTTGACCGCCAGCCGAATATCTTCAGGCGCTTCCTCAATTGATGCGGGCGAACGAACCGAATTATGCTCACTCATTAAGCAGCCTCCTCTTTATGGTCCCCGAAACGCTTCAAATAGAGCGGTCCAAAATGAGTCTCCTGACGCACATCAAATTCGCCATCTCGTGTCAGCTCCAGAGCTGCTGAAAAAACGCTCGCCGTGGCCGATGGGGCAGGAATATCATCGTTTGAAACGATTTGGCGACGAATGTCATCGAGACTCTCCCACTCGTTGAATTTAACGGGGAGGCGTCTCAAACTGTCACGCGCGGTCTCAAGTGGTAAAACGTATTGGGGGTCAACAGAGTGCGGGGCATCAGCGCTTTTGCGACCACGGATCGCGCCAAACGCCTGCATCAGATGCCACATCGTCGTGTCATACTCTGTCGTCTTTAGGACTTTTGGTTGCTCTGGGGCACCGCGAACAAAAACATCGCGACCGAGAATATGGCGCTCCATCAGTTCCTGCCCCGCGCGGCGCATTGCTTCCAAACGCTTCAATCGGAAGGCGAGGCGCGTCGCCATATCTTCAGGGGTCTCACCTGTTTCTGGGTCTTGGGTCACTTTCGGCAAAAGAAGCCGCGATTTCAGATAGGCCAGCCACGATGCCATCAGAAGATAGTCAGCGGCAAGATCGATGCGGTGCTCGCGCGCATTTTCGATGAAGGCGATATATTGATCTGCAAGCTCGGTAATTGAGACGTGCAACAGATCAACTTTTTGCCGCCGCGCCATATCCAGCAACAGATGGAGCGGCCCTTCATACCCTTCAACATCGATTGTGAAGACCTCATCCGCTTCAAGGTCTGAGAGTGCGGGAGCGTCAGTCATCGTCTCAATCATGCGTTGAACCTCGCCCCACTCACAGAGTCCAAATACGTTTGGTAGTCATCCCACGCTTCAGCGCGGTCGAATGGCTGTGCGTCTGATAGGCTCGCATCAACAGCATTAGCACGACGAAGAGCGTCATCTCTAAGCGTTCCAGCACAATCAGCTACTTCAATCATCTCGTTCAAGATATCACGCTCGTCTTTGACAAAGCCAGAGCAGTGCAACAGCACATCACAGCCTGCTGCCAGCGCGCGTTTACCACGCTCTGCCAAGCCTCCTCCCAAAGCCTCCATGCCCAAATCATCCGTCATCAGAAGACCATCAAACCCGATTCGTCCGCGAATGGTCTCTGAAATCACTTTTTGAGACACAGTGGTGGCATTTTTGGGGTCGAGTGCATTGTATCGAACATGCCCTGTCATTCCCATCAGAGCATCATCACTGAAGGCTCGGAAAATACTGAAATCTTGCTCAAGTGACTGAATATCTGCGGTTATACGCGGAAGGTCGTAGTGGCTGTCAATCTCAGCGCGCCCCTGACCCGGCATATGTTTCAAGCAGCCCGCGACCCCGGCCTCTTTCAACCCATTGAGCGCTGCGCGCGCGAGATCAACAACCTCATCAGGCTTTTTTGAGAAGGCCCGGTCCCCGATTGAATCATGCGTACTCGTCTGGCGCAGGTCTGCGACGGGAGCGCAATTTGCAAAAATACCGATCTCTGCCAGTTCAGCGCCCAAAAGCTTATAGCCCAATCGGCACGCTTTCACCGCACGGTCCGGATCACTCTGATAGAGACGTCCATAAACGCCTGCAGCTGGAAATGCAGACCACACGGGTGGCCTCAATCGAGCGACGCGACCGCCTTCTTGATCGATAAAGATGAGCGTCCGTCGGCCCGTCGCATCCTGAATATCATCAATCAGAGCTTTGACTTGAGGTTTATCGCCGCAAGAGCGCCCCATGAGGATAACGCCCCACGGATTAGCATCCTTTAGAAACCGCTGCTCGTTTTGCGTCAGATATTGGCCTGAAACACTGAGGATACAGGCACTAATGCCCACTAATTCGCGCTCACAACGATGCAGTCTCCGCCCACAGCCTTGTACTCTGAACAGAACGCTGTTGCTTTAGCTCGCGTTTCAAACTGGCCAACTCTTAAACGATAGAAAACACCGCGAGAACCAAGGTCGACGCGCTGAATGTTTAGCTTCGCGCCCTCGAAAAGATCGCTGTGATTGGTCGACGTCACCGCCCAAGAAGACTTCGCCGAGGCTTCACTGCGAAGCGCGGCAAGCTGGATCTCAAACGCACCAGAATCGATGAACGGACTATTGGCCGTCGGGACCACATCCGGCACATCCAATCGCGTTTGGGCAGGAATATCACGCGGCGGTGTTAATTTCACAGGACCCGATGGATTGAGCGCAGCCGTGCGCACACTACCAGCATCTGTCTTTTCTGGGTCGCGGGGATCAAGGCCTTCGACAGTCTCCTCTGCGATCTGAACCGGATCGCTCGTCACTGTTCCTGCTGGAACTGGCGGCACTGTTTCGGGGCCGCCCGCCAGTAGATCCGTGTTACGCCGTATTTTCGGTTTGTTTTGGATCTCAGCGGTTTCAACAGCGGCACGCTCTTCATCGCCCTCCATCAGACCGTAATAGCCTTTGTCTGTATCCGGAACGGTTTGGCCCTCGGAGCCCTCTGCAAGAAGTTTGTAGGGTTGTTCAGGCCCGGTCACCACAGGAATTGCAGTCCCAGCAGGGCGCACGCCCTGGCGATACGTGTTCCAGATCACGCCTGCAAAAATGATTAAAACCCCGAGCGCCAGACACAAAATAATCGGCCCACGATTGCCGTCATCGTCCGCACGCTCAAAGCCGCGATACTCATCATCATAAGGGTCATGATTATAGTCAGGACCGTCACTTAAAACTGTCATCTGCAACCCCATGCAAAGTGTATTGTTAACAATAGGCGGGGTTTCGTTAACGATGTTTGAATCATCGAGCGTTCAGGCGCACTCAGAGCATACTTTCCATACTGAAGGCCTGGCGGTGCAGGTCAATCGCATAATTGTCGGTCATGCCTGCAAGATAGTCACAGACCAGGCGCGCGCGCCGCACGGGCAGCGCCTGCTCACCGTCGCGACGCCACTCATCGGGCAAGGTCTCAGGCTCGGCCATGAACAAATCAAACAGCTCACTCAGAATGCGCTTGCCCTGAGAACGCATTCGATTGACCTTATAATGCTTGTACATGCGCTCATAGAGAAATGCGCGTAGAGCACGCTGATCGCGCTCCAGCCCCTCAGAAAACGCGACCAGTGGAATGGGCATAGCACGAACATCGGCTGCACTTTGAGGGTCAAACTCGGCTAATCGGCGACGCGTTTCGGTGACAAGATCGCTCACCCAATACCCAATCAAGCGACGTACAGCCTCATAGACCACGCGCTGCTCATCGAGGATTGGATAGTCACTTACAACGGATCGAAAGATGTCACCAACCAAGGGAAGCTCGAGCATGTCGCCAATGGTGAAGAGCCCGGCTGAAATCCCGTCATCAATGTCATGGTTGTTGTAGGCGATATCATCGGCCAGCGCAGCCACTTGTGCCTCTGGCCCGGCAAACTGATCCAGCTCCAGTGTCTCTAACTGAACGAAACTCCTGAAGGCGGCCGGCAAATCCTCAATTGAATTATCCGGCGTGATCAGAGGGCCATTGTGCTTCACCAAGCCCTCCAACATTTCCCAGCTCAGATTGAGCCCGTCAAAGTCGGGATAGCGACACTCCAGCTTGGTCACCACGCGCAGCGTCTGCGCATTGTGGTCAAAGCCCTCATACTCCCTCATGCACTCATCAAGTTGATCCTCGCCCGCATGACCGAAAGGCGGATGGCCTAAATCATGCGCCAGCGCCAAGGCCTCCGCCAAATCTTCATCCAAGCCGAGCGTGCGCGCCACAGAGCGCGCAATCTGTGCCACTTCCAGCGAATGGGTCAGGCGTGTGCGGTAGTGATCGCCCTCATGCGCAACAAAGACCTGTGTCTTCTGCTTCAAGCGTCGGAAAGCCGAGGCATGGATGATACGATCCCGATCCCTCTGAAACGGCGTGCGCGTGGCCGAGTGCGGCTCATCAATGACCCGCCCGCGAGACTGCTGCCAATGGGTGGCAAACACAGCCCTCTTTTCAGGAAGCTCAGGTGTCACTATGTTTATAGACATGAGCGATGTGACCCTTTCTGAGACCGCTGCCAGACGCATTAAAGCGATTCTGGCGAAGACACCGGATAAGGCCTATCTGCGCGTCAGCGTCGAAGGCGGCGGTTGCTCCGGCTTTTCCTACAAATTCGACCTTGATGATACCGCGAATGAAGACGACTTGCTGGTCGAACGCGATGGCGTCACCGTTCTCATTGACGAAATGAGCCTTGAATTCATGGGCGGCTCAGAAATTGATTTCAGCACAGAGCTGATCGGCGCAGCATTCAAGATCAACAACCCGAACGCGACGGCCGGATGCGGTTGTGGGACGAGTTTTAGTGTTTAGTTAGCACACCCTACCTTCGTACATCTGATATTGCTTCGGCGGTTTTGAGCAACCAAACACTAAATTCATTTGGCTTTTCAGCGCAGTATCGAGATTGCTTATCGCGCATGATACGCAAGCTTGCCCTAAAGAGCTTATTTGATAGGCACTATATCAGGGAAATGGGAGTGAGGTCATAACATGCTCAAAGCATGCAGTTTTTCTATTCTAGCAACATTGCTTCTAAGCGCTTGTGGACCGAACCAAGTCAGCGATGCGGACCCGTCGTCACCTTCGACCTCCGATGCAGGCATTCCACCAATTCGATCGGCGGAGATGGTTCTCCAATTCAAAATTGGTGATGAAGACTTCAGTGATTGGGTCGTGATCCCAGAACTTTCGCCTGACCGGCTGACCTTGGAATGTCCCGAAGAAGGGGCTGTTGAGGTCACTTTTAAAACTGATCTTGAAACACGCACCATCCCAGTAACGCTCGAGCAGCGCAGCGTGACATTTAATATCCTTGTGAAGGATGAGGTGAAGGCGCTAACGGAGCTTAAGTGTATTCCGCAAATCGCGCGTTATTCAGGCGATTTTTCAGCCGATCGAGAACATGTGGGGGATTTCCAAGCCGATATTACTCCGGTTCTAGAGACCTATTTCAAGCCGGATGAACCCGGTATCGCTATCCTGATCAGCGAGGGAGACCAAACACTCTACGCGAACGCTATAGGCATCTCCAATTACGATACGGGTGCGACGCGCACAGTCGATGACGCCATCGAGATTGCTTCAATCAGCAAAGAATTCACCACCGTTGCGATCCTTCAACTTGCGGAGCAAAACGCTCTGAGTCTGAATGATCCCCTGAACAAATATTTCGATGATCTCCCAAATGGTGAGAGCATCACAATTCACCACTTGCTGAGCCACACTC
>JBCCDF010000162.1:0-6710 GCA_039030935.1 Pseudomonadota bacterium | reverse complement strand
GGCAGTGAGCGCGCCCGAGAGCGCCATACGGCGCGCGGTAAGTTGCTGCCCCGACAACGCGTGGAGCGGTTGATTGATCCGGGCTCCCCGTTTCTGGAAATCGGCGCACTGGCGGCAAATGGCATGTATGATGATGAAGCGCCGGGTGCTGGCATCATAACAGGGGTTGGTCATGTTGAGGGGCGCGAATGCGTGATCGTTTGTAATGATGCGACGGTCAAAGGCGGGGCCTATTATCCGATTACGGTGAAGAAGCATTTGCGGGCCCAGGAAATCGCGATGCAGAACCATCTACCCTGCTTGTATCTTGTCGATAGTGGCGGCGCGAACCTACCGCATCAGTCTGAGGTCTTCCCGGACCGCGAACACTTCGGGCGCATCTTCTATAATCAGGCACAGATGAGCGCGAAAGGTATCCCGCAGATCGCCGCGGTGATGGGGTCGTGTACAGCCGGTGGGGCCTATGTGCCGGCCATGTCGGATGAGACGATCATTGTGCGCAAGCAGGGCACGATCTTCCTTGGCGGGCCGCCGCTGGTGAAGGCGGCAACCGGTGAAGAGATCAGCGCAGAAGACCTTGGCGGGGCGGATGTTCATGCGCGCCAATCGGGTGTGGCGGATCACTATGCCGCCAGCGACGACCATGCGCTCGCGATCATGCGCTCAATCGTGCGCACGCTGCATAAGCCAAAGCCGAATGAGATCGGTCTTAGCGAGCCATTAGACCCGATCTATGATCCGGCCGAATTGCACGGGCTGGTGCCCCGTGATGTGCGTGAGCCCTATGATGCGCGAGAGATTATTGCGCGCTTGGTCGATGGGTCTGAGTTTCATGAGTTTAAAAAGCTGTATGGCGAAACGCTGGTTTGCGGCTTTGCAAGGCTTTACGGCATGCCGATCGCGATCCTCGCCAATAATGGTATTCTGTTTAGTGAGAGCGCTCAAAAGGCAGCCCACTTTATTGAACTGGCCGATCAACGCCGGACACCGCTTCTCTTCCTGCAGAATATCACCGGCTTCATGGTCGGGTCGAAATATGAGGCCGGCGGCATCGCCAAGGATGGCGCGAAAATGGTGACGGCAGTGGCAACGGCGTCCGTTCCGAAGCTCACGCTGGTGACGGGCGGCTCTTTCGGCGCAGGCAATTACGGAATGTGCGGGCGGGCCTACTCGCCGCGCTTCCTCTTCATGTGGCCAAATGCGCGGATCTCTGTGATGGGCGGTGAGCAAGCGGCATCCGTTCTGGCTACCGTGAAACGCGATGGCATGGAACGGCGTGGCGAGACCTGGAGCGCGGATGAGGAAGAGGCGTTCAAAGATCCGATCCGAGACCTGTATGAGCGCGAAGGCAACCCTTACTTCTCGACCGCGCGACTTTGGGATGACGGGATCATCGATCCTGCAGACTCCCGGCGCGTTTTAGGGCTGGCGCTTGCAGCCGCTCTAAATGCGCCGATGGGCGAGCGCGGCTTTGGCGTGTTTAGGATGTGATCTGAGATCACCATGAGCGACTATTTCGTTTGTTCGCTTATGATCGCATTTTGATGGACGCTTCTCATTAAGTTCGCTACTTTTCGCAGATCGTTGATTTAGGAGGGGATATTTCATGGCATTTGCAAAAGGATTGATATCGGGTTTGGGCTCTCGTTTAATGGCGCGTGGTTTGGTTGTGCTTGTTGTGTCGGGCTTCTTGCTGCACTCAGATGTGATGCCGAATTTAGGTGTTTCGATCACAAACGCTCAGGCACAGACTTTAGAACCAATATCGGTTCCGACGATACGCCCCTCTCCTTTCGCGCGTGGTCCTAGAGGAGCATCAGCGAACGGTTTCTGCACTTATCGTTTCACGGTCACGACTCAAGGCACGATTACAAATCAGGAAAAGGTCTTCTGTGAGCCATCGAATTTTGATCGTACGATTGACCGGCATGTTGGGAGACTGAGGTATGACCCTCAGCCTGCTGTGCGCGAAAATGTCGAATACACTTTCATTGTTGGCGATGAAGCCTACCAACGAGAAATTTCGGCGACGCTTTATTCTCGCCAAGCAAGCGCTGATGCCCTCGTTCAAACAAGGCTCGACGAATTACGGGCTTTAACGCCCAGCTTGCAGACGGTTGCTGCGTGGGAAAGGTTCGCTGAGGACTTTGACGGAGGAGCCGACATTACACCCGATCAGGCCCGTCAAGCGAGTGCCCTCGTTCAAGAGATGGCAGATGCCTATCACGCGTCTCAGTTCAATGCTTTGGAGACCGCTGCACGCGGTTGGACCGCAGACTTCTCCGGGGCGCGCAAAGCAGCTGCCGACTTCAAAACATATTCTCAGACGACACGTCGACCCTTGGACAAGTTGCAGTTTTCACTCAGCAGCCTCGCTATCGATTTGGATATGACGAATATGTTTGAAGACCTTGAGACCCTCAGAGCGATACAGGCATCGATTCTGAATGAGCCTAAAGTCGTCAGCGCCTTTCGAGATTACATGCTCGCTATGCCAAAAAGCACCAAGCCGGGAAGCGCTGTAACGGAATATGTTCGACAGATCGTGCCCTATGAATTCGAGATCGACTCCCCCACTTATCAAGAGATTATAGCGGCCGCTCAAAGCCAAGCCAGGTTTGGGGAAGTTACGGTTGTTCAAGCTGCAAGTCGTGGTCTTGGCCCTTCATCTAATGAGCTCGCTCGGGCCGTTTTTGATCATTATCAAGACTGGAACGCCGCGATAGATGCTCGCTGGCAAAGATGTTTAGACGGGACGGCTGCCTCTTCGGGGACGTCTGCAGAGGCTATTCTCTGTTTGGAAGTATTTGCTATGCAAACCCGTGAAGCGCCAGAGATCACTTTAAACAGCATTCGCAAGGACCTATGCAAGAGCACTGATCAAAGCGCACATTTTGATTGCCAGTTTCAGATGGATATCTCAGTCGATATGAATTCTACACTGACGACGATGTTTAATGTCAGGACAGGCCTGTCGACGATGGTTGGCAGGTTTATCAAAACGGAATCAGGATGGGTGTATCGCGAATAGGACTGCGTGACCTGAAAGCCACACACTGCCGCTCATAAATCTTCGGTTTAAGTGAGCGTACGCTATGTTCATCGCTCGTAGTGCCGTCAAATAAAGGGTATGAGCGGTTTTCTTGCGTGGAGTTCATGACCTGTGTGTCATCCTGCTTACCCTTTTGTCACGAGGGAATTGTCGATTTTAGCGGAATGCTGTGCGCGCCACATGACGTGGCATGCAAGCAACTCAAAGGAGTCATCTAATGATCCGTTTTGCATCTTTCCTTGCGGTGTCTGTCGCGTTTGGTCTGGCCGCTCAGGCAGGTGAGGCCGTTACATTCGAAACCCTGGATACCGACGGCAGTGGTCTGATCACTGAGTCTGAATTCGTTGGCTGGAAAACAGCTGACGGTGCGACGACCAGTACAGAAGCTATCATGGAATTCCTCACCATCGACGCCGATGGCAATGGCGCGATTACGCCAGAGGAATTTGACGCCGCCATGGAGTCGAAGTCCAGCAAAGATGAGACATCTGGGTCGGATGGGTCTTCGGACACATTTTAGAGGGCGACTGATCTTCTCTGAAGGTCAATAATCAGGGGAACTTAGACAGGCCCGGCTCAGTGTCGGGCCTTTCTTTATGTGCGTTACACAGGCTCACCCACCGTCACGACTTGCCCGATGGACTGTGAAAGATAGGTGTTTGGTCAGACAAATAGAGTTTGGAGACATTTATGGCCCTACCACCGATCTTACAGAATTTGCGACTTCCACTGATTGGAAGCCCGCTTTTCATCATCTCGAACCCTGATCTTGTGATTGCGCAGTGCAAGGCGGGCATCGTCGGGTCATTCCCAGCGCTGAATGCGCGGCCGGACCACGTGCTGCATGAATGGCTGGACAAGATTTCCACCGAGTTGGCGGAATATGATGAGAAGAACCCAGATCGGCCGTCTGCGCCCTATGCTGTGAACCAGATTGTTCATAAGACGAATAATCGCCTGATGCATGACGTTGAGGCCTGTGTGAAATTCAAGGTGCCGATTGTCATCACCTCTTTGGGGGCGCGCACAGAAGTCAATGACGCGATCCATTCTTATGGTGGCATCGTTCTGCACGATATCATCAACTCGATTTTCGCGCGCAAAGCGCTGGATAAAGGCGCAGATGGTTTGATTGCTGTGGCGGCTGGCGCAGGTGGCCATGCCGGGACGACGTCGCCTTTCGCGCTGATCCAGGACATTCGCAAATTCTTTGACGGGCCAATCGCCTTGTCCGGTTCAATGGCAACGGGCGGATCAATTGCCGCCGCTCAAGCGATGGGCGCGGATCTCGGCTATATGGGTTCTGCCTTTATCGCCTGTGATGAAGCGAATGCCGTTGACGGCTATAAGGATATGATCGTCGAAAGCGACGCGAAAGACATCATCTATTCGAACCTGTTCACGGGCGTGCACGGCAACTATCTCGCGCCGTCGATTGCGAAAGCAGGGCTCGATCCGAATGATCTGCCGGAGAGCGATCCGAGCGCGATGAACTTTGGCTCAGGTGGCAATCAGGAAGCCAAGGCCTGGAAAGACATCTGGGGCTGTGGGCAGGGCATCGGCCCCGTTGATAAGCGGATGAGCACAGGCGAGTTCGTCGACCGTCTAGAGGTTGAGTATCGCGAGGCGATTTCTGCTCTCAACCAAGGCCAAGGCTGGCAGATGAAGTCGCTTCAGATGGCGGATGCTTAATTTGTTATACCTCACCCTCCCTCTCCCCCTGCCCAACCGCCCGCACAGGGTACCATTGGGGTGGTTGGGCAGGGGGAGAGGGCGGGCAGCGCTAATCCGGCAAAAGTGCCTCTAGATTCTCAAGCCGATCTGCTTCGCTGGTCGGCTTGTCCCATCTTATCCGGTTGATGCGTGGAAAGCGCATGGCGATTCCGGACTTATGACGCGGAGAGCGCTGCAAGCCTTCGAAAGCGACTTCGAAAACGAGGCCTTCGTCTTTGGTTGCGGTGACGGACCTCACAGGACCAAAGCGCTCTATGGTGTTGTTGCGGATGAATTTATCGAGCTGTTTCAGCTCGTCATCCGTGAAGCCGAAATAGGCCTTGCCAACAGGGGTGAGTTGATCCTCTCCATCAATTTCGCGCCAGACACCGAAGGTGAAATCGGAGTAGAAGCTTGAGCGTTTACCGTGGCCGCGCTGGGCATAGAGTAGAACTGCATCGATTAGGAACGGATCGCGTTTCCACTTAAACCAAGGTCCTTTTGGGCGACCCGCTTCATACGTGCTATCCCAGCGCTTCAGCATTAGGCCTTCAATTTCAGGCGCAGGCGGATCGTTGCGGGCGGCCTCCAGCGCGGCGATATCAGTGACGGGCACGAGAGGAGACAGATCTATGCGCTCATGGTCGAGCGCTTTGATAAACGCTTCGAGGTGCCCGCGGCGCTGTTTAAAGGTCAGGCGGCGAAGATCGTCATCGCCATCGACGAGGATGTCATAGGCGCGGATGAAAGCCGGCCGCGCATCCATCTGGCGCTTACTGACGGTCTTTCGGTTGAGGCGCTGTTGCAGCTCATTAAATGGCGCAACACCGCCGTCCTGGGCGCGGATCAGGAGTTCGCCATCGAGTGCTGCGTCAAAGTCCATTGCCGCGAGAACATCCGGAAACGTGTGGCTGATATCGTCGCCTGTGCGCGTATAGATGCGGCGCACGCCGTTCTCTGCGACGGCTTGTACGCGAATGCCATCATACTTCCACTCGGCGGCGAAGGTTTCCGGCTTGATCAGGTCCGGATCGACAGCGTCGGGGTTGTCCCGGTCTTTTTTAGGGACAAGGGGGTGGGCCAGCATGACCGGGCGAAACGGGGCAGTAATGTCAGGTTCGGGTTTTTCGGCTTTGCCATCGAGCCATGCGAAGAGGCTCTCATAAGGGGCTTCGAGGCCGTGCCAGATCTCTTCAACCTCGGCGGGTTCGATATTGCCGTAGGCCGCGGCTGCGACCTTTGCGAGGCGGGCTGAAACACCGATACGGAGGCCGCCAGTAACGAGTTTTAACAAGGCCCAGCGACCGCGAGCATCTAGCGCGTTCAGCCAGACCTCAATCAGACGCTCGCCTTGGGCTTTTGTCGCTCCCGAGAGTTCTCCGATAATTTCCGATAAAGGAGGCACATAATTCGCGCCGTGTTCAGATGGCCAGATCAAGCTAACAGTTTCTGCGAGGTCACCAACATAGTCATAGGAGAGGCGGAACAGCTCATGGTCGACTTTGCTCTCGACAAGTCGCCGGATCAGGCCTGCTTTCACACTGGGGAGATCGAGCTCACCCGTTAGAACAGCCAAAGTCCAACCCCGCTCAGGATCAGGCTGTGTCGCAAAATGGTTCCGCATCAGCGCCAATTTGCCATTGCGCGACGGCGTCAAAAGCAAGCGTTCGAGCAGGTTAGCAAAGGCGTCCATAAAGGGGATATGGGGCAGGGCGGGTGAAAACAAAAAGCCCGGCGCAGGGCCGGGCTGAATTCTATGACCTAAAGCCTATTAGGCGACGCGTTCGACCATCATTGTTTTGATTTTCGCAATGGCTTTGGCCGGGTTGAGTCCTTTCGGGCAGACCTGCGCGCAGTTCATGATTGTGTGGCAGCGATAGAGCTTGAAGGGGTCTTCGAGGTCATCAAGGCGTTCACCTGTTGCTTCATCGCGCGAGTCGATGAG
>JBCCDF010000161.1:0-6720 GCA_039030935.1 Pseudomonadota bacterium | reverse complement strand
GGTGCTTGCAGACTTAGGGGTTTGCCCGTTGCCCGCGGAATGATGAGCGCGCGCGCATGCAAATGTAGTCCCTTTCCTACACCCTGTAGAACCTCTCTTGATGAAACGTACTTGTCGTCTCCCAAAATTGAGGTTCCCAATTCGTGCATGTGGAAACGAAGCTGATGCATGCGCCCAGTCGACGGTTTGAGCGCAACCCAAGCAGCGCGCTGCGCCGCGGTCGAAACAACGGTGTAGTCAGTAATCGCGTGTTTTGAGATCTTGTCGCCGTGAGCACCCATAATCATGCGCTCGCGGCCTTCAGGTCCGACACCTTTACGCATCCAACTTCGCAATTGACCTGCCATAGGGTGAGGGACGCCAACTGTAACGGCCCAATAAATTTTCTGAACATCGCGCGAATGAAACAGGTCTCCAAGTCGCGCTGCTGCGGCTGGATGGCGCGCAATGATTAATAGTCCAGAGGTCGCCTTGTCGAGACGATGAACAAGACGCGGGCGATGTTCCCCATCACTTAAGGCATCGAGCATTCCGTCGATATGACGCCCCCCCTGCTTCGTGCCGCCTTGAACCGCAATGCCTGCAGGTTTGTTCAAGACGAACATATCGTCGTCTTCATGCACAATCAGCGGACGAATGAAGGCCAGCGCTTTGCTGTCTGGAGATTTTGGCGCAGACCAAGGTGTCTCAGATTTGGTTTTCGGCACGTAGGGGGGAAGGCGTACCTCCATGCCAGCCTCAAGTCGCGTGTTTGACTTTGCGCGTGCGCCATCGACTCGCACTTGCCCCTTGCGAAGTAGTTTTTCGACTTCGCCTTGAGTCATCGGGATCCGTCGCTTGATCCACCGATCAAGGCGAACGCCGGCCTCCTTGGAACTGACGGTCTCAGTAATAACTTGCGCGCTCATGACAGCACTCGCTGCGTTGCGAGTAACGCGACCGCAAACGCACTTATAGCACCGACCATGTTCAAAACAGCGTAGAGCCCGGCGCGCAACACATCACCTTGCAAGAAGAAATGGACGGTCTCGCGTGAGAATGCGGAGAATGTCGTGAATGCGCCTAAGACACCGACGCCCAAAAACAAAAGGGTTGCGCTATCACTTTCAAGGTTGCGCGTTGCAAGCCAACCCATCAATACGCCGAGAGCAAATGATCCAATAACATTCACGAATAACGTCGACTGCGCACCATTACCAATTGCAAGGCCAGCGGCGTATCGAAGGCTCGCTCCAGCGGCTCCTCCAAAGGCAACATATAGCATACTCATCATTCATGTCTCATACGACGAGCGCTACCAAAATAACAGGGTATCCATCAGATGGAGCATGTAGATGCGTGGCTGTTGTCAATCCTTCAGTTTGCTTGCAATAGTCTTTACAGAAACGAAACAAATTCATGACTTTCGGGGAGAAGACGGCATGACAGACACCGCCTTAGCATCAGAGCAAAAAGGATTCCTCGGATGGGTCGAGCGCACGGGCAATAAATTGCCTGACCCGGTTTTTATATTTTTCTATCTGATACTCATTCTAGTTGGGGTCTCTGTGCTTAGCGCTATGCTAGGCGTGTCGGCTCAACATCCTGTCCAAGTTGATGCCAATGGCGACCCACTAGTCGTGACTTCGGTCAGTCTGCTGTCAGCTGATAATATTCAGCGTTTATGGGTCGAAATGCCACAAACATTCACTCATTTCTATCCACTTGGCTACGTTCTTGTCGTTATGCTTGGGGCAGGTGTTGCTGAACGATCTGGGCTTTTCTCCAGTGCCATTAGGGGAGCAATACGAAACGCGCCGAAAGCTCTTCTGACACCTCTGGTCGCATTCGTGGCCATGCTCTCAAATCATGCCGCTGATGCAGGCTATGTCGTCATGATCCCCTTGGCAGCGATTGTTTTTGCATCAGCTGGGCGTCATCCATTAGCTGGAATCACCTGCGCCTTCGCAGGGGTGTCAGGAGGCTTCTCTGCAAATGTTTTCCCCGGCACACTCGATGCACTGCTCTATGGCATTACCGAAGAAGCCTACGAAACCAGTCAAATCGATATTGGTTGGACAATGAATATTGCAGGCAACTGGTTCTTCATTGCGGCCTTGCTGTTCATTTATCTGCCTGTGATCTGGTATGTAACAGATCGAATTATTGAACCGAGGCTCGGTAAGTGGCAGCCAGACGAAGGCAGCGACATGAAATCCTACGGTGATGAAGACAAACCTTTAACGCCTGAACAAAAAAAGGGACTCGTTTGGGCTGGTTTTGCTGTACTGGGCGTATGCGCGCTTTGGGCTTCTATGACCTTCGGACCGGGCACTCCGCTTATAAACGAAGACGCGTGCCTGCCTGAGGTAGCAGCACTTGGGACTTGTAGCCCGATATCCAATTTAAGCCCGTTCTTCACATCTCTAGTCGGTGGATTTCTAGTTCTTTTCCTCGCTGCAGGCTGGGCTTATGGCGCCGCAGCTAATACGATCAATAACCACAAAGATCTCGTGAATATGATGGCTGAATCCATGAAGGATATGGGATATTATCTCGTTCTGGCCTTCGCAGCAGCTCATTTCGTGGCGATGTTTGGTTGGTCTAATCTTGGTTTAATCAGTGCAGTTCACGGTGCAGATGCTATTCAAAGCAGTGGCCTACCACTACCCATGGTACTGGGACTTTTGGTTTTGTTCTCTGCAGTTCTAAATCTATTCGTCGGCTCAGCATCTGCAAAATGGGCGCTATTGGCTCCTATTTTAGTTCCAATGCTGATCCTGTTAGGTGTTAGCCCCGACGGTGCTACTGCGGCTTATAGAGTTGGCGATGGGGCGACTAATATTATTACGCCGCTGATGGTCTATTTCCCTCTAATCCTTGTGTTTGCTCAACGCTGGAACAAAGACTTTGGGCTTGGAAGTCTCACGGCACTCATGATCCCCTATTCGATCTGGCTCCTAATTACCGGTATTGCTCTTATGATGCTTTGGATATTCCTAGGTCTGCCTCTTGGCCCAGATGCGCCGTCGCAAATTCCGATTCCCGGCATCGGCTGACGAAGGCTTAACCTGTTTGCGTGTTTATAGCCCTCGTAATTTTGCCCAAAATTGGGGTATAAGAGAGCTATGTCAGAGTTGAGTACCGCACCTAAGGAACGCCTAACGAGCATTCAGAAGCGTCTGGACGAGGCAAGGCTTGCTGGGCGATGGTTGATGTGGGC
This sequence comes from Pseudomonadota bacterium, assembly GCA_039030935.1. GTDB lineage: Bacteria > Pseudomonadota > Alphaproteobacteria > Caulobacterales > Hyphomonadaceae > Henriciella. The sequence continues at coordinate 3,518 of JBCCDF010000161.1, read as the reverse complement.
TGGCTGGGGACTGGCCATGCTATGGTGGGGTGCAGCCTTTGGGGGAGCCATAGCGCTGGTCGGATTTGTCCGTCTTGAGAGCTTTGGAACGGCCGCTGTTATAGCGGGCGTCATCACGCTTATCCTGCCTGGATTTCTCATGATCGTAGCGAGCCTTTTCGCACGCGAGCAAGTGCGTTCCAGTGCGTCCAATGCCCTTGTGATTGAAGCCGCCGCTCAGCTTCTGCAACCTCTTGAAACAACAGGTGAAGCTGCGACGAACTTCGCTCAGTCGATGCAACAGGCCTCTTCAGAGGTCGATAAAACGATGAGTCACGCTCTGACAGCGATGCGTGCGGTCTCCGAAGAACTTGGTGATGAACGCCATCGGTTGGAGTCGGTGACTTATGCCAGCGCGGACAATGCCCGTGATCTCGCCACCCGGTTATCAGAGGAGCGAACAACGCTCGAAGACTTAACACGCGAATTGCAGAGACAGACTGAAACTCTGAATACGGCGATCCCAAGCCAGATCAAACTCATGGTGGAGTCCGCTAATCAGGCGTCTCAAGACGTCGCATCAGCAGAAGACGGCTTGAAAGCAAGGCTCGCCAGCTTGGACACGACGGGCCAAAACTTACGGACACGAATTGAAGCGCTCGATCACCTCGCCAGCGAAGCAGAGAAGCGCAATGAAACACTTCTTTTTGCGATTTCACGCATGGAAGAGAAACTCGAACAATCCCGTAGAACTGTCGAAACAGCCTCTCGGGCGGGAGAGCTTGCTGCCGCGGCTGCCACGACAACTGGCGATCGTTTGGTCGATTCCGTCAATGCCGCCCTTGATCATGCCCGCCAAGCCAGCCGTGAAATTCAAGAACAGAGTTTTCAGGCCTCTGAAACGGCTGCCAAAGCTCTTGCCAACCTCAAACGTGCTGGAGAGGAGGCGTCTGTCGCAGTCCAATCAGCAGCAATTAGTCTGAATAGCGATGAGCCGGATCTGCACGATGATGAGCTCTTTAAGGAAGCTGACACAACGGATCTCGTAGAGACCGAAGAGGTCGAAACACAGGCACCACAGATCGAGGAGACAGCAGAGCTGCCTCAATCCCCTTCCCGTGTCAGGGATGATGAACTGTTCGAGGTCAACGCTGATAAAATGGCCGCAGCGATGCTTGAAGATATACCTAACGAAGCCGATCCGGAAATGTCGGCAGAAGACGATGAAATTGTTGAAACAGACGTCGAAGTCATCGATGCTGTCTATGAAGAAACGGAGACACCTCAGGTCAACGGAAGTGATCAGAGTAATAGTATCATTGAGCCACCAAAACGGACCCCGGCAACGAATGGCAGCGCAACGCTGAGCGACATTATCGCGGATATGGAACGCGAAGACTCACCAACTCTATCGCGTGAAGAAACCGCCGAACGGTTAATTGATCGACTAACGGAGTCAGGCATTAAACTGAATGAGATCTTCAAACCAAGAGACAAGAAGCGGATTGCACTCGCCGCTAGACGAGGGGATAGCAAACGCCGAGTCTCGACGAGACAATCGGCTGGGCGTCAGGTTGAACGTGTCAGGGGTAGGCTGCGCAGCGATAGTGATCTCATGGCGCTTGCCCGCGACTTCATTGCTTTGGAAGAAAGCGACGCGCTGAATGCCCTCGAAAATACAAGAGAATCGAGAAAACATGCGAGTCCGCGGCTTGCGACATATCTCTTGCTTGATGCGGCTCTTGATTAGTCAATCGACGCGAAAAACTCTTGGTAGAGAGCTTCCGCTTCACCTTGCAACACGCCGAGTTTAACGTCGATACCGGCGTCTTGCATCCGATTGAGCCCTAGGCGCCCCTGTGGATGGGGGTCACGCGCGGCAACAACAACACGCGCAACTTTCGCATCAATCAGTCTTGTCGAACAGGAGGCCTCCCCGGTAGAGCGTTGATGGCATGGTTCAAGCGTCACGTAGGCCGTTGCGCCTTCTGTTTGTGCTAGAGAGAGGCTCTCAAGTGCCATTTGTTCAGCATGTGGACGCCCACCATCTCCAGTCGCCGCCTCGCTGATGACTTGGCCATCCGGAGCAACAATAAGACATCCGACCGCGGGATTGACACCTGTGCGACCTGATTGGAATTGAGCGAGCTCTAGAGCACGCTGCATGTGGATTTCATCTGTATTCATTCGAACACCACTGTCCTTTTTTGATTTAAGAACACACGCCCTTCCGCATGAGCGGTTACAGCGCGTGCGAGAACGCGCGCCTCAATGTCTTTGCCCAGTTCAGCCATTCTATCCGCTGTCATGCGGTGATCTACAGGCGTGACATCTTGAGTAATAATAGGACCTTCATCAAGATCTGCCGTGACATAGTGAGCTGTCGCACCCATCAACTTCACGCCGCGCTCATGGGCTTGATGGTAGGGACGCGCGCCCTTGAAGCTCGGCAGTGCGGAGTGGTGAATATTGATGCAGCGTCCTTCAAGCGTCCTCGCCAGACTATTTGATAGAATTTGCATGTATCTTGCGAGTATAACAAGATCAATGTTCGTCTCTTCAATAAGATTGAGTAAACGCGTCTCGGCCTCTGCCTTTGTCTCAGCCGAGACCGGGATATGATAAAACGGAATATCGTGACGTTCTGCATGCCATATGGCATCTCGGTGATTTGAGGCGATCCCAACAATCTTCGTCCCCAATCGTCCGCGGCGATGACGATACAGTAAATCATTCAGACAATGGTCGCCTTTTGAGACCATGATCAGAGTGCGCGGTTGGTGGTCTCTGCGGCGCAGCGACCAGTCGATTTCAAGTCGCTCTGCCAATGCTGTGAATTGCTCGTCAAAGGCACCCTGCTCAAAATCCGACGCAGCTTCGAAGCGAGCCCAGATGAAAAAGCGTTTCGTTTCGGGATCACTAAAGTCGTGGCTCTCCAAAACATTGAGCTTGTGGCGCGCAAGATGGCCCATCACATCAGCAAGGATGCCAATCGCATCAGGCGCAGAGACCCGCAGGATATACTGTCCTGAGGTCATGGAAGCTCTGGCAGCGGTTTCGCTCGTGCATCATCAAGATAGCGTGCGCTGATCGGCTTCAGACCATCATCAAGCTCAATGACAAGCGGATTACCTGTTGGAATCTCAAGCCCTGTGATCGTCTCATCTGGAACTTCAAACAGATGCTTTACGAGTGCGCGCAGAGAGTTCCCATGCGCAGAAATAATGGTGGCTTCACCGGCTGAGAGCACAGGTGCAATATCGCTTAACCAATAGGGTAGAACCCTTTCCAGTGTGAGCTTTAGGCTCTCAGATGTTGGGACCGGAACCCCTTTATAGCGCTCGTCTTTGGCCAGGTCGTAGGCACTGTCAGTCTCTATTGGAGGCGGCGGAATATCGTAGCTGCGGCGCCAAATATGGACTTGATCGTCGCCGTGTTTTTGCGCTGTCTCAGCCTTATCAAGGCCTGTCAGGCCACCATAATGTCGTTCATTGAGGCGCCAGTGTTTCTCAACCGGGATCCATGCCCGATCAAGCGCG
>JBCCDF010000160.1:0-6730 GCA_039030935.1 Pseudomonadota bacterium | reverse complement strand
CGCCGATGCCTTCGATTACATCGAACGGTTCTACAATCCGATCCGTCGCCACTCAACGCTCGGATATCTCAGCCCTATGCAGTATGAGGAGGAAGCTATGGAAGCTTAAGTTGCCGTCCACAAAACCGGCAGCAGCTCACTCTTTCGAGGATAACTGCAAGCTCTGCCTCGTGTTTCTTTACGCGTTCGGCTTCTTGCGCCTCAAAATACGTAGTTAGTCTTTCTTGATGACTTTGAAGCCGATTATCATATTCGATCTGAGCTTCTGAAAGTTGGGAGGCCACGCCGGCTGCAACCGCCGAGAGGCTCTCAACGTGATTGGCAATGGCACTCGAAACCTGCGCAGAACCGAGACCTATATTAAGAGATTTTGTATTACAGTACTTATGGATTAGCCTCGCTATAATTCTTGAGGTTTCAGGATCCGGAGAATTCAATGGTCTGAAAAAGAATTCGGCTTCGTATAAACTAGGGCGTGACTGGTTACCTACAGTAACACCACGATCAAACTCGCAAGAAATTCCCGGCTGTTTAGTGAAGTATGCTTTATTGATGGTACGACCTGTGAAACTACCAAACTCGCTAATCAGCGCTTTTAGTTCACCAAGATTATTAGCTGTATTATTCGAGTATGGAGCGTCGAAGAATTGAAATCGATCAATAATTTTCTCACGCAATAGTTCTTCAGCAATTTTGAAAATCGCTTTGTCAGTTGGTGAAACTACTTGAATTATATTATCAGTTTGCCTCGACATATTGCCCCACAGCTACAACAAAACACCAGACTAAGATATTGACAGTGGGGTGTAAGCTACTGTGATTCTATAGTCCCTACCTAAAAAGGCTCAATCAAATCAGCAAAACCAGCGCCATGCGCTTGCAGTTTGACGTCCAGAGCGTGTCGAGGGTCCATCCGGCTTTTGAGGCGTAGTGGTTCAGTCTTTCTTCGGTAAACTTGCCGGAGTTTTCGGTGTGGATGCGCTCCCCTGTGCGGATGGGAAAGCTGTGGCCGTTGATCTGTATCTGCTGATTGCGTGTGGCGATGAGGTACATTTCGATCCGGCTTAAATCCGGGTTCCAGATCGCCTCATGGCGAAAGGCGCTGATGTCGATCGTGGCGCCGAGCTCGCGATTGATCCTTGCGAGCAGGTTCAGATTGAAAGCCGCGGTCAGGCCCTCGCTATCATTATAGGCCGCGATGAGGCTGTCAGCGTCTTCATTGATGTCAACGCCGAGCAGGAATTGACCCCTCGGCCCGACATGCTCGCGCACCAACCTCATAAAGGTGATGATCTCGTCATCGTCAAAATTGCCGAGCGTTGAGCCGGGGAAGAAGGCCATTTTTTGGCCGGTCGTTTCAGGCAGGGGCAAGTCTAAATCTGTGTCTAGAAAACGGCCTTCGACCGGGCGGATATCGCAGGCGGGATAGTCGCGCTTGAGCGTGTCAGCCGCCTCAAACAGGAAGGGGCCGGACACATCGATGGGCACATAAACGGCGGGTCCGGAAATCGCATCCAAAAGCGTGCGGATTTTGATCAGCGCGCCTGCGCCATACTCAATGATGCAGGGATTGGCGCCGAGATTGGCCGCGATGTCGGGGGCGGTCTGTCTCAACAGGGCGTGCTCTGTTCGAGAGGGGTAATATTCAGGCAGTTGCGTGATTTGCTCGAAGAGGGCTGAGCCTTTATCATCGTAGAAGTACTTGCAGGGCAGGGATTTTTGCGGCTGGGAGAGGCCGTCTATGACGTCCGACAGGAAGGGCGTGTTTCTGGTCAACTGTGTGTCAGCGCTCATGCCTATCCATGCCTACACGGGGTCGCGGGCCAGACGGACGCCGCTGAACTGCCATCTTTTGTCGGGGTGGAAGAAGTTTCGATAGGTGGCGCGAAGATGATCGGGTGAGGTGACGCAGGACCCACCGCGGAGCACGCGCTGACCGCTCATGAACTTGCCATTATACTCGCCAATGGCGCCTGATTTAGGCTGAAAGCGTGGATAGGGCAGGAAGGCAGAGGCCGTCCATTCCCAGACATCACCGAAGAGCGCGCGCAGGCCTGTGCCGGTCTGTGGTGTGGGCGTAAGGGGGGCGGTCTCTGTCGCGATGTTGCCTTCGGTCGCGTGGTCTTGTCCGGCGGTTTCCCACTCGATTTCGGTTGGCAGGCGCGCGCCGGCAAAGCTCGCATAAGCGTCGGCCTCATAGCAGCTAATGTGCGTTACGGGGGCGTTTGGGTCGACGGGCTGGGGACCGTTGAGGGTCATCGTCATCCACTGCCCGTCCTCTGCGCGATGCCAGTAGAGGGGCGCGTTCCAGTCTCGCTGAACGCAGACGGCGTAACCATCAGACAGCCAGTAGGCCGGGTCGCGATAGCCGCCTGCGTCGATGAAAGCGATCCACTCGCCATTCGTCACAGCACGGTCAGCGAGGTCGAAGGACGGCACGAAGACGCGGTGGCGTGGGCCTTCACAGTCAAAAGCGAAGGCCTCGCCCTGATGGCCGATTAAGATGTCGACGTCGTCAAAGCGAGTCCACGTCAGAGGGCCGGGATCGGCGGTCTTGCTGGGTGTTCTCTCCCGATAGGCCGGGCGGAGCGGGTTTTGCGCAAAGAGGTGGAGGATGTCGGTATAGAACAGTTCTTGATGCTGTTCCTCATGCGCCAGCCCTAAGACGAGCAGATCGTGCGAATACTCGCCCGCACGGATCAAATCCGCCATCTGGTCATCGACATGGGCGCGGTAGGCGAGAACGTCTTTCAGGCTTGGCCGTGTCAGCAATCCGCGGGCATGACGGGCATGGCGAGCGCCAACTGCATCATAGTAAGAGTTGAACAAGTAGGCATAGTTTGGGTCAAATCGTGCTGTGTCGCCGCGCACCGGTGCGACCATGAACTCTTCGAAGAACCATGCCGTGTGTGCCAGATGCCATTTTGCAGGGCTGGCATCAGGCATGGATTGGGCGACAGCATCTGCTTCGCTAAGAGGCTGGGCCATCGCCGCCGTTCGATCTCGAACCTGAAGAAAGCGGGCGAGGTCTGAAGTCTCCAAAGGCAGGCGCGGCGCGCTATCAGGCATCTGTCAGCTCTCTAATCTCAGCTAAAGCGCGGTGAATATGGCTGACAACGACAGAGCCTTGCCCGACCGCTGACGCAACGCGCTTGACCGAGCCCGATTTGGCATCGCCAACAGCATAGACCCGCGGCCAACTGGTTTCGTATTCTGTTGGTAAGCGGTCGAGAGACCATCCGGCTTTGACGAGATCAAGCTGTTTTAAGTCCGCCCCTGTTTTAACAAAGCCGTGCGAGTCTTTGGTGATGTCGTCGGGCAACCATCCAGTGAAAGGGCTTGCGCCGACGAAGAGAAAAACGAAGGGAATTTCGAGCCTTTGGATGGCCTGAGTCTCACGATTTTTAACGTCAACAGCCGTTAAATGATCCTCTTCATTCTGTAAGTTTTCGACCCCGTAAAGCGTCTCTAGCTCAGTTGATGGATGCAAAACGACATTGGGCGTTTCTTCCAGCCGTTTGACGAGATATTCCGACATCGTCTCGCGGATATCTGAGCGGCGATACATCACATGCACTTTGCGAGAGGTCTGGCTGAGGAAAACCGCACCTTGGCCCGCTGAATTCCCTGCCCCAATGACAGCGACTTCGGACCCTCCGCAAAGCTGCGCTTCCATCGGTGTCGCACCATAATAAATGCCGCGGCCTTCAAAGTCCTCCAGACGGTCAATCGGCAATCGTCGATACTGAGCCCCCGTCGAGATGACCACAGACTTACTTCGCAGCTTTCGACCATCCTCTAGACTGACGCAAAATTCATGTCCGGTTCGCTCCAGACTCGATGCACGCACGGGTGCCGTCAAACTCACGCCGAATTTGAGCGCCTGAATAACGGCCCTCTCCGTCAGCTCCTGGCCTGACACTCCGGTTGGGAAACCAAGATAGTTCTCAATCTTCGACGACGTGCCTGCCTGTCCACCGGGATTACCCGCGTCAAGCGCAAGGGCGCTTAAGCCTTCAGATGCCGCATAAACACTCGCGGCCAATCCGGCTGGTCCAGCACCGACCACGATGACGTCTGCTGAGGCACCGTCGGCTAGTAAGTCGAAGCCAAATGCTTTTGAAAGCTGCTGTGCGGTTGGCCTTCGAATGACATCATAGCCCGAGCGCATAACCACCGGTAGGTCATCCTGCGATATATCGAGCGCGTCCATTAAGCGCTTGGCGAGTGGATCGCTTTGGGGGGAAAGCCAGCGGTGAGGGACCCCAAAGCGTGAAAGAAGATCGCGTGCGGTGAAGACAAGTCGATCTTGAGGTTCACCAATCACGATGACGGAGCCGTGGTCTGCATCATGGGCAAAAGCGCGCCGCGCCGTCAGCGTTTGAACGATGATATCAGACAGTGCAGAGTTTTCGATGAGGAGCGCTTGAAGCCTGCTATGGGAGATATGTAAAACGTCACCAGCCTTGCCCATGACCGTTCGGGCCAGTCCCGCTGAGCCCGTAATAACTGCGATATCGCCTGCAAACTGACCCGCTTCCATCCATCCCACGCGACGCTCACCTTCAGGCGTTGAGACAAAGATGTGTGTTTCACCCGAAAGCGTTACGAGAAAATTCTGACGTGTTGAGGTTTCCTCCACCAAAACGTCGCCAGTATTATGGCTGTGGACTGTTCCATAGGCCATGAGCTGGCTAAGCTCATCTTCGTTGAAAGTGTAGTTTACATTCGGGGGCGTGTTGGTCATTCGGCCCTCCTAGATTTGAGGTGAAGCTTAGGTCAGACACAAAAGCAATGTGTGCGCAATCTAAGCTTCCCAATTCGGTCAAATGTCAAGATCATACCAAGGGCTAGGCGTTGACCAATTTTTCAATCGCGCTCGCAGCCCGTTCAATGTCATCCTCATTGGTCAGATAATGCGCCGATAAACGTAAGCGCTGCTCACCGTTGGGTCTAAGGCTAACAGACGTATGAATGCTTTCGCGTCGTAAGTCTTGCATCAGATCGTTTGAATCAAAGCGGCTTTTGATTGTGACGATACCACTCTGGCGAAAGGCGGGTGGGTCCACGCTGAGCCCGGATATAATCGATAAGCGATCATGAAGGTTCTGAGCCGCGCTTACGATAAAGGCGGTTATGGTCGGTATGCCGATGTCGAGGGCATAGTCTAACGCAGCGCTCAATCCGGCTTGCCCGGATCGGCTAAACTCAAAGCGCTCAAACCGACGCGCGCCCTCATAATAGTGTAGCCCGGATATACCCCCCTGCCCCCCATGCAGATCAGCCAAGGGCTTCAGCTTTTCGAGAATAGAGCTGCGGACATAAAGAAAGCCGCTGGCACGCGGTCCACGCAAATATTTTCGCCCCGTCGCATAGAGGAAATCGCATTTCATCTCCTCGACGTTGACGTTCAAGTGTCCGACAGACTGACACGCATCCAGCGCATAAAGGACGCCGTGATTTTTCGCGATCTGTCCAACCTCGGCTGCGGCTTGGACAGCACCGGAAAAGGTTGGAAGGTGCGTCACACAGATCAGGCGCGTTCGCTTAGATACTGCCCGCTGAAAATCGGCCGGGTCAAACTGCCCGTCTTGACCCGTCTCAACCACATCAATCTCAAGACCAAACCGCTCTTTGAGCCAGCTCAGCGCCATCAGGTTTGATGTATACTCGCTTTCATGAACCAGAACACGGTCGCCGGGTTTCCAATCGATGGATATGAGCGCTGAAAAGGCAGCCTCTGTGGCACTCTGCGTAAATGCAATTTCGCTTGGATCAGCGCCAATCAGCTTGGCGGCATGCTGATAGAACATGGAGAGCGTTTCAGCCTGCTCATCCGCGGCTTCATAGCCGCCAATCCTCGCCTCGCATTCTAAGTAGGCTGAGACAGCATCAATGACTGGCTTTGGAGGGAGTGATGCCCCTGCGTGATTGAAATGGCAGACGGCCTCACAGCCCGGTGTGTCGGCGCGCCATTTTTGGAAGCCGTTATTTCGCTCAACTGCCGTCACCGATGCGCCGCGTTCCATCTCGCAATTGACCTCTCGAAGAGAACAGATTTTCGATCCTAGGTGGATTTATATCGGCGGTAAATGGAGTTGGAGTGCCGTTTAAGGTTAAGCGGCGTATCTAGGCCGAAGCGGCCTTTGGTCATGATTGTCAAAAGCCTCACGCAGCTCTATCCAATCGAGACGAACTCGGAGGGTTTCGCTCATGTCATCGACAGATCATCATATCGCTCAGGCGCTCGCCGTCTTGGACACGTCCGGCGATAATCGGTTGGAGCGGCTCTTTGACTTGCTGAAGATCCCCTCCATTTCAACCGATCCTGAGTATGACTCCGATTGTGAGCAGGCCGCGAAAAGTCTTTCTGATGAGTTGGGTGATCTTGGTTTTGAGAGCCGTGTGGTGAGCACGAAAGGTCATCCCATGGTGTTGGCTCACAGAGATTCTGACACATCCGGCGCGCCGCATGTCTTGTTTTACGGGCATTATGACGTGCAGCCCGTTGATCCGCTTGAATTGTGGGAAAGCGACCCTTTTGCGCCGGTCCTGATTGAGCGCGAGGACGGCTCCAAGTACATTCGCGCACGCGGTGCCTCTGATGACAAAGGGCAGTTGCGCACCTTCATCGAAGCCTGCCGTGCCTGGGTAGAAGCGACGGGTGGTCTGCCGTGCGGCGTGACCGTCTTTCTTGAAGGCGAAGAGGAGTCCGGATCGCCGAGCATGG
>JBCCDF010000159.1:0-6804 GCA_039030935.1 Pseudomonadota bacterium | reverse complement strand
CTGCTGAGGTGGCTGCGGCGCGGTTGGTGACTATGCCGCCCTTTCCGATATGCGCCTTCCCCACTTCGAACTGAGGCTTGAAAAGGGTAATCAGATCCGATCTAGTCGGCATGAGCGACAAGGGGACACCGAGTAATTTGGTCAGGGAAATAAAGCTCGCGTCGCAGACAATCAGATCTGCCGCACCGACCTGCTCACGCTTCAGACGGCGCGCATCCTGAGATTCAAGAGATGTCACCCGGTGATCGTTTCTCAGTCGTTGATGTAGCTGTCCACGCCCAACATCGACAGAAACGACAGAACGAGCTCCGCCTTGTAAGAGAACGTCAGTGAACCCGCCGGTACTGGCACCGATATCAAGACAGGCGCGCCCTTCTACGCGAACATCAAAGACGTCCAGAGCATGAGCGAGTTTGACCCCACCTCGCGAGACCCATGGATGAGCGGGTTGCGCCTCAACTTTTGCGTCTAAATCGATCTTTTCAGAAGCTTTTTTCACCACGACGCCCCCTACCCGCACGTGACCAGCCGCAATCGCGGCCTGGGCTGCAGCACGACTGTCAAAGTGGCCGAGCGTGACGAGAACCTTATCCGCGCGATCATTTTTACTGTTCAAGGCTGACAGGCTCCGAAATTAGTCTAGGAGAGACTACATCGAACAGGAGAAACTGCCATGTTGTTTAAGCTCTTTACGTCTTCAATTGCTCTTGCAGCCCTTAGCGCCTGCGCGACAAGCCAAGTCACTGACCCAGAAATGGACATGCCGATGGCGGCGGAAAGCGCGCCGACGGGTGTGACACTGAGCGGGACGGTAATTGGCGGGACAGGCGACGATATTGGAGCATGGCAACTGATCGACGGTCCCAATGGTGTTCTGATGGAAGTGACGATTGAGGTAGGTGGTCTGACCCCCGGTTGGCACGGCTTGCACCTGCATGAGGTGGGTGACTGCAGTGACGTTGGCACGTTCAAGCTCTCAGGCGGCCATATGGGCTTGATTCCCGGGGGCCACGGCGTCTTGAACCCGGACGGGCCAGAACCGGGCGATTTTTCGAATATCTGGGCGGCATCTGATGGATCGGCAGGCTATGAGATCTTCGCGCCATGGGTGAAGATGTCGATGGTTGATGATGCGGATGGAACAGCACTGATCATCCACCAGAACCGTGACGATCACATCACTCAACCGATTGGCGGCGCAGGACCGCGGGTCGCGTGTGCCGTGATCAAGCCAAAGTAGTCAGGACAGGCTTAATCCACCATCCGCGATAACGGTGTGGCCAGTGACATAGGCTGCGAGTGGTGAGGCAAGGAACAAGGCGACGCCTGCCATATCTTCAGGCGTTCCCATGCGTCTCTGTGGAATTGCTCGCAGAGCGCCTTCCAGTCGTTTTTCGTGTTTCGTTGTGACATGGGTGAGCTTGGTTTCGACCAGACCGGGGGCTAGTCCATTGACGCGTATCCCATCGCTTGCCCATGCAGCCCCAAGGGTCTTGGTCAAGCCGACCGCGCCGAATTTGGACGCTGAATAAGCTGGATTGCCGATTGTCGCGCCGAAACCAGCAACAGAACTGACAATGATCATTGAGCCTTTAGCGCTCGCGAGCGCGTCGTGAAACTTGCGGGCGACCGCCATGACGGAGTTGATATTCACATCCATCACACTGTCCCAGCCATCGCGGCTGAACTCCTCCCGATTATAGCGAACCGTCCCTTGGCATTGGACGAGCACATCTAAGCGCTCACCGGGCTCTACGGCCTCAACCGCGTCAATATCGGCGACATTGACTTGGGCGTAGGACAGCCCCTCCAAATCGCTTCCCTCCACTCTGTCATAGTCAGACGCGTGTGCCCGCGTGCCCCAGACTTCGACGTGAGCGCCCTTTTGTCGAAAGGCATGGGCGATGCCATTCCCGATGCCGCTGGACCCACCGACAATGAGAACGCGTTGCCCGCTGAAATCGAGTTCCATCATTTGACCCCTCTTAGCGTTGCGGCAGCAATATCTGGTCGCTCCTCGGCATTCAGCAAGTATTGAGGATCGACGCGCCGCTTGGATATCTGCTCATAGGCATAGCCATAGGACAGGATTACGGCATCGTCACCGCGCGTTCCCATGATCGAAAAGCCGACAGGGATGCCGCTGACATCGCCCATAGGCACCGTGATATGAGGATAGCCTGCAATCGCAGCCAACCACCCTGCTCCAGCCCAGCTTGGCCAGACATCGCCGTTGATGGGATCGACGCGCGAGCTGATTGGGCCGGAGGGCGAGACCAGAATACTAACATCATATTCGGCTAGTAAGGCATCAATGCCATTCTCACGCGTTGCACTTTGGACAGCATCAAGCGCGCGGATGTAGTCGGCGTCACTTAAAGGCCCGCGGGCTTGCGAAGCTTCAAACAGGTCCTGTCCAAACAGAGCGAGTTCGGCAGGGGTCTGCGCGTTAAAGGTGATCAACTCTTCGAGTGTGCGCGCCTTTACGTTCTGCGGCGTGGTTTCGAGATAGGCATTGAGACCGTCCTTGAACTCATATTGCAGCACGGCGAGGGAATCGCCCCAGAAATTGTCTGCGTCCGGTGAGAATCGCTCAATCTCAACCAGAACAGCACCAGCGTTTTCTAAATCTGTCAGCGCTTGATCAAACAAGGCCTGAATATCCGCGTTCGAGCCCTGTGCGAAGCGTAGGACACCGATGCGGACGCCGCTTAAGCTTGGCGCGTTGAGGCTAGACGTATAAATCGCATCACCGGTCATCGCGTCCATCATCAGGGCCGCACCACGAACGGTTTTTGTCATCGGGCCGGCAGTATCTTGGGACACCGAAATCGGGACGATGCCGTCTTGCGGCAGGATGCCCACGCTTGGTTTGAAGCCGACAATGCCATTCACCTGCGCAGGGCAAATGATGGAGCCATTGGTTTCAGTCCCGACGGCCCCTGCCCCGAGAGAGGCAGCGACCGCCGCGCCTGAGCCGGAACTCGATCCACAGGGCGAGCGGTCGAGCATGTGCGGATTGCGGACCTGGCCCCCAAGAGCCGACCATCCACTGACCGAATCATTGGAGCGAAAATTGGCCCACTGGCTGAGATTGGTCTTGCCGAGGATGACGGCACCCTCCCCTCGCAGCCCAGAGACGAGCGGGCTGTCGCGGCCAGTAACATTGTCTTTCAGCGCGATGGCGCCGGCTGTGGTCGGCATGGGGTCAAGCGTCTCGATATTGTCTTTCAGCAGAATGGGAACGCCGTCGAGTGGGCCGAGCGTCTCTCCGGCCTCACGGCGGGAATCGCTAGCTTGGGCCTGCTCAAGCGCATCAGGATTAACCGCTAGGATGCTCTGCAAACGCGGACCGGAGCGATCCACGTCTTCGATGCGTTCGAGATAAGCTTGTGTCAGATCAAGTGATGTCACATCACCGTTCTCAAGCGCTATGATGAGTTCAGGCAGAGTCGATGCGATCAGACCACTCGCGACCGGGGATCTCAACTCAAAGTCGTCTGTTGCACTCGGCATCGTTTGAGGCCCCTCTTGTGAACAGGCCGCCAATAAAGCCGCTAAAAGCCCAAAGCAGGCTGCCCGCATGTCCACCTCCCTATTACGAACTAAAACTGTGAAGGCGGGGCGTAGATTGTCAATGCACGTCGGAAGACGTGCTAAGACTACCGCGCAAACTTCTTAAACTTCACCCGCTTTGGCTCAACGGCTTCGGGGCCGAGGCGGCGTTTTTTATCTTCGAGATAAGAGCTGAAGTCGCCTTCGAACCACTCGACGTGGCTATCGCCCTCGAATGCGAGGATATGGGTGGCCATGCGGTCAAGGAACCACCGATCGTGGCTGATCACAACCGCGCACCCCGGGAAGGTTTCGAGCCCTTCTTCAAGCGCTTGGAGGGTTTCGACATCGAGATCGTTTGTCGGCTCATCGAGCAGCAACAGATTGCCGCCCTCGCGCAGCATCTTGGCCAGATGGACGCGGTTCCGCTCCCCGCCTGAGAGTTTGCCGACGGGCTTTTGCTGATCTGTCTTTTTGAAGTTGAAGGCGCTGACATAGGCCCGCGAGTTCATTTCAACTTTGCCGAGCTTGATCACGTCGAGCCCATCGGAGATTTCTTCCCAGACATTCTTCTTCGGATCGAGCGCGTCACGGCTTTGGTCAACATAGCCGAGCTTCACTGTGTCACCGAGTTCAAGTGTCCCCGCGTCCGGCTGCTCTTGCTCCAGAATCATCTTGAAGAGCGTGGATTTGCCAGCCCCGTTGGGGCCGATAACGCCGACAATGCCGCCGGGCGGCAGATTGAAGGAAAGATCATCGATCAAAAGATGATTGCCGAACCCTTTGCGGACCTTCTCCGCTTCAAGCACTTTATTGCCAAGACGTGGACCGGGGGGAATCCGGATTTGCGCGGTCGAGACCGTCTCGCGCTCGGCCGCATTCGCCATTTCTTCATAGCGCTGGATACGGGCTTTGGATTTGGCCTGACGTGCTTTCGCGCCAGCGCGAACCCATTCGAGTTCCTTGGCGAGGGCGCGCTGACGGCCTTTATCATCGCGCGCTTCTTGCTCCATACGCTTGGCTTTTTGTTCCAACCAAGCGGAGTAGTTTCCTTCGTAAGGAATACCGCGACCACGATCGAGCTCAAGGATCCATCCGGTAATATCATCAAGGAAATAGCGGTCGTGCGTGACGAGGATGACGCAGCCTTTGAAGTTGATCAGATAGTTTTGAAGCCACGCGACCGTCTCTGCATCAAGGTGGTTGGTCGGCTCATCCATCAGGATCATGTCTGGGCGCGAGAGCAGAAGACGGCAAATCGCGACGCGGCGGATTTCTCCGCCTGACAGCGCCGTGACATCCGCCGTATCCGGCGGGCAACGCAGGGCCTCCATCGCCATTTCGATCTTATTGTCGATATCCCAGGCATCGGCGGCGTCGACTTGCTCCTGCAGCGTGGTCATCTCTTCCATCAGCTCATCTGTGTAATCCTCGGCGAGCTTCATTGAGATCGCGTTGAACTGATCGAGAAGCTGTTTTTCCGGGCACTCAGACGCTACGTTTTCAAAAACGGAAAGCTCAGGATTGAGTTGGGGTTCTTGCGGCAGGTAACCGACCTTAATCCCATCAGCCGCCCAGGCTTCGCCATTAAACTCGGTCTCAACGCCTGCCATGATTTTCAGAAGCGTCGACTTCCCGGCACCATTGACGCCAACGACGCCGATTTTCGCTGTGGGAAGGAAGGATAAGTGGATGTTTTCAAACACCTGTTTGCCACCAGGATATGTCTTGGAAACCCCTTGCATGTGATAAACATATTGTGGTCCGGACATGGGCGCTGGCTCCTAATCGGTCGGGAAATTTCTTGTGCGGTTACTCGCGCGGGTTGAAGCGAAAATCAAGCGCTGGAGGCTGCAATCTCAACCTCACTCATCACAGCTTCGAGTTTGGCCATCTCGTCGGCTGCGCTTTGGTTGCCGAGGCGTTTAGACTGGCGGAACCAGCGAAGGGCCTCAACAAAGTTTGGGGCAGCACCGTGGCCACCCGCACAGGCCACGCCCAAATTGAAAGCGCATCGATCATCACCAGCCTTCGCCCCCTGCTTCCACCACTGACGCGCGGCTTGAAAATCTTGTGGGCCTCCTTCGCCAGTCATGCACATCCGGCCCATATGCGTCAGGGCATCCGGTTCGTCTTGCTCTGCTGCTAACCGGAACCAACTTCGCGCAGCAGTCAAATCCTGAGCGCCCCCGAGACCGTGCAACCACATAAAGCCGAAATTGAATTGCCCAGCCGGAAAGCCCGCTTGTGCGGCAAGACCGTAATAGGCACGAGCGCCCTTTAGATCCTCATCGACGCCCCGTCCGTGCTGCAACATGGCTCCGTAATTGTTTGCTGCACCGATATGACCGAGATCAGCCGCGCGCTTCATGAACTCAGCAGCACGCGTTAGCGTGTTACCCCCAGACGACTGGCGCATGAGACTATGAGCTTTTTCAAATAAAGTTTGGGCGTCTGACATACCGATTCTATCGGTTTATACCGCTTCTTTACGTAACAGCGACCCCATAGGGGAAAGCTCCCACTGAAAACCAAGTTGTGCGAGAATTACCGGGTCATTCTCGCATAGGCTCTGCAAAGTCGCTTGCGTTTCAGATTGGGCAATCCCGACGCCCCAACTCCCTTCTCCTTCACGCACCGGTCCGGCCACGAGAACAACACCTTGCTTGATTAGCTCACGCATATACGTGGCATGATCTGCCATCGCAGCCATTTCTTCAGCGGACGCGTCATTTGGGAACGTAGAACGAGGCGGAAAGAGTTTCATAAAGAAGTAGGCCATGCATATCAGTTTAGATCACATCAAAGAATATACCAGATCATGAGAAGCCCTATACCCACCACGATATCGATTAGAGCGCAAAATGGAACGTACCATTTCGGAATGCGGGCCCCGAAACTGTCATTTAGGTGCAGAAAATCCCAGAACGCGTGCGCAAAGATACCCACAGCAATGACCCATGGTTGCCAGAGTAATCCTAGAAGCGCTGCCCCCCCAAACATGCCCGCGCCGACCAATTCTCCAAGAAAGACGTTCAACCGACCATCAGCGGCACCAAACCCGATATAGGCCCCCGCGATCAAGGCGAGCAGCAGCGCCGCGATTTGGACCGAGAGGTCAAAAGGAAGAAACAGGTGAAGGGGTAAAGTCAGCCCGATAACACTGCTTCCCAAGAAGTAAGGTCTGACCGTTTGTGTGTGAGTCATTTTACGAATTCCTGAATATATTTCATAATGTTCATTATTCAT
>JBCCDF010000158.1:0-6810 GCA_039030935.1 Pseudomonadota bacterium | reverse complement strand
TTATCTTCGGCGAGCGCCATTGAGAGAACTGCAGAAACGGCATCATCAATGAAGGTAAAGTCCCGCTTCATCTTACCACCATTAAACACACGAATTGGTTCACCTTGAAGAATCTTCTCAGTGAACGACCAGTAAGCCATATCTGGACGCCCCCAGGGACCATACACCGTAAAAAATCGCATCCCAAAACTGCGAAGGCCATACAGCGTCGCGTAAGTCTCACTCATAAGCTCATCCGCTATCTTCGTTGCAGCATAGAGAGAAACGGGGCGCCGAACGTCTGCGTCTTCATTAAAAGGAACCGGCGTTGTATCCCCGTAAACAGAACTCGAAGAGGCGTATGCCAAAAACGGCTGCTTAGCGGCGTGCCTGCAAAACTCTAGAACTGACAGATGGCCGGTGACATTCGACGCGACATAGGCGAACGGCTTTTCTAAAGAGTATCGCACACCGGCTTGTGCTGCGAGGTGGATGACGCGATCAACATCATCACGAACGTCCAAATCGAGCAACGAGTTAGGGTTTTCAAGATCAATCTGCTCAAAGCGGAAGCGGTCCCTCGACGTGAGACGAGCTAGTCGCGCATGTTTTAGACCCACATCATAGTAATCGTTGAGACTATCAACTCCCACAACGTCATGACCATCATCCAATAATCCAGATGCGACATGTGAGCCTATAAATCCGGCGGCGCCTGTGACCAGAAACAGCATATTGTCTCCTCAGATCAGTCGTCTAAACGCGCTTGGATTGTAATGGTAGTCCTGAAAAGCGGTCGGTCTTCACGTCTCAACTGCTCTGATCATTCCACGGGCGGCGTCGCCGATTTCAGGATGATCGACGGCATACCCCAAAACGGCTTCAAAATAGCCTTCCTTGGAGCCACAATCGTACTTTTGTCCTTCGAACTCGTAGGCGTAGAATTTTTGATCCTGCATTAGGCGGGCCATGGAGTCTGTCAGTTGGATCTCCCCGCCCGCACCTGCCCCTTGATCGGCAAGCAACTCAAAAATCCGGGGCTGTAGGATATATCGTCCCGTAATTGTAAGATTTGAGGGCGCTTCCTCGCGAGCCGGCTTCTCAACCATGCCGCTCATTTCAATAATGCGCCCGTCTCTATGCTTTGGATGGATCACACCGTATTTGGAAACCTCTTCCTCAGGCACGGCATCAACCGCAATAATGTTCCCACCGACGCGATCGTAAGCCTCAACCATTTGCGCGAGACAGGATTTATCGGCCTTTACGATGACATCAGGCAGAAGGATTGCGAAGGGCTCATTCGCGATAATATCGCGCGCGCACCAAATCGCATGTCCTAAGCCAAGCGGTGCCTGCTGACGCACAAAGCTTGCAGAGCCAGGCTCTAGCAATCTTGCCTCAAGCTCTTCGAGAACGCCCTCTTTTTTCTTTTTTTGCAACGTAGCTTCGAGTTCATAAGCTCGGTCGAAATAGTCCTCAATCGCGCCCTTATTTCGACCTGTCACGAAAACGATGTGCTCTATGCCGGCTTCTAAAGCTTCATCGACAACGTATTGTATGGCTGGACGATCGACCACTGGAAGCATTTCTTTCGGGATCGCTTTGGTCGCGGGTAAGACACGTGTACCAAGTCCGGCAACAGGCATAACAGCTTTACGGATCGTCATAATCGACTCCTGAAGTTCTGCCCTGCTTTAAAAGCGCTCTGTCTATTTGGCTAGATCATAACCCAGCGTGTTTGCTCTAGAGTGTTGAGTAAAGACCCACACCAGCAAGCCAGGTTCCTGCGCACGTCGCAATCACCAACCAGGTGATAAATCGGGCCGACAGTTTCGATGGCTGCCGACTGAGCTGTTTATGAAGCTTTGCCTGTAGGTCGAGCGCTGGAGACCCCGTCGCAGTTGGAGGGGCAAGCGCGGGCGTTTCATCTGTAGCAGAGCGATCCAAATCCAAGCCATCACTAGACCGGCTCGGTTCGTCAGGTTTGCGTACTGGATTGGCCATAACGCGACTCCTCTAGCGAGACGCATATTGACGAGACAGTGCTAACCATCTCCTAACCTTAATGCTGAGATTTCACCTTGATGGGCTGAGAGGCCTAAAGAGACGCCCATTGATGGCCGCCATCAACCACAATCGTTGATCCGGTCATGAATGTCCCAGCTTCAGACGCGAGCAATAGAAGAGGCCCGGACAATTCATCATGCTGTCCAAAGCGGCGCATTGGAATCCGGCGTCGCATTTTTTCTCCCTCCTCGCTGTCGAGGAAAGCGTCGTTGATCTCTGTCTTGAAGTATCCCGGTGCAATCGCATTCACCCGCACGCCATAGCGTGCCATCTCGATCGCCATGGCGCGCGTCATGTGATCCACAGCTGCTTTAGAGGCACAATAAGCCGCCATAGTTGGACCAACACGACGCCCGGCCACAGAAGCGATATTGATCATACTGCCCGGCTTACCAGCTTTCACAAGCGCTGCTGCAAAGGTTCGCGCGACAAGCCAAACCCCTTTGACGTTGGTGTCCATGACAAGATCGAAGTCGGCTTCTTCCATTTGAGTGAACCAGTTTTCGCGGCTCAATCCAGAATTGTTGACAATAATGTCAGCAGGCCCACCAAAATGCTCGATCACTGTCTCGAGTGCGGCATCGACTTGATCAGGGTACGTCACATCCATAGCGACAGGCAGCGCTTGCCCACCAGCTGACGTGATCTCTGCTGCGAGAGCCTCAAGACGATCAATTCGGCGTGCTGCAAGAACAACACTTGCACCCGATTGGGCAAGCGTACGTGCGAAATGACGCCCTAAGCCGGAAGATGCGCCTGTCACAAGCGCGATTTTTCCAGTCAGATCAAAGCGATCCGTCATAAAGAACCCTCCCTTTATTCAGCGCAAAACCCTTAAACAGTGCGCTTAGCTTTGTCCTTAGCGTTCGTCGCTTCAATGGCCGCTCTTGCCATTTGCCACTGTTCATCACCCCAGCTTGTCAGCTGCGCGAAGTTGCCGCCCGTCGCATTATACATGCCGCCATCAATCGCAATGGTCTGACCGTTCACATATTCCGCGCCCGGCCCCATCAGGAACACCGCCAGATTAACCAGCTCATGCATTTTACCGATCCGGCCCATCGGATTGGTTCCATCGCGCGCCATGTCGTCAGTGCTACCCGCATCTGGTGCAAGGCGCTTGGTCATCCCTTCTGTCGGAAAAGGCCCCGGCGCAATGGCGTTAAATCGCAAATCATAACGCCCCCATTCGACAGCAAGAGACTGCGTCATAACATTTACGCCCGCCTTAGACATCGCAGACGGCACCACAAATGGTCCACCATTCCAAACCCATGTCGTCAGGATTGAACAGACATTCCCGCGCAGCTTTTGATCAATCCATCGCTTCCCAATATCGTGGGTCATGTAGAATGTACCCCGGAAAACAATGT
Organism: Pseudomonadota bacterium; assembly: GCA_039030935.1. Lineage (GTDB taxonomy): Bacteria > Pseudomonadota > Alphaproteobacteria > Caulobacterales > Hyphomonadaceae > Henriciella. The sequence goes on along the minus strand of JBCCDF010000158.1, from coordinate 3,388 downwards.
TGGAAATGGCGTCGAACCCTCGAATCGACAGATCCTCCGTTCTTGAAATAAAATTCCCGGCGGCGTTGTTGATCAGGCCCGTCAGGGCCCCATGCTCGCTCCAGATTTTGTCATTCATGTCGCTAATGGCTTCGGCAACGCGAATATCACAAGCATGTGGAACGACCTTTCCACCATGTGCATCCATCAGCTCTTTTGCCGTGTCTTCACAAACGCCACCACGGCGGCCACAAATATGAACCTCTGCGCCGAGCTTTAGGAAACCTTCCGCCATTTCCTTGCCAAGACCCGTCCCACCGCCTGTGACAAGAATTCGCTCGTCGGCCAGGAGGCCGTCCTTAAACATCATATGCGTCATATCCATCGCGTTTCTCCCGACTATTTTCGTTGGCCGATAGGGTATGTCGAAAGTGGCGCAGGAAAAGCCCAAATTGGACTGCTGACGACCTTACTCTGACTTTTGGATCATCATTGTGTGAGGATATGGAATAGAGATGCCCTGTTCATCAAACGCGGACTTCACCTTCTTTGTCAGATCAAATTTCACATCCCAATAATCTGCGCCCTTAACCCAGCAGCGCGACTGGATATCGACAGAACTATCGTTCAGGTTGACGACTTTTACGAAAGGCGCCGGATCAGACATGATCCGTGGATCATCCATGACAATGCCATGAACGATGCTAATCGCCTTATCCATATCGTCATTGTAATCGATCCCGAATGTGACATCGACACGACGGGTCGGGAAACCTGAATAGTTCTTGATAACCCCATCGATGGCTTGGCTGTTGGGAACCATGATCTGCACATTATCCGGCGTGGACAGAACGGTCTGGAAAAGGTTGATTTCTCTAACGCTGCCCGCAACCCCTGCAATCTCAACATAGTCGCCAAGGCTATAGGGACGGAAAATCATGATCATGACGCCGGAGGCAATATTGCCGAGTGCCCCTTGAAGGGACAAGCCAATTGCAAGGGTCAGCGCACCCAGAATTGCAACAAGGCTGGTCGCCTGTACGCCGAAGACCTGTAGCGCCGCAATAAAGACAGCCGCTGTTATGCCCCAACGAACCAGAGAACCGAAGAAGTTGCCCAGCGTATCGTCGATATTCTCTTGGCGTAGCGCGGTTCTCTTGACCAGATTGCCAAGCCAGCCTGCTACGCGTAGGCCGATAATCAAAACAATAAGCGCGCCGAGCGCTTTCATGCCAAATCCAATGATTGCATCGCCATATTGGCTCCAAATCGCAGCTGGATCACTCCAATTGAGCGGTGCTGTAGTCGCTTCTGCTTCGTTTTCCATAAATGTGCCCTTTTTGATTTCTTCGTAGTCGACCTAAAAAATGTCTTCGTCCTGAGCCTTAACCTAATCTTCTACAGACGCCACTTTCCTAAATCTGGACGGGAATTGTCGGGGAGTAAGCGCTTTCTGGAGATGGGAATAACAGCCTGCTTTGCCATTGCAAAAACCATCATACCGCCTTCGGGAAAGCAATCTTCGTACGCGCGATCCAAGACATTTAACCCGCCTGTATAGGCGCCCATGGCGGGCATGATCAGGCGGTCTCCATCCGTCACAAAACACCGCCGGCGCAGTGCTCGAACGCGACTCACCACACGTGCGCAGGGATGCAAATGTCCGGCAATCTCGCCGCTCTCCCCGGTCGGCAAGTGTCTGAAGTTGACACTCCCAAGTCTGATCTCATCGGCTGCGCGACCACCAAGCGCCGCCGGCGGAACGGGGTCATGGTTCCCTTCAACCCAAATCCAATCTGTGCTTTCAGTGAGTGCTCGTATTCGCCTCGCATCTTCAGACGACAAGCGCATCTCTGCCTTGCCATCGTGAAAGCTATCTCCAAGTGATATGACCGTCTCTGGACGTAGAGAAGCGACCAAGCCTTCTACGCAAGCGAGCGTCGAGCTCGTATCATAAGGCGGCAGCATTTGACCTAACGCCGCATAGCTCGATCCTTTTTCCAAATGCAAGTCGGAAACGACTAAGACGGACCGCTCAGGCCACCAAATCGCGCCCTCCGGTAGTGGTGTAAACAGCTCACCGCGCACGCAAATTTTTACAGCATCGGAGCGAAGTGTTGCTTGGACTGTCATATCTCAAACGTGAATCGAACTGGCGATGAGGTCAATTCTCAATTGTGTCTTTCATCATGCGCCGTATGTAGAACAGATGAGTGAATCGGCGGACGCAAAACCACATTGGCAAGGTCACAGAGATCGATTGCGTGCGAAACTGCTCAAGCGCGGTCCTGATGCACTGGAAGACTATGAGCTCTTGGAAACGCTCCTATTTGCTTTTATTCCACGCCGAGACGTCAAACCGATCGCCAAAGCCCTGCTCCAGCGGTTCGGCTCTCTGTCTGCTATTTTCGCCGCTGACCCCAAAGACCTCATTCAAACCAAAGGGATCGGAGAAACTGTCACGGCGTATCTAAAGGCCACGCAGGAAATCGGTTTCCGTGCCGCTCAAGAAACAATCAAATCGAAGCCTATAATTTCAAGCTGGACTGCCCTGCTCTCTTATGTGCGCAGCCAGCTGCAACACGAAAGCCGCGAACAGTTCCGCGTTCTGTTTCTAGACAAGAAGAACCAGCTCCTAGCGGATGAACTTATGGGCCAAGGGACCGTCGATCATGCCCCTGTTTACCCCCGAGAGATCGCCAAACGTGCCCTCGAATTACACGCATCTGCCCTCATTTTGGTCCATAATCACCCCAGCGGCGACCCCACTCCATCCCGCGCGGATATCGATATGACTCGCGAAATTATAGACGCTCTTGCCCCGCTAGATATTCTCGTTCATGATCATTTAATTGCTGCAAAACAAGGTGTTACAAGCTTCAAAAGCCAAGGTCTGATCTAAGTCCAAAGGTTGCTACATGCCTCGCATATGCGGTTGCTCAAACGGGAAGTCCGACACAGCCAAAGCCTCAATCCTTACCTGTTCATCCTCAGAAAACTTCCCCTGCTGCTCTTCCGGTAAACGCGAAGCGATGACGCGCATAAGATTGTCACCAAACTCATCGAGTAGGACGCGTCTTTCAGGGCCTTTTATATCCTCAGATGGCGGGGCGATGGGTGGGTGAAATATAAATTTGACGGTCGAGCGGCCTTTCTCAAAGAAGCGCGTCGCGCCCACAATAGAGACAGGAACCACCTTCGTTTGGCTCATCTGTGCAATCATCGCAGTACCAGGCCGCGCGGGACGCACCATTGGCGCCCATGAGCCGCCTTCCGGGAAAATACATAGAGGCGCGCCCTGCTCAAGAACCTGCAAGGACTTTCGCAAAGTCGAACGGGTGTAACTCCCACGATATGCTGGGATAATCCCCCACATTTTCGGAAGTATACGCGCCCAAGCTGGAGCATC
>JBCCDF010000157.1:0-6817 GCA_039030935.1 Pseudomonadota bacterium | reverse complement strand
CGTGAATATCGTCACCCCGGCGGTGTCGTGATGACAGGCCTTCCTGGGGGCGGCGGTGAGCCCGGTGAAACCGATCCGAAAATCATCGCTGAGCGTGAACTAACGGAAGAAACAGGCTTTGTTCCCAAATCCTTCCATGCGCTCGGCACCTGCTATCCCAACCCTGCGATCCAGACCAATCAACTGCATATCTTCCTCGCCCTCGACTGCGAGAAGCTGACCGACCAGACGCTCGATCCGGCTGAAGAGATCGAGATCGTCCAAATTCCGCTCTCAGTCTTCGAGGCTTATGAGGACTTCGATATCCAACACTGCCACCACGCCGCCGCCTTATTCTATCTGTCCCGCTTTTTTGCAAAGTATCCCGGTTTGAATCCTTCCAACGCAGCAATAGAATAAAGTTCGACAGGCCTCCGATTGATCGCTACGATTTCCCAAAAAGAGAGACCGGAGGACACAGATGCAAGCCGACCTGACCAATCGACCGCCCCATTATGGCGACTTTCAGAACGAGATTTACTTCGGCGGCCTGCAAGGTGTGATCCCGAAATATCCGGTTGATTTTAAAACCCTCGTTCAACGCGCCACTGAGAGCATGCCGCCGCATGTCCTAAGCTATGTGCAAGGCGGCTGCGGGGATGAGCTAACTCAGGACCGCAACGCCACAGCATTCGCGCATTGGGGCATGGTCCCCCGCATGATGGTCGACAGTCGTGTCCGTGATCTCTCAATCAAGCTTTTCGGCGATAAACTTCCCAGCCCCGCTTTCATGGCGCCGATTGGTGTGAACGGCATTGTCACACAGGACGAGCACGGCGATATCGCCGCTGCCAAAGCTTCTGCGATCACAGGCGTGCCCTTCATGGCGTCCACGCTCGCCAATGACCCACTCGAAGAGGTCATTAAGCATTGCGGGGACACACCCGCCTATTTTCAGCTTTATACCCCACGCCATAAGGAGCTTGCCGAAAGCCTCATCTCACGGGCCGAAAATGCGGGTTATAAGGCGCTCGTTGTCACGCTAGACACTTGGGTCACAGGCTGGCGTCCGCGCGATCTTGCAACCTCGAACTTCCCGCAACTTCGTGGCCATGTCTTACAGAACTATTTCACGGATCCGGTCTTTCGAAGTCTCCTCGACAAGCCACCAGAAGAAGACTTACCGACCGCGATCCGCACTTGGGCGCCGATCTTTGCCGAGACAATGACTTGGGATCACCTGTCGTGGCTTCGTGAGAGCACGAAGATGCCGATCGTGCTGAAAGGCATCTGCCATGAAGACGATGCTCGCCGGGCGAACGATATGGGAGTTGATGCGATCTACTGCTCCAATCATGGGGGACGACAGGCCAATGGCGGCATCGGCGCAATCGACATGCTGCCGGGCGTTGTAAAAGGCGCAGGCGAGACACCCGTCCTGTTTGACTCCGGCATCAGGAGCGGCAGCGACATGATCAAAGCCATAGCGCTAGGCGCGACTGCAGTGGGTGTTGGGCGACCCTACGCCTACGGGCTGGCGCTCGGTGGTGCAGAGGGTGCGGCACACGTCCTGAAATGCATGCTCGCCGAGGCGGACCTTATGATGGCTGTGAATGGATACCCCACGCTAGAGCATGTGCGCGCCGAAGGTGCCCAGCGCGTGGAGGCGTAAATGACGGCAATCCAACCGACCCCAGACCAGATTCAGGCTTTCCTAAGCGCTGACATGTCCGAACCCGTCTGCATGGTGAACCTGCTCAAGTTCAAGGATAAGGCGAGCTATCAAGAAGACGCGCCGGAATACGGCAAAGGCTTGAGTGGGCAAGACGCTTATCAACTCTACGGGATCGGCGTCTTTAAAGTGCTGACAACCATCGGGGCAAAACCGATTTACAGCGCCCCTGCCCACCGTTTTATGATTGGCGACGGTGACTGGGATGCCGTCGCACTGGCCTGGTATCCATCGCGCCAAGTCTTCCTGGAAATGCCGCAGCGCGAAGATTACAAAGCCATCCATTATCACCGCGAGGCGGGTCTCGCGCATCAGGATCTGATTGAAACCACACCGGGGGTTTTATAATGCCAGCATTCCAGCCGACCGCAGCCCAGTTTCGTGCTTTTCGCGATGATGAGCACGACAATACAATCTCTCAAGTCAACTTGCTGAAATTTCGTGTCAAAGCAGAGTATAAGCGTGGCGACCCTGAATATGGCGAAGACTGTGACGGCCAGACAGCCTACATCCGCTACTCGGAAGCCTTCACCGAAATCGCGGCTGATGTCGGTGGAACAACGACATTGCTCGCGGCGGTCGAACGCTATTTCATTGGCGGGGGCGATTGGGACGGGGTTTTAGTAAATACCTTTCCAAGTCGCGCCGCCTTTATCGCTACACTGAACCATGAAAAGTATAAATCAATCTCGCGTCACCGCGATGCCGGTCTGCTCGCACAAGATTTGATTGTGACCCGTCCATTCTGGTTAAATGGGGAGAAAAAGATATGAGCGCGTACGAAGTTTACGGTGGACTTGGCTCACCCTATTCCATGAAGGTTCGCGCAGCGATGCGAGCAAAGCGTCTCCCCCACATCTGGAGTGGCATGACGGTTGCGGATCGAATGCAGGTCATGCCGAATGCAAAAGTCCCGGTCATACCTGTCATCAAACACCCTGATGGGACGTGGACCAATGACTCTACACCGCTCTTGATTGGATTAGAGGGGCAAGGCCGCGACCTGCTTCCCCCCGAACCGGTTGCACGGTTCGCCTGCCTCCTGCTCGAAGATATGGCTGATGAGTGGTTCATGAAAGCCATGTTCCATTATCGCTGGGCCTACAGCGAGGATGCAGAATGGTGCGCCAACTGGCTCATGTATGACAGTCTGCCAAATGCTGGAGACGAGCAGGTGGAAGCCGCCGCCGCTGATATCCGTGCGCGCCAAATCTCACGCATGGCGCTGGTTGGCTGTACGCCTGAGACGGCACCTCTAATCGAGGCGAGCTGGAAGCGCGTTTGCCGGCATTTAGAAGCCATGGCGTTGTCAAATCAGCGGTTTCTCTTTGGCGACAGAATTAGCCTCGCGGATTTGGCGTTTTACGGTCAGCTCAAAGTTATGTCGTATGATCCAACGCCTATGGCGTGGCTGCGGGCAGAGACGCCATATCTCTATCGTTGGCTGGATCACGCCGACGATACAAGCGGCGTTGAGGGGGATTGGACGGAGGCCCTTTCGGTGCCCGTGAAGGTCCTTTTGGGTGAAGTTGGGACAACCTATCTGCCCTTCCTAAAGGCAAATTTGGACGCGATTGAAGCGGGCGAAGAGACCTTCTCGCTGAGCATCGAAAGTGGGACTTACTCACAGGCCACATTCGGCTATCAAGCCAAATGTTTGAAAATGCTTCGTCAGGCTTGGTCGACTTTGGATGATGAGCAGCAGAGCCTGCTAAGCGACTTGATCGGGCCTAATGCCGAGATATTGTCATAAGTAGAATTCGTGGAGTTGTTTATGAAACGCGCCTTGGTCGTGGTTGGAACGCTTATAGCCCTGCTTGCGATTGGGTATTACGGTCTCGTCTGGTTCATCACACGTCCGGCTCCCCCGCTTGAAGCGGGCCAGATCATCTCCCTCTCACAAGGCGATATTCAATCAGGAATAGACCGCGACAATCCGGAGGTTCTGCAGATCAACGGCATCCCTTTCGCGGCACCGCCCGTTGGCGACCTGCGCTGGGCAGCACCGCAAGCTCACTCAGGCTGGAGCGGTCTTCGCGACGGCACGACATTCGGCGCCGAATGTCTTCAGGACCGAAGCGGTTCTGGTGAGTTTTTACGCGATATCCTGGATGGTTTAGGCCTGAATGCAATTGAGCGTCACCTCGCAACCATTGTTCTCGAAAACGCGCCAGCACCAGAAGAGAGTGAAGACTGCCTCTTCCTGAATGTCCGCACAGCAAATATCGGCAAGGACGCCCTCCAACCTGTGATGGTTTGGATCCATGGTGGAAGTCACCAGAACGGGTCGAGTTCCCAAGACCTCTATCAAGCCAATGGATTGGTCGAAAAGGGCATTGTGCTCGTCACAATAAATTATCGTCTCGGGGCATTTGGGTATCTTGCCCACCCCGCACTAAGCGCAGATGATCCGCGAGGTATTTCCGGAAATTACGGCCTGCTCGATCAAATCGCAGCGCTCAGCTGGATTAGCGAAAATATCTCAGCCTTTGGTGGCGATCCCGACAACGTTACCATCTTCGGCGAAAGCGCCGGCGCCCAATCCGTTACCGAAATTATGTCATCACCTCTCAGTGAAGGGCTCTTCCACAAAGCGATCCTACAGAGCGGTGCCTCAACTTATAATGCCAACGGGCTAACGACAGCGATTGAAGGCAGACTTACAATGCATGAGGCAGGGGTCGAATTGCTAGATCCACTTGCCGATCCAGACGCGACCGCTTCTGACTTGCGCGCGCTGCCCGCAGAGGCTGTGATTGAACAAGTCGCAACCCGACCTGATTTGCTAGGATATCTTCTACCAACAGTCGACGGCGTCGTGATCCCAACGCTAATGGGCGAAGCCATTCGCTCTGGCGGAATCCACAACGTGCCAATACTCGCCGGATATAATGGCGACGAGGCGACGCTCTTTTATTCTGGTATCCAGCGTCCGACCGTCATTGTACCTAGCTTCCCAGAAGGCCACGAGGCACGGCTGGCCTATTTGAACGAGATTTACGGGCCAAAAGACGCCTCGTTATTGATAGAAGCATATGGCTTAAACGATCCAGAAACACGCGAAAAAGGCGAAGAGGATATGCTCGGCGATGACCTCTTCGGCGTTCACATGCGCTATCTCTCTAAAGCCAATACGGAGCAAGGCGAGCCAACCTATCTCTACCATTTCACTCGGGTCCCGCCCTCATCGAAACAAACGCTCGGCGCGTTTCATGCCAGCGAAATCTTCTTCGTTTTCAACAGCCACAGTCCTCTTTCCGGTCTAACAGATGAAGACAAAACGCTGACCGATGCGATGGGAACTTACTGGACCAACTTCGCGAGAACCGGAGACCCCAATAGCGCGGGCCTTCCTGAGTGGCCGCTTTATGAGCCTTCAACTGATCTGTGGATGACCTTCAATCCCTCTATTGAAGTCAAATCAGCGGTTCGGGACAACAAACTCGACGTTATGGAACGCGCGCTCGATAATCGGATTACGGCCGCTCTTCCCGTCATAAATCCCAGACCAGAAACGCCTGCCGCCGCTAGCTCAAGCGGTCAGCAGATTACGGCAGATGGCTTCGAGCCCTAGTCGATCGACCTCATCGAATGCATCAGGCTGTTCACTATCCACATCAAGAACGGCCGCAAGCGCGCCGCTCTGATCAAACACAGGCACAACGATCTCGGAGTTTGTTCGGCTGTCACAGGCGATATGTCCAGGAAACGCGTGAACATCAGGGACAATGATGCTCTCTTTCCGGGTCGCGCAGGCCCCGCAAACACCGCGTTCGAAGGGAATCCTCAGACAACCAAGCGTTCCCTGATATGGCCCAACAACGAGCTCGTCGTCCTTGAGCGGATCAACCACGTAAAACCCCGTCCAGAAAAATCGTGGTCTGAAAGCCTCAGCAAGTAGGCACGCTGCGCTGGCGTAGCGAGCCGGCGTATAGCTCTCGCCCGCAACAACGGCGTCTATTTCGGTTTTAAGCGCTGAATACTCTTCTGCTCGGTCCATGAGACGGCCTTATTGATGCTCGTGCGCTGATATCGGCGCGTCATGAGTGCTTCACAAGAGACCATGGACGAAATCAAAACCGTCTGGAATAAGACTCCTGTGAAGGGAGGGTTTTAAGTGACGCGTTTCGGGGGCTTTGTCTTGGTCGCATGTCTGGCATTTCTGATGCCTGCTCTTGCCCAAAACAGTGACCGTATTCTGAACCGGGACGCCTTGCCTGATGAGCCTCGCCTGACAATTGATGATGAGCGGCTGGAAAACGCACTCGCCGCGCTCACAGATGATGACTTGCAGACGGACAGGCCGGAACGCCCGATTGAAATCCCTCCAGAGCGAAGAAGTCCCAGCGGCCTCTTGGCGTTTATTGTGAGTATATTTAGCGCAATAGGTCCAATTATCGGTATGTTATTGATCGTCTTGATCGCGCTCGGTATTCTTGCAGCCCTGTACTTCATGTTTGGAGAGGGCCTGAGCCTTCGGCGGGCAGAAAAGCAAAGACCGGCAGGGCAAGATATTTCAGTCGCGCCAGATCTAATACCGGATGAAACTGCAGCGCGCTCTTTGCTAGGGGATGCCGAAGCCCTAGCCCGCGAAGGACGGTTCGCCGAAGCGGTTCACGCGCTTCTCTTTCGCTCGATCGATCTGATCCAGAAAAATGACGCGTCCGCCGTGAAACGCTCTTTTACAGCCAGAGAGATTGGACAGCTCGCAGCATTACCTCAGTCGCTTCGAGAGGGCTTGTCTCCGATTATAAGGATTGTCGAACGAAGTTATTTTGGAGGTCGCCAAGTCGATCAGTCTCAGTGGTCGCAAGCTCGCGAGGCCTATCGAAGTTTCGCCTTGGGGGAAACAGCGAGTTGAGTGAAGCCGTTGAATCCAATTCGAGTCCCTTTTCAGGCACGGTTGTCGCACTGCTGGTGGCGATCGGACTGGTGAGCTTTACAGCAGCCTTTGCCCTGATGGGTTGGGCTCCTGATCTCGCAAACAAAGATCGAGCAGGCGAGCACCCCTACTCAACCTCGGCGATTGGATATCAGGGTCTCGTTCGGCTGCTGGAAGCGGATGGAATGGATGTCTCCATCACACGTACAGCCGAGTCTCGGGAT
>JBCCDF010000156.1:0-6888 GCA_039030935.1 Pseudomonadota bacterium | reverse complement strand
TCGGGCATACAAACGGCCTGAAGGCTCATGAAACGCCTCGCAAACACCTCCAGCATTGGGCGCGCGTTTGGAAAAGTTCCGCTGATATCAGCCTTGTTTTGAAGTTGATGGGGCTAGAGCGACCGGCCGATGTCCCCGCCAATATGTTGTCTGCAGGCCAGAAACGCAGAACGGCCCTGTCGCGATTATTTCTCTCCGACCGCGATATCTGGCTCTTGGATGAACCGTTCAACGCGCTCGACACAGAGGGCCAATCGATGCTCGCTGATATGATCAAGCAGCATTGCAAGAATGGAGGCGCTGTCATTGCGGCACTTCATGGAGACGCCCCGATAAAAGCCAATCTGGAGATTGTTCTATGAGGACAGCTCCATACCTTTCAGCTTTTCGCCAATCTCTGTCCGAGGCATGGGCTAACGGAGCCGGCGCGTTTCTACCGCTCGGCTTCTTCGCTGGCACGTCGATTCTTGTTCCTTTCACGCTGGGCTCAGAGTCAGATGTCTTATCCGGTATTGGTCTGGGCGTGCTCTGGCTTGCGTTGGCTTTGGCATCCTTTGTAACGCTGGAACGGGTGTTTCAGGCAGACTTAGAAGACGGCGCGCTCGATCTATGGGTCCAGGAAGAAGCGTCCATATCACTGATTGCCTTGGTGAAAGCGATAGCGCATTGGCTCATTTCAGGTCTCCCACTCGTCATATTTACGCCGTTACTCGCCCTGATGTTGGGAGTCCCGGAAGACCAAGTGCTCACTGCGATGCGGGCTTATGCGATAGGGGGGCTGAGTTTCTTTCTCTGGGGTGGCGTTGCTGCAGCTTTGGCTGCCAGCGTTGCAAGAGCGGGTTTACTGATCGCTCTGATCGCCCTGCCTTTTTATTTCCCGACATTGATCTTTGGCGCGCTCGCCCTCCAAGATGGCTTGGGCAACACGCCCGACCTCCTTTTGGTCGCCTCGTGTCTCTTCGCCCTTGGTGTCGCACCCCCCGCAATGGGCGCAGCTTTGCGCTTGGCCGCTGACTAAGGGAAGCATAAGTAACGAATATGTGGTCCATCCTCGCTAATCCTCATCGCTTTTTGCGGTTTTCTAAGCTGGCTATTCCAGTTTTGGCGCTGTTAGGTGCGGGTCTATTTGCTTACAGTCTGTGGCAGGGGTTGTTCATCGTCCCAACAGATGAAGTTCAGGGCGGACATATTTTTAGGGCGCTTTTCATCCACGTGCCGAGTGCGTGGCTCTGTATGGGCCTTTATGTCGGTCTCGCTGTTGCCAGCTTCATCTGGTTTATTTGGCGTCATGAACTCGCTGATGTAGGTGCGCGAGCCATTGCGCCGGTCGGTGCAGCTTACACAGCACTCTGTCTTGCGACGGGGAGTATCTGGGGCAAGCCAACATGGGGGACGTGGTGGCTGTGGGACGATCCACGCATGATGAGCGTGCTTGTGCTTTTCTTCCTCTTTATCGGCTATATGGCTTTGAGAGCGGCCTTGGAGACGCGTCAGAAAGCGGCCAGAGCAGGTGCAATTCTAGCCATGGTCGGTCTCGTTAACATTCCGATTATCAGGGTCTCCGTTGATATTTGGGCGAGCATCCATCAAGGGCCGAGTGTCATTCGCGCTGAAGGGCCTGCAATGGCGTGGATTTATCTCCAACCGCTTTTGATCGGTTTCCTTGGCCAAGGTCTGCTCGTCGGGGCAATTGTGATGATGCTCATGCGCGCAGAAATTTTTGGTCAACAGGCGGATGCCTTGATTGCCCGGCGTCTTGCGGGACGTGAACCTTTATGACCCTACCGCTCGACGACAATGCCGTGTTCCTCTGGACGATCATAGTTTTGGGCATTGCTTTGCCGCTAGGCCTTTCTGGATATGCGGCTTTTAGAGCGCGTATAGCCCGCGCGCGGCTAGAGCGTCTTCGCGAGGATTAAGAGCTATGAAGCGGTGGATTGCTGTTATCCCTTTAACCGTTTTACTTGTCATAGCCGTTGTCACGGGTCTGCAGCTCTACAATCCTGAGAAAGCGACGTTTGACACAGCAGATAGCGGAACGATTATCCGTTCTGCGCCGCAGCGCAGCTTTCCGATTCTTGCAAGTGAGGGTGAAATTCGGTTCTCGCCACCGTCTGCCGGACAGCCTATCGCGGTCAATCTGTTCGCGTCATGGTGCGCGCCTTGCCGTGTTGAGCATCCATTACTGATGCAACTGGCACAAAATTACCCTGATCAAGTCTTCGGCTTAGCCTACAAGGATGATGAGGCTGCGACGTTATCGTTCCTCAACCAGCTGGGTGATCCCTATAAAGTCATTGGAACAGACGAAGATGGCCAAGGCGGGCTCGATTTTGGACTAACGGGTGTCCCAGAAACCTTCGTCATCGATGCGGATGGAACGATCGTCTTGCACATTCGCGGGATCATAGATCTGAAGAGTTTGACCGAAATTGAAGCGCTTCTCAGCGAGTAAGCCTATTTTGACTTTTTCTTCTTCTTTTTCTTTTTCATGGCTTTCTTGCGCTTCTTGATCTCGCTTTCACTCTCATCCTCTTCTTCAACTTTGAGACCGCTGATGATGGCGAGAGACTCAATCAAGCTGGATCGCCGAGACTTGCGCAGGTCTTCGATCAGAATTGCATCTGCTTCCTGAACCGTCGGCGCGACAGTTTCAAAAGCTTTTCTGCCGTGCTCGGTCAGGGAAACCGCTTTTGCTCTGGCATCTTCCTTAGACGTTACGCGCGCAACAAGATCGCTTTTCTCCATCCTTGCAACCATGTCGGCAAGTGTTGAGCGATCGATGCCAGTCATGTCAACTAGGCTGGACTGGCTCTGGCCATCCTCTTCGTAAAGGGCTGCCAGAACGGCAAATTGCCTGATTGTCAGGCTTTTTTTGCCGAGCGCTTCGGACGAGAGATTGACAGCCATTTGTTGCGCACGATGCAATAAGTGCGTTGCAGACTGCTCTAGACTGAAATCGCCGCTTCCGTCTTGTTTCGCCATAGCCAGAGCCCTAGTTCGTTTCCCGCTACCCTGATCTCTACACAGAAGGCCGTGTGCGGATCAATTCAATTCCCTTCTAGCGCGAGAGCCTGACAGAATAATGACACTCAAACAGGACATTGATTTCAGGCTTGAAATTCCACAGGGTGAGGATCGCAAGCGCCGCGTCTGCCAGACCTGTGATTTCATTGACTATCAAAATCCGAAAATTGTCGCTGGCTCAGTCGTCACAAAGGGCGACCAAATTCTGCTCTGCAAGCGCGATATTGAACCACGGCGAGGCTTCTGGACTTTGCCTGCGGGTTATATGGAACTTGGTGAAAGTGTAGAGGAAGCAGCCTCGAGAGAAGCATGGGAAGAGGCTGAGGCCCGGATCGAGATTGACCGTCTTCTGGCTGTCTATTCAATTCCGCGAATTGGGCAGGTGCAAGTGATGTTCAGAGCCACCCTTCAAGGCGGTTTTGGTGTTGGCCCTGAAAGCCAAGAGGTCGAACTTTATGACTGGAAAGATATTCCTTGGTCAGACCTTGCATTTCCAACAGTCGTTTGGGCGCTGACCCATTTTGCTGAGACAAGGCATACTCAGAGGTTCGCGCCTTTCACAAATCCAGATGGAACTGATCCTTTATCGCGCTAGGCGGCTTTCGGTTCACTGTCTTGTAGATGCTTTAGCGTGTAAGGCACGTTTGCAGCACCAAATATGAATGTGATGACCATATTGCCGAGCTTCCAGTTGGCCCAAATACCTTGCGCGTCCTTTTCGCCAAAACTCAGACCTGCGAAAGAATAGGGCTCACATGGCGCTGCTTGGATGCCAAAAATCGGCAAGCACTGCTCCGCAATTGGCGCATAAGTACGCCATAGATATTCATTCCAAAAGGCCATTGCGATAAAGAATAGACCCCAACGGATAGACAGAACTGTCCATGCATTATGGGGCAAATCAAAGACTGATTTGAACATCTCGCGCCAGATATTCATGCCAAATAGCATTGGGATGAAGATTAGGCTTGCGAGAAAGAGCTGCTGGATGGTGACCTTGATGTACAGAAACGCTTCGTTCTGAGCGAGAATGCCAAGTGTTCCGAAAAACCCGACAATTAATGAGGACACGATTAGAAATAGTGGGATCTTCTCTCGTTTGATGAGCTTTTGGCCGATGACAAAGGCTGTGATGACGATCAGCGCGCCAGTCGCCCAAAATAGAGCTGTCTTTGCGCTGAAAAAGCCCTCAGTGGGGGCGAGAAACCGCATTCCATTGTAAATCACGACAAACGCAATGACCGGAACAAGGTCGCCCCACAACTGGTTTGCTTTGTCAGCGGCTGTGCCGAGATCGTTTTTTGTATCGCTCATGATATACTTTACGCAGTGCGCTTTATTTTGGATGAAAGTTCCTGACGCAAAAACCTTCGGGCGCCGCTCGCGTCAAGCAAAAATACGGCGCAAACATAAACACATCCGCCCGCGACTGCTTTTGTGAATAACTCGGTCCAGCCCCCCCAATCTGGTAGAATATGGAGAACAGGCCACATCGCCAAGGAGGCGGCACTGATCTTTACGAGGTCCCCGAGCGGTACAGGCAGATAAACATGTCTACGTCCGCGTAATCCTAAGACAGCGATCCCCAGTGCATAACTCACCAATGTCGCAAACACGGCCCCCATGAGGCCAAACTGCGGGATGAGTATGAGATTGAGAACGACGTTTGCGCCTGCTGGGATTAACATTAAGATCGCACGTTCGGTTGTTTTATGAGCAAGCTGAAAGGCTTCGGAAAAATAGTGAATCAAAAGGCCGTTCAGCAATCCGGCAAAAGCAATCCATGGAATGATTTGCATTGCGCCCTCACGCAGCTCTTCCCCAATCATTGCTTCGGCGAGCGGTTCAGCGACGAGGGCTAATCCGGTCGCTGCTGGAACAGCGATCAGGATCATCGTCGCGATCATCCCGCGGGCTTCATCTCTTGCGGCATCGCGGCCACCGCGTTCATAAGCCGCCATCACCAAAGGCGACCCCGCCATCGCGGCCCAGGCGCATAGAAGAAGGACGGTTTTGTCAGCCACGCCATATCCAGCGGCATATTCACCCACAGCGGCTTCGCCTAAAAAAAGTACAATCAAAAACCGGTCGGCAGCACTCAAAATCAGGTCAAGAACAAGCGCGGCGGCAATTGGTATCCCGTACGCCATATAAGCATGTCTTTTCTCAGCGCTTGTTACGCCACCTTTAGCCTGGCGCCAAAGCCACAAGCTTTGCGGTGTGACTAAAATGGCGCTTACAATCACCATCCCGATGAAAGGGGCTGCTGCTCCCAGTCCGCTCTGCCAGGCGATCAAGCTTCCGAGTGCAAATCCACCTAAGATTCTCAGTGTTGCAATAATGGAATAGCGCCCAACTTGCTGGCTTGCTTTGTGCGCTTCCAGTGTCATCTGAATGACTGTGTTCAGAGGCATCAGAATGGCGATCCAAGGCAGGATTGCGAGATAATCGGGCAGCTGACCGATAGCTAAGCCCAGCGCAATGATTAAAGCGATTGTAAACACAAGCGAGCGTGCCGTAAGGGAGATCGCAGTCCTGAAGTGATCAGGGAGCGTTCCTTGTGCCTCGGCTTTGCCAGCAAAGCGATAGGCCGCGGCCTCAGCAGGGGTCAGGCTTAGCGTATGAATAAGTGCCATCGCTGATAACATCAGAGCGTAGCGGCCATACTCCTCGGCGCCTAATAATCTGGTAAACACATAAACACCGCCGAAGGCCGCAACGGCGCTTGCGAGTTTGACGGGCAAATACCCAGCAAGATGGCGGAGGAGTTTCATGGCGTTCCCCTAGCACACTGCATACCAACGCGGCGTTAAGCACCGATTTGAAGCATCAAAAGGCCAATTGATAAGACAGTCGCGGCCCCAATGCGCCTTTTGCCAAAGGATTCTTTCAAGAACAGCGCGCCCATAATTGCAGCAAACACCACGGAGGTTTCGCGGATGGCTGTGACATAGGCCACATCTGCGAGTGACATGGCCCATAAGGCGGCCCCATAGCTGATCGTGCCGAGTAGTCCACCAAGGCTTCCACTTACCAGTTGCGGCTTTACCCCGCTCCAGATTTGGCCCCGTCTCGACCAGATCATCGCGGCTGTGATCCCGATCCAATCAAATAGGAAAAGCCAAACGACGAAGGTCATTGGATTGTCTGCCATGCGAACGCCATTCGCATCGACAACCGAGTAGGCCGCGATGCCGAGCGCGGTCAGACCGGCCCAGATAAGCGCCTCTCTTTTTGGTAGGCCCGTGCCGTCGGCTTGGCGCTCTGGCAGCGCGAAGCCGATGATCGAGCAGGTTGCCAAAAGAAGGCCAATCCAGCCCCAGAGGCCGGGATTTTCCCGTAAGGTTATTAGTGCGAGCAGAGCTGATAGAAGAGGGGCCAAGCCGCGCATGACCGGAAAAACCAGCGATAGATCGCCTCGATGCAGGGCTTTGATCATCGCAAATTGGTAGCCCCAATGCACCACAATAGAGAGTGCCAGTGCGCCCCATAAAGCCCCGCTCGGTGGGGCAACGAAGGGTGCAAAAGGCAGGACGCTGATCGCCATCGCAATAGAAACGATCATTCGCGCAGACAGGACGTCCCCGCCCTTTTTGACAAACATGTTCGTCGCCGCGACCGTGATCGCGGATAACAAACACAAAGCGAGGGGGATCAGGCTTTCAGACACGCGCCGCTGTCGCGTGGCGGGCGCGGGGAAGTCAAGAAATTTTTGGTGTTTGGTCTCTTTTGACGAGGCGCTGAGCGCTTCGCGCACGCCTCGTGAAGCGGGTTGAGTTTAGTTTAAACGCCTGCTGAGCTGCTTCGCAGCACAGGCGTTGAAGCAGGTTCCGCGCCCTTTGGGCGCATGAACCAGGCTGA
>JBCCDF010000155.1:0-6938 GCA_039030935.1 Pseudomonadota bacterium | reverse complement strand
GACGCCCTTACCGAGGCGGAGGATATCATTCGAAAGGCAGGCTTTGAAAAACTCGATTATGTCAGCGCTGTAGACCCGGCGACTTTGCAAGACCTCGGCGATGGCCCCATCGATCAGGGCTATGAAGGCCGCCTACTCGCCGCAGCATGGATGGGCAAAACGCGTCTGATCGATAATGTTGGGTTTGTTCGTAAGCCCTAAGGCTGGGACTATATCCTAACCGACGTGCAGGCCGCATTCACGGTCCATACCGTTAAATCGGGTCTCTTCCTCAAGCATTCCGGGTTCGAGTTTCTGCGTCGTGTGGGTGTCGCCAACGCTGACATAGCCCTCTTCCCAAAGCGGATGGTACGGTAAGCCGTACTCCTTCAGGTAGAAATGCACATCGCGATTGCTCCAATCCACGATGGGATGAAACTTCACACGCCCGTGCTGGAATTCAAGAATTTTGCGGTCTGCTCGACTTTCAGCCTGAACGCGGCGTAGGCCACTATACCAGGTCCCCGCGCCGAGCTGAGCCATAGCCCGCTGCATCGGCTCGACTTTGTTCATGCGGTTATATTTGTCGACCCCTTCCTGACCCTGCTCCCAGAGCCGCCCGAACCGCGCTTCCTGCCATGCGGGTGTCATGTCGGATCGGAAGACTTGCAGGTTGAGCGACAATCGCTCGGTCAGCTCATCGACAAATTTGTAGGTTTCCGGGAACAGATAGCCCGTGTCGAACAAAAGAACCGGAATATCCGGCACTTGCTTGGTCATCATGTGCAACAGCACAGCCGACTGAATGCCGAAACTTGATGATAAGACATGGTCACGTGGCAGGTTCTCGAGCGCCCATGCAATCCGGGTCTCAGCGCTTTGCGCTTCCAGCCAGTTGTTGGCAGCCGTAAACACTTTCGGGCTGTCGGCTGGAACCTCAACATGATGCGAGGGCAGCACTTGGCGTAGGGCTTGGCTCATAGTCTATCCTGCCTGCTTAGCCACGGCGTGGCGTTTGTGGAAGACTGAGACGCGCCCGCCAGCGGCTGGCTGATAAACGTCAGAAAACTCTTCCAATGCTTTCAGCACTTTAGGTAGGTCCGCACGGGTCGTTGAGTAAGCGTCAAACCCTGAACGGTTCATATAGAAAATCTGATCCAAAAGGACGTGCCCGACTGCGCGCAACTCACCGTGATAGTCCAGCCGGCGTCGTAATAGCTGGGCCTGCGAATACCCGCGTCCATCAACATATTTCGGAAAATCCACTTCGATCAGGGCTAGACGATCCAAATAGGGCGCTAATGCATTTGGGTCACTGTCAGGGGACAGACGAACACCGATAGGAATATTGCGGGACAAAAGCGCGTCTGCGTTTTCGAGGAACTGCTCAAGACCTACGACAATCTGCCCGCTAGGGGGGAGTTCTTCATCCGTTTCGACGAAGAGCCATTCGTTTTCGATCTCGGCTCCGTTCTTAATCAGCGGCATGACGGTAAACCTATGCCAGCCGTTACCACGGCCTTCTCCATTTTCGAGTGATCTTCAAGATCAATCGATTGGACTGCGTCCAGCCTATTCCGAAGCATCGTAAACCGCCTCCTTGAATGGATCATGCCCAACGCGCTCCAGTGTTTCGATAAACGTCTCGCCTTTTCCGGTTCGGAGCTTTCGATAGGTATTGACCAAAGTCTTCACGACACCCGGGACGTCATCTGCAGGCATCGCCTTACCCATGATTTGTCCCACAGCAGCTTTCTTATCAGCCCGGCCACCAAGCGAAATTTGGTAGTACTCTTCGCCTTTCCGATCGACGCCGAGAATGCCGATATGACCGACATGATGGTGACCGCAAGCATTGATACAGCCGGAAATATTGATGTGCAGTTTGCCGATATCATCCTCATACCAAGGGCTGTCGAACATCTTTTGGATGGCCTGTCCCACCGGGATTGAGCGCGCATTGGCAAGATTACAATAATCGAGCCCCGGACAGACAATCATATCCGTAATGTGGCTCTCATTTGCTGTGGCGAGCCCTGCCTTTTGAAGTTCTGCGAATAGCGCTGGCAGATCATCTAACGCGACATGAGGCAGCACGACATTCTGCGCGTGCGTGATACGAATATCGTCATAGCCGTAGCGCTCGCCCAAATCGGCCATGACATCCATCTGGTCATCTGTGGCATCCCCAGCTAGACCCCCAATCGGTTTGAGACTGATGGTAACAGAGCGATAGCCTGCCACTTTGTGCGGGTGAAGATTGGTCTTTGCCCAGCGCGCAAAGCTCTTATCGGCACGCTTTGCATCAAGAAACGCCTGACTGCGCGCGGTTTTCTTCGGTAAAGCAGGCGGCGCAAAATAAGCGTGAATTCGGTCAATCTCAGCTTGCGGTAGCGCGATTTTCTCGCTGTCACGCTGCGCGGCAAACTCTTCTTCAACAAGCCGCGTAAACGCTTCAGAACCTGTTTCTGTGACCAGAATTTTGATGCGCGCTTTATACTTATTATCGCGCCGACCGAAGCGGTTATAGACCCGCATGATGGCCTCGAGATAGTCGAGCAGCTCCAGTTCTGGTACGAAATCACTGATCTTCGTCGCGATCACAGGGGTACGGCCTTGTCCCCCGCCGACATAGACTTCAAAGCCGACAGCCTCATCGCGCTTGACCATTTGCAAGCCGATATCGTGAACGCGGATTGCGGCGCGGTCGTGACTTGCGGCGTTTACCGCAATCTTGAATTTGCGCGGCAGGAAGGCGAATTCTGGATGGAACGTGCTCCATTGGCGAATGATTTCACACCATGGTCGCGGATCGATAATCTCGTCTTTGGTTGCGCCTGCAAAGTGATCGCTGGTCGTATTTCGAATGCAGTTCCCGCTGGTCTGGATGGCATGCATCTCAACCTCGGCCAGTTCGGCGAGCACGTCGGGAATATCTTTCAGCGCGACCCAATTATACTGAATGTTCTGGCGGGTCGTCATGTGTCCATAATTGCGGTCGTAGGTCCGCGCGATATAGGCGAGTTTACGCATCCGCTTAGCGTTCAACTGGCCATACGGGATGGCGACGCGAAGCATGTAGGCATGAAGCTGTAGGTAGACGCCGTTTTGTAGGCGCAGGGGCTTGAACTCGTCCTCCAGCAATTCGCCGGACAAACGACGCTCCACCTGTCCACGGAATTGCTTAACGCGGTCACGAACAATCTCATGATCAAACTGGTCGTATCGGTACATGTCAGCTCACCGTTCTTGGGTCAGGCGCAGGCGCGCTCAAATGAAGTGCGCTTTCAACGCGGCCAATCCAGCGCGACACACTCGGAAATTCCGACAGATCGAACCCGCCCTCATGCGCGACGCGTGTGTAGGAGACCAAAGCGATATCAGCGCAGGTCAGTCCATCACCGACCAACCAATCCGTATAGGTCAGTTGCATTTCCATGACACCCAATGCCCGGCGGCCTTTGACGAGTAGGTCAGGGTCCAACTCGTCCTCACTCAACCCGCGATATTTCATTTTTGATCGTCGGACAGCGATGTAAGGCTCGTGCGAGTATTGCTCCCAATAGAGCCAGCTCTCCATCTGTGCGCGGGTAAAATCATCTTCCGGAATGAGGTCTGAACCCTGTGCGAGGTAAACCATAATCGCATTCGACTGCGTCAGGATACGTCTGTCTGGCCAGCGTGCTAACGGGACTTGTCCGACCGGGTTTAGGGCCAGAAATTCTTCTGTCTGGGTTTCGTTGTTGAAGATATCGATCTCAACCCAGTCATAGGGAATATTGAGGTAATCAGCCGTCCAGCGCGGTTTCAGGCAATTGCCTGACATCGTGTCGCCATAGAGCGTGAGTTTATCGATCTCGCGAGCAGGCATTATACGACCACTCCATAAGGCACAGTCGGGCCATTCGCGCGGATTGTTTCTCGAAGTGTTTCGCGCCCGGCGACCTGTCCATCCTCCGTGACTTGCATGAAATACGGATCAGTCACTCGCCCTTCTTGGGCCTTGGCTTTTTCAAGCGCTGCCTCTGCTGCATCTCCGGTAAAAATCCCGATACCATCTGGACTTTCAGACCAGCTTCCATCTTCGCGCATCCAGATGACTTTGCCGGTCGCTGTGTCCCATGCTGTGATCGTTTTCGGGATGTCTGGCTTTAGCTTTGGGCGCACCGAGGTCATGCCGCGACCTCCATTGAGAACCGCTCAAGCGTTTGTGCTGGTATGGAACTCACCTCTCCAATGATCAGGAGTGCGGGTCCCTTGATGCCAGCATTCAATATCAGTTGTGGCATCTCTGCGAGCGACCCGAAAACCTTGATTTCATTTGCACGTGTACCGTTTTCAATCACTGCAATCGGCGTCGAGGGCGCACGCCCAGCAGCAATGAGTTTTTCAGCAATAATCGAAGAAGTTCCGACCCCCATAAAGACAACAACCGTCTGTGCTGGCTTCGCAAGGGCCTGCCAATCCAGATCTGGAACGCCGCCTGATTTTGCATGTCCTGTAACAAAGGTCAGCGTTTGCGCGTGATCACGATGGGTCAGCGGTAGACCCGCTGAGGCTGCGCACCCAAGGGCCGAGGAAATACCTGGAACAACGCTCGCTTCAATGCCGGCTTCGCGCAGCGCTTCGACTTCCTCGCCACCGCGGCCAAACACAAACGGGTCGCCGCCCTTGAGGCGCACAACATTCTTACCATGACGCGCAGCCTCAATCATCAACGTATGGATATCGCCTTGGGGAACAGAATGGTTGGCTTTTGATTTGCCGACAGAGACACGTTCTGCATCCCGGCGCACAAGATCCATGATCTCATCACTGACCAATCTGTCATAGAAAACGACGTCTGCGTTTTGAATTAATCTAAACGCTTTCAGTGTGAGCAGTTCCGGATCACCCGGGCCAGCACCGACGATATTCACAGTGCCCGGCGCCCCTTCTGGGCTACCTTTGCCGCTTTTATGTTCCCTCAAAAGGTCCTCAAATGCCGCTTGAGCAGCCCTAAAGTTCCCGCTTTCTGCCAGCTCTGCGGGCCTTCCGTTCAGTGCTGCTTCCCAAAATTGACGCCGGGCCACACCATCATCAAGCGCCGCATAAACCGCCGGTCGAAAATCGAGCGCCATCTTCGACAGTTCTCTCATCGATTGCGGCATCAAAGCTTCAAGTTGCGTGCGAACTTTTTTTGCAAGCACGGGTGCTGAACCGCCCGTTCCCACCGCGGCAACGATCTCGCCTCGTTCCAGCATGCTGGGAACGATGAAGTCACAGTCAGATGGATGGTCGACGACGTTTACAGGAATGCCGTATTCCCTCGCCCATTCTATGGATTGCTGCGTATTCGATTCTGTTCGACAAGCAATGATAGCAAGCTTTGAACGGTCCAGCGCTTGTCCTGCCATATCGCGCGGCGCAATTGTAATCCGTCCTGCAAACTCTTCCGCGAAACCTGCATCAATTTCGCTATCGATAATGACCGTGATCATAGCACTGGTCTTCGCTAGCAAACGCACTTTCCGACGTGCTTCTTCGCCACCACCAAAAACTATAATGTGACTATCATCCGTATAAAAAAACGCAGGAAAAAGGCGCATGATCTTCAGCTTTCGGCAAATTGCTGAAAAAGAAATGCTGCCGCGCAAGCTTTACGACAAGCGCAGCGTTCTTATTACACCGTTTAGAGAAACTAATCTCAAACAGTGCTTAAAGGCTGCCATGAATGATCCTGCCGACCGATTACCACCCTTAAATGCGCTCCGAGCTTTTGAAGCTGCAGCAAGGCGGCTATCCTTTACGAAAGCCGCAGAAGAGCTCAACGTAACACCGGGCGCGATTTCACAACATATACGCCAGTTGGAAGACTATGCGGGCACACCTTTGTTCAAGCGAACGGGTCGAAGTGTCTTACTGACAGATGCGGCACAGGCAGCGCTGCCTATGGTCCGAGATGCCTTTGATCAGATCGCGGAAGCTGGCCGGATCATGCAGCAACCGGCCCGTAAAGGTCGCGTTATGGTCTCAAGTGCGCCCAGTTTCGCAGCGAAATGGCTCGCCCCACGTCTAGACCACTTTCATACGCTCCATCAGGATGTTGAGGCTTGGGTCAGCGCTGACAGTGGTTTGACGGATTTCACGACCGCTGATGCAGATTTTGCGATCCGCTATGGCGCTGGCAATTATGACGGCCTCAAAATCGAGAAGCTTTTGGATGAGACGGTTCTGCCCGTCTGTTCCCCAAAGCTTTTAGAAGGTGTCGATGCGATCCGAAAACCCGCTGATCTCGCTAAACATACGCTCATTCATGATGTTAGCGCAGAGGTCGATCCATCTTGTCCTGATTGGAATAGCTGGCTGAAAGCGCGTGGTGCAGGCGCTGAAGTCGATGGTGATCGTGGACCACGATTTAATCAATCTGCACTCGCCATTGAAGCAGCTGCTTCGGGTCGTGGAGTGGTCTTGGCAAAACGCGCGATTGCCGCTTCCGATATTGCGGCAGGACGACTGATTGCCCCCTTCGCGGACGGTTCAATCAGTGTCGATTATGGATATTGGCTTGTCTGGCCAAAGGGACGCCATCTCAGTCAAGAAGTCCGCGCATTTATAAAATGGGTAAAAGCCGAAGCTGCCGCGAGTGAAGAGGTTGGTGTCTAGCGCATGGGAGCAGGACAGTCGGGACCATCCGGTTTACGCTGACCCGGCGGGGCGCGCATTGCCAGAATGCGCGCGAGTTTCAAACGATCTTCAATCTGCTCAACGCTCAACACCCTCATAAAACATGTGATCGGTTCGCCATTATCAGCGGCGATAACTGCAGCGATCCCAGTTCGCCCGCCATACCAGTCCCACAGGTATCCGGCCTTTACGCTATCCGCGAGCCGGATCGCATCATTCTGGGTATTAATAATCGTCATCTCGTCTTGAGCTGAGTGCGCATTGGTCATATCGAGATTAATCAACTCAATGTC
>JBCCDF010000154.1:0-7016 GCA_039030935.1 Pseudomonadota bacterium | reverse complement strand
GGCGATATCAAAGGCCGGGCGCGTGCTGTAGATAACGGGTTTAAAAACGCCTTTGGCGACGCGGTCCAGCAATTCTGTTTGGTCCTCCATGCTCCAGCCATTTGAGCCGACAATTGATTGTTCGAATGACCAGATATAGCGCAGATCCTCTTTTGGATCATGACCAGCACTGGCGCCGCACACCAGAATGCGTCCCTCATTTTTCAGGCACTTCAAACTGTCGATCCATGTCGGTCCACCAACATAGTTGATGATGACGTCCATTCCGCCCCGCTCACCATAAAAGGCCGGTTTCCCATGTCGGCTGACAAGCTCTTTGCGCCACTCTCGATTCGAGGTGTCGAGCGTTTCATCTGCCCCGATATCTGTGAGCGCCTGAAGCTTATGAGCACCCGAGGCTGCGCCGATGACATGAGCGCCGCGCGCTTTGGCAAACTGGATGCTTGCGACGCCGACCCCTCCGCCAGCGCCGAGCACGAGCACTTTTTCGCCCTCTTTCACGTCACCGCGCCTCTCAATCATACGCAGCGCAGTGCCATAGGCGACGGGCATTGCCGCCGCATCTTCAAACGAGACCTGATCTGGCATTTTGATCAAAACAGACGCTGGAACGCAGACATATTCTGCAGCCGCACCCGCTGTTGTTTCTCCCATCATGCCTTTGACGGGTAGGATGGGATAAGGATTGACGCGATCGCCGATCGACCAGTTTTGAACTTCTGACCCAAGCGATACAATCTCGCCTGCGAAGTCCCCGCAAGGCTGCATCGGAAAGGGTGTTTTCAGCCCGGTCTCGCCGGATAGCATCATTGGGTCAAATCCGTTTAGAGCAGCGGCTCTTACGCGGATTAGAACTTCATCGCTGCCTGGGTTAGGCGTTTCAGCCTCACGCCAGTTCAGCGCGTCTGTGCCACCGTGCTGATCGAATTGAACAGCCATCATCGTTTTGGGTATCGTTTCTGTCATACAAAGTGTATACAATTCGCGATAAGGGAAAAGCAATGCGTAATTCCGGTCTCGAATTGGATCATATTGGTCTCTGGTGCAGCGATGTTGAGGCAGGCGCGCGCTTGTTTTCGAATGTCACATCAATCGAGACGGAAGACGGCGGTAGCCATGCGGGCCAAGGGACCTGTAACCGATTAGTGGGTGCAGAAAATGGCCAGTATGTCGAGCTGATCGGGCGCGACCCAAAGCAGAATGTCGAGGGCGCGATTATCCAGCAAGTTGGCTCTCAACACTCGCTAACGTCTTGTCTCTTGGCATACAGAACAAGCGATTTAGAGAGCCTGAATGCGACAGTCCTACATCTCGGTGGACGAAGTGCTGGAGTGCAATCCATGCAAAGGGCAGGGGCTGACGGTTTAGCGATATCGTGGCGTTTGCTCTTCATAAGTCATCCTGATCATCCGATCCTTCCATTCTTCATTGATTGGGGGAGCGCGCCGCATCCATCGACAAGGCTTGCTCCGGCCGTAGAGGTCTGCGATCCGACGTTTTTGTCGAAGTCACCCGACGCGTTGCACAATTTTCTAACCAAGCTGGGTGTATCTGCCTCAGTGACGCAAGCGCCGGAGCATGATCTGCACTTATCTGTTAAAGCAGGTGGACAGACATTTCTGGCAAGCAAACAAAGAGGTTTGTCACGAATATAGGGTGGTGAGACTATGACATCGAAAGCCGCACGTCGCGCGAGAACGCTTCAGCCAGCGGATGTTCAGGCTGAAGTCGAAACCCGTTCGGCTGCCATTCGCCGCGCTCTGGAAGAGGACATCTTCAACGGAACACTGAAACCAGGCGATCATCTAAATGAACTCGCACTTAGTGAGCGTTTTTCCGCATCGCGGACCCCTATTAGAGAAGCCCTTCGTCAGTTGGAAGCTGAAGATCTTGTGCGGATCGTGCCGCGCAAGGGCGCTTTTGTGGCGCGGATATCCCTTCAACATTTGCTCGAAATGTTCGAGATGATGTCAGAGATCGAGTCAGCCTGTGCCCGTTTGGCGACCGAGCGCATGAGCGTACAGGAAAAGGAAGCGCTGATCGATTTGCACAATCAGTATCAGCAACTGTCTGTGTCGCCGAAAGACGCCGAAGCGTACTTTGAGGCCTCATCCGGCTTTCATCGCCAGATCTATGCTGGTACGCACAACCAGGCCCTCGAAGCGCTGGCGAACTCGACCTATGATCGTCTTCTCGCCTATCGGCGCAAACAACTCGATCACGGGCATCGTTCCCCGCAATCCTTTGAAGAGCATACGCTTATCCTCGAAGCCATTCTCAGAGGGGATGCGCAAGCTGCAGCCGATGCGATGCGCGACCATAGCGGCAAAGTCAGAGGCAATGCGCTCGACGTCCTGCGCGCGCTTACGAGCTGATCAAGTCACTCGTTGAAGAAATCGCATTGTCCATAAACGCTCGATCAATATCAGCGTCGCTCCAGCCCGCTTCTCGTAACACCTCGCGAGCATGTTCACCCAAGCGTGGCGTTTGGACATCACTGACCTGTCCTGGCGTTCGTGAAAACTTAATCGGCAGACCCAGCGTTTTTGTTCGTCCGAGCTCAGAATGCTGAACGTCTACAAGCATATCGCGCGCAAGTGTCTGAGGATGACTGAGCACTTTATCCATGCTGAGAATTGGCGCTGCAGGAACACCTCCGTCAGCCAATCGCTTGAGCCAGCGCTCTGCCGTATCCGTTTTGAAGACGGGCGTAAGTTCATGAATAAGCGTAGCGAGATTTGTCATGCGCGCCGGATTATCGATAAAGCGTTGATCAGTGCCGAGCCTTTCAACGTCCATCACTTTTATTAAACGTATCCAGTTGGCTTGATTGGCGGCTCCAATAACGATCCAGTCATCGGCGGTTTCAAAGGCTTGATAGGGACCATCAAGAGGGTGGGCTGACCCCATAGCTTGCGGAATTTCTCCGCTGGCGAGATAGATTGCAGACTGCCAGAGCGTCTGGAACAGTGCGGCTTCAAAGAGCGATGTGTCGACGCGCTGTCCCTGACCCGACGCCTGCCGCTCCTGCAAAGCGGCCAAAACACCGATTGTTGCCAACATGCCAGCGCCAATATCCCCAACAGGCGCGCCGACTTTAACAGGAGGACGATCGGGGCTTTCGCCGGTAAAACTCATGAGGCCTGCCATGGCCTGAGCCATCAGGTCAAAACCGCCTTCATCAGCCATAGGGCCGCTGCGCCCATAGCCCGATATTTCGCAATAGATCAGACGTGGGTTGAGATCGCTCAGGCGCTCATATCCGAGCCCGAGCCGATCCATGGTGCCTTTTCGAAAATTCTCGATCAGGATGTCCGCATCTTTGACCAAGTCTAGCAGGATGCGTTTGCCTGTCTCTGTCTTCAAGTCGACACAGATATCGCGTTTGCCGCGGTTCATCATGACATAGGCAGCTGAGTCGGATCCTAGATAGGGCGGGGCCATGTGGCGAGAGTCTTCTCCGCCGGGTCGCTCAAGCTTGATCACATCTGCGCCGAGATCAGACAGCAATCTGCCACAGGCCGGGCCTGCCATCACATGGGCCAACTCGATCACCTTTAAACCACTCAGTGGTCCCGGTTTCTTTTGCTGCTGATCGCTCATCGCCCCACGAACTCCGCCTTGGTTTTATTCAAAAATGCGGTGTACCCGCGCTTATAGTCTTCTGTCTCAAATGCGAGGTAGTGATCGTCATGGTCAGTGTCCGTCAGCGGTGCAGGGTTTTCGAGCCGCGTCAGGAAGGCTTTGTGCCAGCGATGGACGAGCGGGGGGCCGTCTAGGATTGCCTGAAGGGTTTGTTCGGTTTCTGACTCGAGATCCTCTGGGGCGACAACGCGGTTCACGAGCCCGCGCATCATCGCTTTTTCAGCACTGATAATGCGCCCCTCAACAAGAAACTCGTACATTTGTGCCCGCCCGCACAGTTTCCAGATCGGCAGCATCTCCTCATACGCCATGCTGAGGCCAATTTTGTTTAGTGGCGCCCCGAAAGTCGCTTCGCTTGAGGCCATGCGCATGTCCGCCATGGCTGCGATTTCCAGACCGCCGCCAACGCAGGGGCCTTGTATCCGCGCAACGACAGGATGCGGGCAGGCCAACATTGCCAAGCGACCGCGATTCATAATCTCAGACAGCGCTCTCGCTTTAGCAGCGTTTGAACGTTCAGCCTCAAATTCACCGATGTCATTGCCTGGGCAAAATCCGCGTCCTTCGCCGTAAAGGAGCACGCATCTAACAGATTTATCGTCCTTGAGCTGTTCCCAGATTTCAGCGAACTGAACCCACATCGCTTTTGTCATGGCATTGAGCTTTTCCGGTTGGTTGAGTTTGACCTCTGCCAGACCGTCTTTTATCGAAAGCTCAACGCGCCCCGCCATACTGACTCCTTTGAAGTGTATACACTTTATTCAATACGCGAAGCAGACCACCCTCGCAATGCTTCAACAGAGAGTTTGCAGTAGGAAGTTTGTTTTGGTTTGCCAAGATTGTCGCGCGGCTAGGGCTGCCCCTTCGCGCGTACCCCCATAAGCACAAAACCCGTTTTCAATGCCCATATAGCCATCTGACCAGTGCATTAGCCACGGAATAGGGCGTGGTTCATTCGGTGTGCCGATGAGATGACCCGCATTTTCATAGATCACAATTTCGCGAGGTCCCGTTTCGGCGGCCCGCGCGGTTGTGATCCGCTCTGCGCCATAGGCTGATGGCCATAAGGCATCTTGAGCGCCTGCAACCGAGAGGACAGGGCCTTGATACTGTTCGATTGGAATCCGCATCGCATCAGGCGCGGCGTGCCAAGCGCGTAAGAATTCCTCGCAATAACGTCGCCCATACGGTGTCGCGAACGCCTCATTCGCTGTCTTTGACGCTTCGATGTCTTGCTCCAGAAAGCCAACACCCGGGATAGGCTTACCGGAATAGCTCCACATGGCGCTTATTTCAGCTTGGAAGTCGTCCCCTCCGGCGAGATCCAGTCCCCGATTGATCATATGGCTTGGAACCCAGAGCACCAGCGCATCAACAAGGTCTGGCCATTTGAGCGTCGTGAGCTGTGCCGCTTCTGAGCCTCGTGAAATACCAATCAGGCCCACGCGCCCGTCCCCCGTTTCTTTGAGATAGGACAGAGCTTTCGCAAAATACTCTAGAGGCAGATCGCGGCCCTCGTCAGGGGATCCGGGATACTGAAAGTAAGCCAGTGCGAACGTCCTAAATCCGGCTTCGGCGAGCAGCGCGGCGCGGGATGGAAACAGCCCACCCTCTGATCCACCGAGAACGAGGACGGACGCCCCGTTCCAAAGTTCAGGTTCAAAAATAAGCCCTTGCAGAGGAGACGGTGGCGAGACCTGTCGGACGCCTTTTGTAACACGCTGCCGCATTATGGTTGCCGTCTTGCTCGCGCCATTGTCAGTCTCTGCCCGAACAACCCATTTCAAATCGGCGAGTGGGTCAAGAACGGGCATGAGTGTGCGCTCTTGGCCTGCAAGAATGTCCTCAACAAGGCTCTCAAACCTGTCCGGTTGCGCACTCCAGAATAGACCATGGGGATCAACGCCTCGATAATTGCCACGCAGGCTCGGATGCGTTGAGCTATGAACCGATCCCATCGTATCGGCTTGAAACATGGCTTCAGAGCGCCACTCAACGCCGACCTCGTCTGTAAGTGTCAATGAAACAGTGACACGTGATCCAGGCGCAAGGCCGGTCACGCCAATATCGACAGGATCTGTCAGCGGCGCTTCTGACGTATGACAGATCAGTTTCATTACGGGCCATCCACCTTATTGTAACGTCGCATTCCGAGGTAGGCAGCATTCTCCGTAAAGTGAACGCGGTAGGGTACGCTTGATCCAGACTTGTATATATAAGTGCCGCCGTCCGAGCGCTTTGACAGTTCAAAAGGTCCCTCAACTTCGCCATAGAGATCGGCCGCCCATGGCTCTTTATTCACGACCGAAAGGCGCGAAGTTTCTTCTCCTTTCTCAATCACAAGCAGAGCATTGTTCCGCTCATACACAGCGCTTTCAAAATCGGCGTTGCGCGCCTCGAAGATCGGAGGTTGGAGAGATGAGCCGGTGAGAGACGCGAGAGCTTCAAAAATCTGCTTCGCAGCGCTTCGCATGTCCCCGCCATTGCCGAGAAAAGCCACACAGACACCACGCTCAGGAAACACTCTTAAGTAGGCCTGTTGCCCAATCGTCAGGCCGTCATGACCGAACACTAACGGATCTTGGCTATAGACCATCATCCCATGACCAAAGCCCAGGCCGCGCTCATTCGGCGCGAGCGGGGCGACTAGCGATGTCATCGATTCTGCGCTCGCAACGCTGAGCGGGCCTTCCCCTTCCAGACTGTCGAGGACGAGCTTGCCAAACCCACAAAGGTCTCGCGCAGTCCCAATGAGCGTTGTCCCCGCAGCGGCATTGGAGACAGGTAAGTTTGACCTTTTAACGGGCGTACCGTTGGTGTGACCGCTTGCGAGATTGTCCGCCCCGCGCTCTGGCCATGGGTTGAGGGTTTTTGAATCAATCTGTTTGGTGATTGATGTCCTGAACAGGTCGCTCCAATGCTGGCCGCTGATCGAGCGAAGGACTTCCGCGCAGACGACGAAACCCACATTGCAGTAAGACGTATCGTTACCGGCTTTATGTAGTTGTGGAAGCGCAGAAGCCGCTTTGATCAGAGCCGCCTCGGCGTCGTGACCATCTCCGAGATCTAAAAAAGCATCTCCACAGAGGCCACTCGTATGGGACAGCAGCATCTCTGTGTTGATATCGGAGTTCTTGAATAGAGAGCCTTCCGGCTGATCATGCAGATAGGTCGAAACGGGCGCTGAAAGGTTAAGCTTGCCCGCTTCTGCAAACTCATGAGTGAGGAATGCCATCATGGGTTTCGTCGTTGAGCCAAGCTGAAAGCGCGTTTCCTCTGACACAGGCGCGCGCGTTTCCTGATTCGCAAAGCCCGCCTGAGCAAAAAAGGTATTGGCTCTTGTCATAACGCAGAGCTGAGCGCCCGGCATC
>JBCCDF010000153.1:0-7087 GCA_039030935.1 Pseudomonadota bacterium | reverse complement strand
GCCATGGTGTGCGATAGCACAAATGTCTTTGTTGAGGGCGATAGTGGCTCCGAAGGCGACGTCCGCAAAGCGATGATTGAGTTGATCGCATCGTTGAAAGGCCGCGTCGCGGTGACGACGTTTGCGTCCAATGTCGCCAGGGTTGCAACCGTGATCGAGGCTGCGAGGCAAGCCGGGCGAAGTGTGTGTCTGCTTGGGCGTTCCATGCATAAGGTCACCGATGCAGCGATTGCCACTGGCGTTATCAAAGACCTTCCTGATCTGATTGACGAAGAGGTCGCAGGCAGCCTGCCGGATGATAATTTGCTGTTCCTCTGCACAGGCTCTCAAGGCGAACCCCGCGCCGCTCTTGGTCGGATCAGCCGAGGGGATCACCGCCATATCAGCCTCGGTGATGGCGATACGGTGATCTTTTCTAGCCGCGTTATCCCGGGCAATGAGAAAGGCATTTTTGAAATGCAGAACGCGCTTGCTGAAAAAGGTGTGCGCATCATCACCGATCAAATGACGGAGGCGACGATCCATGTCTCTGGTCATCCTGCGCGTGAAGAACTGCGCCAGATGTATAGCTGGGTGCGGCCGAAGATTGCGGTTCCGGTTCATGGCGAGCGGCGCCACATTGTTGAGCATGCGACCTTTGCCAAAAGCCTGCAGGTGAGTGAAGCGGTTAAACCGCGAAACGGAGATATGATCCAACTCGCGCCCGGTGGTCCTAAAGTGATTGATACAGTTCCAAGCGGTCAGCTCTATCTCGACGGATCGCGGCTTGTACCGGCTGAGGGCGAAGGCCTTCGAGAGCGGCGGCGATTGGCGCAGTGGGGATTTGTGTCGGTTTCTGTTGCCATTGATGAGGATGGGGATGTTGCCGATGGTCCTATGGTCATGGCGCGAGGCTTGTCTGAAAGTGATGGGCGTGCCGCTGATGAAAGCCTGATTGAGGTCGAAGATGCCGCTGATGAAATGCTGAGCAGCCTTAAACGGCGAAAGCGGCTGGACGATGATGAGGTTGAGCGAGCTTTGGTGCGTGCTGTAAAGCGGCAATGCGAACGTGTTTTTGGCCGTAAGCCGGTCGTCGATGTCAGTATTTTGAGAGTCTAAGGTCAGGGAGATCAAGCGATGACAGAGTTTACACTTGGACGACTGAATCATGTCGGTGTTGCGATTCCCGATATTGAAGAGGCCATGGAGACCTATCGAAGCCTTTACGGTGTCAGTGCGATTTCGACACCTTTCGATATACCGGCTCAAGGCGTGAAAGTCTGTTTTGTGGATGTGCCCAACACACAGATTGAGTTGATTGAACCGCTCAGTGAAGAGAGCCCGATCTGGAACTTTATTCAGAAGAACCCCAAAGGTGGACAGCATCATGTCTGTTATGAAGTCGACGATATCCACCAAGCCGTTGAGGTTATGCAGGACCGTGGCGCGACGGTTTTGGGTGAACCGCGGATCGGGGCGCATGGAACGCCGATTGTGTTCATTCATCCAAAGAACTCGAACGGGGTTCTGGTCGAGCTCATGGAAAGCCCGAAAGAGGGAGCGCACTAAGTGGATTTCGTCGGTGTCATCGTCATTTTCTTTATCAGTTGGTGGGTCAGCCTGCTGGCTGTCTTGCCGATTGGGGTTGAAAGTCAATTTGAGAATGATGGCGACGTTCTGGAAGGCACCGAAGAGGGTGCGCCGAAATCTGCCATGCTTAAAAAGAAAGCGATTTGGGCGACCATCGGAGCGGTGGTGATCACCGGTTTGGCGTATTTTCTGATTGTTCCTTATTTGGCGCGCGGGTGAGGTTTGGGCGCCGCCCAGCCGTTGTCTGATTTAATCGCCGCCCTGAGCGGCTTGCGCCGCAGCGGATTGAGTTTTTTGACGAGGCGCTAAGCGCTTCGCGCACGCCTCGTGAAGCAGGTTCCGGTCTGGCTTCGCCAGCCCATGAACCAGGCTGAGGGCTCCGGGTGCTCTTGATCTGATGTCTGCGCTGATTGTGTCTCTCCAAATCTCTGGCCTGTCTTGATGGGTAGGGTAGCGCCCGCGGCTTGGTTCATCGGAGGAGCGTAGCGACGATCGGGAACCTGCTTCGCCCGTCTGACGCGAAGCGTCTCAGAGACGGGCAAAACATCAGACATGCGCGTGCGTGCCGCAGGGCCAGTCTCTGGCGGGGTTGGCGGGTTTGATTTTGGGACTGGGCGCTGGCTTACGAGCTATCCTCAATCGCGGGCGCGGGGTCGAAGCCTGTGCGTCCTGAGATGAAGTTGATCAAATGCCCGCGTGCCATGAAGCGGGCCGTCCAGTAGCGGATGGCGTTCAGATGGCCTTCTCCGCTCTTGTCGTGCATGGGGACCCAGTGATCGCGATAGGTCTGGCTCTGTTGGTAGAGCCATGCGGCGAGGTCGGTCTCATCCGGGAGGAGATAGGCGACGACCTGTCCGTTTGGTTCGATGCGATACAGGAAGGGTTGGGGGTTGGCGCGCATCTCGGCTTGCAGCTTGAGGAGCTGCCACCACACGATTGGCCAGAGCCAGATCGGCATGTCCGGCCAAGTGTAAGGATTGAAGCTGATTTGCGTCATGGGGCGTAGTATACGCCAAGTGCAGGTGGGGGCGGATAGATTTTTGAGATTACCAATGCTGGCGGGGTTTGAGTGCGGGATAGATTGACTTTGCGACCTCTTATCCACGCTCCCCACGGCTAGACCGTGGAGAGCGTGACGGGGAGAGGTGGGTTTTTGAGGAGGGAGGGTGAAGGTTGCAGAGATTCTGGGGGATAGAGCGCTCTGTTTGAGCCTATTTCGCCTGTCAATTTATCTATCTGATCTACTCGGCTTTGGAGCATTCTTCGCTGCGTTCTTTGATGTATTGCTTGTAAGCCGAATACGTAAATCGGTTATCTTTGGGATTGGGTTCGCTGAGACGTTTCGTTTGCATGAAATCGAGTAACTCCAGCAGCTCTGATGAGTTGAACTCACAGTTCGTTAGGAGATTTTCCGCCTCAGCTGGGTCTGCGATAAGATCATAAGCCTCAACCAATCCGTCAGTGTAGGACCTCATACGTCGATCAGGGGCATCGATGATTTCTGAGACGATCAACTTCAGTCCGCTTTCACTTATGGCAGCGAAGCGAAACTGCTGTGCCCTGTCATTGCCGCCTTGCACATAGACAGGCTCTGGCCGCGCTCGTGATGATCCAGCTAACTGGTCGGCAAAGCTAAAACTATCCAGTTTATAAGGAAGGGAATCAAAATTCCTGACCCCTGAGAGGTCTAATATTGTCGCAAACAGATCGACAATCGAAACTAAGTTAGATCGAACGCCGGTGTTGATCCTATGAGTATCGGTGGACCAGATTAAGACTGGAACACGGATGCCACCTTCATAAAGACTGGTTTTTGCTCTATACGGACCGTTCTTTGGCCAAGTCGAAACCTCGCTCGCTGAGCCATTATCTGAGCTGCTGCCGGTTTTGTGGACGGCAACAGCTCAATCGCCCGCGAACATGAAGACGATCGGTCTATTCGATGTCTCCGTTATGTCTCTGATTAGTCTGTGTATTTCACCGTCGAGCGCTTCGAGCATAGCGAAGTAATAGGGATCTAGCTTTTCGCTGCGGCGAAACATTCGATAGAATCCTGGCGGTGCCGGATCATCCCGCGTTGCGCGGGGCGCTGGTTGATCGAGCTGGGTAGAGGTTAGGTGCTTAGGAGGTCTATGGAAGGGGAGGTGCGGAGAAACGAATCCAACATACATGAATTGTGGTCCACCCTCATGGACATCCTCAAAATAGTTGAGCGCGGCATCGACTGTTTGCGTAACCCTGTAAACCTCTTTTTCTCCGACGAACTCTCCATTCTCGAACCATGGATAATTATAGTATTTGTAAAGCCCAGTTTGCCTCGGCGTGCCTTCATAGTGAGCAAATCCCTGCATATTGGGATTGAGTGCGTTTCCATTCTCATTGTCGGCAAGATGCCATTTGCCAAAGGCGGACGTATTATAGCCCGTTGCATTTAGATCGAGCACTTCTGGAATTGTTACTTCGGACAATGGAAGTTTCAGTTGGTTACGAGTGACATCGTTGGCCCCATGGCGAAACGCATATCGCCCGGTGAGAAGCGCCGCTCGGCTGGGTGTACAATATGGAGCAGCATATGCGCGCGAGAAGTAAACACCGACGTCGCAAATCGCGCTCAGATTTGGCATATGTTGAAATCCATCAGGACAACTGAATGCATCAATCCCGAGATCATCAGCCAAGAGAATGACGATGTGAGGGTCCACGCCGCTTTCAGTCTTTTCGAGTTCATCGACGACAGCTTGGCCCCGCGTACCGATTTCCATGCCAGTGGCGGGTTCTTCAATCTGTGAGCACCCCGGTAACCCGGATAAAGCGCAACTTAGAAGAATCAGACCAGATAGGCGAAAAACCATAGTACTCTCCCTAAGCTACCAAGCTAGTTTGTGAACAATCTCTGTCGCAAGTTTAATATCACTCTTTGAAAGTCGCGATCGCTGCGATGCTGGCTTAGCTTCCTCGATCGAGCAGGAAGTGGCCAAGCAGAGCGGCGACGGGTTTGTCGCGTTGAGATTGCCACGCTTCGACGCGGACACTTGCGATCCTGCGACCGAGTTTTGTCACATCTGCGCGGGCGAACAGGTCCGTAGCGCGGCCCTGCCTGAGATAGTCAACAGTGATGTTGATTGGGCGCGCGGGACGCGGTGTGTCGGTGTCTAAAAAGAGCTGTGCGACAGCGGTGAACTCCAAAAAGGTCCCAATTGCACCGCCATGAAGGGCCTTGATGGTGAAATTGCCGATCAGCTTGTCCTGATAGGGGAGAATGGCGACCATATCGTCGCCCTTAACATCGCATTGCATTCCGATGGTCTGAACCATTGGTATACGATTGAAAATGGACTGCAGGGCCTCGGCTCGGGTGGGATCGGTGACACTGTCTGACATTACGACACGACGCTCGACTTTGGGCGGGGCTTGTTGATGGCAAACGCGCCTTGGGCCGTCGCGATGACGCGCTCGCGGGTCTCGTGATACGCCCAAGCCCGACAGAAGGCGACAGATTTGGTGAGGTGATAACACTCGGCCTCGCCAATGATGTCACGGTCTTTGTCAGCCGGGCGCATGTAATCGATGCGCAGGTCCAGCGTCGCCACAAATCGGAAGCTCGTCATCTTTGCGGCACACGACATGCCGCAGAGATTGTCGAGAAGTGTTGTGATGACGCCGCCATGAATAACACCTGTTTCAGGGTCGCCGATCAAATGCTCAGTATAGGGCTGCAGACCCCAGACATGACCTTCCTCGATCTTGGTGACTTTGAAGCCGGTTTCGCGCGCCCATGGCACGGCATTGGTCATCGTGCCCATATGCTCTCTCATGACGCCGAGCCGTTCCAGGAGGTTGTTCATGTCGACTGGTGCATCACTCATGCCTTGCGATTAGCCGCGTTTTGAGGGGCGAGCAAGACGCACCCTTAGGGCAAGCTTGATGGGTTTTCAGTTGACGTGAACGTCAGGGTCAGGTCATTTATGAGAAAAAGAGTTTCGGAGGACAATATGGCGTTTGATAGTGGCCGTCCCGGCAAAGCCTGCATCATCGGCGCGGGCTGTAGTGGCTTTACGATGGCGAAGCGGCTCAAGGATTACGGTGTCGACTATGACTGTTTTGAGATGTCAGACAATATTGGCGGCAACTGGTATTATAAGAACCCGAATGGGCTGAGTTCCTGCTATCAAAGTCTGCATATTGATACCTCCAAATGGCGGTTGGCTTTCGAGGACTATCCCGTGCCGGAGGACTGGCCGGATTTTCCGCATCACAGCCAGTTGCTGCAATACTTTCATGATTATGTAGACCACTTTGGCCTGCGCGAGACGATTACGTTTAATACGGCTGTGATAAAGGCCGAGCGGCGAAGCGATGGCGATTGGGATGTGACGCTCTCTGGCGGAGAAACCCGGACGTATCAGTGGCTGTTTGTTGGCAATGGGCATCACTGGGACCCACGAACCCCGGATGATTATCCGGGTCAGGATACGTTTGAAGGCTATCAGATCCACAGTCATCACTATGAGGATCCGTTCGAGGCCTATGACTTCCGGGGCAAGCGCGTTCTGGTTGTTGGGGCTGGCAATTCGGCGATGGATATTTCCTCGGAGCTGAGCCAGCGACCGATCGCAAAGAAACTAACGATATCCATGCGGCGCGGGGTCTGGGTGTTGCCGAAGTATCTGAATGGGGAACCGGCCGATAAGGCTGTTCTGCCGGGCTGGATGCCAACCGGGATTGGCCGCGCGCTGGCGCGAAGTGCGATCAAGAAGCAGATCGGTAACCCTGAGGATTACGGCCTGCCGAAACCCGATCATGAGCCGCTGGACGCGCATCCGTCTGTGTCTGGAGAGTTTCTAACGCGGGTCGGCTGCGGTGATATTCATGCCAAGGGCGCGATTGATCGGTTTGAACCGAATGCAGTGATCTTCAAGGATGGTACGCGCGAAGAGATTGATGCGATTGTCTGGGCGACGGGCTATAAGGTGAGCTTCCCGTTTTTTACTGATCCCGAACTGACACCGGATGAGAACCGGTTTCCTCTGTTTAAGCGGATGGTGAAACCCGGATTTGAGAATCTGTTCTTCCTAGCCTTGGCGCAACCCCTGCCGACTTTGGTCAACTTTGCTGAGCAGCAGTCAAAGCTGGCAGCAGCGGCGGTGATCGGAGCCTATGCCTTCCCGGATCATGCAGAGATGCAGCGGGTCATAGAGGCGGATGAGAAGACGCATATGGGCCACTTTTATCAGGCGGCACGGCACACAATGCAGGTCGATTTCAACACTTATGTAAGAGACTTGATGAAAGAAATAGAGCGCGGAGAAAAGCGCGCGAGGGTCGCCGCTTAGAAACGGATAGAGGCTTAGATGCGGCGTTGCCTGATACTGCTTTTGGGGATCGGGCTGACGGCGTGCGCGAGCCGAACGGCGCAAGTGCTTTATCCGAATGAGTACAGCCAGCCTGATCCGGCTGATGTTCGGACTACTGGCCTGATGCGCGCGGTGCCGCCACAAGGGCCGTTTCAACCAAATGC
>JBCCDF010000152.1:0-7112 GCA_039030935.1 Pseudomonadota bacterium | reverse complement strand
GCGCTGACTTTGCCGCCCGGCGCATTCCGTCCGCCGCCAAAAGTCGACAGTGCGGTCGCTGTTTTTCATCCGCTCCCAGAAGATGATCGCTACCCCCATCTCGATAGCCTTGAGCGCGTCACAATGGCGGCCTTTGGCCAAAGGCGAAAAATGTTGCGAGCCGCGCTCAAATCACTCGCAAAGACAGTCGGTCTTGATCCAACACAATGGCTGACCGAGTCAGATATCGACCCGACAGCCCGGGCAGAGACGTTAAACCAAAGCGATTTCCGACGGCTGTCAGATGCCTATCACAAGGCTCTCAACTCATAATGTTATCTCTCACCAACGGTCCATTCGCCCTTGATTTCACACCAGAATTTGGGGGATCGGTTCGCGCGTTTACCGCATCCGGTGTCAACATCCTCCGTCCATCTGGTGATATGACGCCCAACCATTGGGACACCAGAGAGAGCGCTGCATTCCCAATGGTCCCGTTTATCGGCCGGATCACAAATGGATGCTTCAGGGCCAATGATAAAAGCGTCCAACTCCCAGCCAATATGCCGCCTGAACCGCACGCCATTCATGGGTTCGGCTGGCAGCGCGCATGGACAGTCCTTGATGCCAGTGACACTCACGCCGTAGTCGAGCACGCCTATAACGAGGTTGACTGGCCTTGGCCCTATCGTGCGCAACAAATCTTCAAGCTGACTGAGCATGGTCTGACTGTCACTCTGTTCGTCCAGAACCAGGGGGAGACCCCAATGCCTACGGGCTTGGGTTGGCATCCTTATTTCCCCTCTCACGCAACCACGCTTCTGGCACCCGTAACGCAAAGCTGGACAGGTTTGAACAAATTGCCTGAGCGTACAGAGCTAACATCACAGACAGACTTGCGGTTCGCTCGACCCGTTCAATCCTTGAACCTCGACACAGCGTTTGACTGCGAACAGGCGCCGATTTCTATCGAGACCGATCAACACACGCTCACCCTAACCAGTGATCCGATCTTCTCAAAACTCACAGTATACCACCCAAAAGACACAGATTTCTTTTGTGTGGAACCGGTCAGTCACGCACCTGATGCAATCAACATGAACCTTTCGAATGAGGAGACAGGACTTGTGTGGCTTAGCCCCGGCGAAACCCTGCAAGGCGACATATCCTTGCATGTGAAACCCCATCGCGCTGACGTTGATCTTGCTTGACGGTGCAGGCAAATGCCCTCTATTCGTCGAGCGTTTGCTTTTACCAGATCACAGAGCGCGGAGCGAGCGATGACGGACCTTAACCAGTCTCTTCCAACAGGGGCGATCGCGCTCTCTGACGGTACTGTTTTTCTGGGACAAGGCACAGGCCATATTGGCGTCGCGGTCGGTGAGCTTTGCTTCAATACAGCCGTCACAGGCTATCAGGAAATCCTTACTGATCCGTCTTATGCTGATCAAATCATCCTTTTTACCTTCCCGCATATCGGTAATGTTGGATCAAACGCGCAAGACCATGAGGACGCCTCTGCACCGGCTGCAAAAGCCGCCCGCGGAACCGTCTTTCGTGAGGCCATCACCTCACCCTCAAACTGGCGCTCAGACGATCACTTCGCGTCTTGGCTCAAATCGAAAGCGATTATCGGGCTCTCAGGCGTCGACACACGGGCCCTGACCCGGATCATCCGTGAGAAGGGCATGCAGAAATGCGCCATCGCACACGCCCCTGATGGCCAACTCGACATTGACGCGCTCATTCGCTCTGCACAGGCTTGGGAAGGTCTCGAAAACGCGGATTTAGCCGCCAATGTCGCCACCGACACACCCTTCGCACATACAGAACGCCTCTGGGATCTCGCGACGGGCTTCTCCAATAATGAGGATGCCGCCAGACACGTCGTCGTTATGGATTTTGGCGTGAAACAGAACATTTTGCGTAACATGTCAGATGTCGGACTACGCGCCACAGTCGTGTCCGGCGACACCTCGTTTGAGACGATACAGAATCTCAATCCAGACGGCGTTGTCCTGTCGAACGGGCCCGGCGACCCTGCAGCGACCATCACGCGGTGCGGCGACACGATCCGTCATCTGATTGAGAGCGGTATCCCTATTCTCGGTATTTGTCTTGGGCACCAACTCTTAGCGCTCGCACTCGGGGCAAAGACAAAAAAGATGGCGCAGGGCCATCATGGTGCCAATCATCCCGTGAAAGACATCACCACTGGAAAGGTCGAAATCGTTTCTATGAATCACGGTTTCACCGTCGACGTAGAGACGCTGCCAGAGGGCGTGGAAGAAAGTCACCGGTCTCTTTTTGATGGTACGAATTCAGGGCTTAGCGTGAAGGGTAAACCGATCATTTCTGTTCAGCATCACCCAGAAGCCAGTCCGGGTCCGCAGGACAGCTTTTATCTGTTTCAGCGCTTTGCAAATCTGATCGATGACGCCAAACGCAGTTGAGCCCACCTGATCAAACCGATCAAATGGGCTCAAGCGTTTAGGTTCAGGCTACTGCGCGTACTGCAGGGTCTCCATCACGATAGTCGCAACACCATCAAGCTCTACTTTCACATCCTCAAATCGCGGCATTTGGCGCAGCGTATCTCCGTTTGACATTGCCCAGCCCTCAATCGGCCTGCCTGTCTGGTCAACATCAAAGACACCATCGGAGTTAAGGTCATGCCAGACTGAGACGGAATAGTCCCCTTCAGGGAGCTCAAACCCGAAGGTAAACGACTGCTTTGCCGACGTAGCAATCTGCGTATCTGGCAAGCTCACGGTTTGAAAAAGGGTTGAGCCCGTGGCTGCAGCGGTCTTTGAGGCTTTGTCACCGCGTGGAACTTGTACAACTTCCATCGCGATAGAGTCATCGGCCAGAAACTGATCTTCGGTTTGAACACTGACGTACAAATCGCCGCCTGTTTGTTCAACGCCTTGAATGGTGACCGACAGGATTCCTGCAGAGGCCAAGGGCGATACACCGACAGCGCAGAGTCCAGAAATCAGCATGGTTTTGATAGTCATTGTGTTACTCCTTTTGTCTTCACAATAACTTTGTAATTCAAAGTGTATTTATGTGTCAACAAATAACTTTGAAAAACAGAGTATAAATGTCATTATTGCAAAGATATCAGGGTGTTATAATGAGTTTCCCAACCACTTTCCGGTCCTGAAGCATGCGAAAGCCCTCGACGGCTTGTTCTAAAGGAAGAACTTTATGGACGTATGGCCGGGTCTTTCCTTCACGCGCCCAGGTCCAAATCGTCTCGACATTCTCCAGACCTTTGTCTGGAAACTTTCGCCCATACTCCCCTGCACGCACGCCAACCACGGAAAAGCCCTTAATCAGCGGCATATTGGTTGCGACACTCGCGATCCGACCAGAGGTAAACCCAATGACAAGCAGGCGCCCATCAAAGGCGATACACCGCACACTCTCATCGAAAACATTGCCCCCGACAGGATCATAAATCACATCGGCGCCCCGCCCACCTGTTAGGGCTTTGACCTTCTCGCGAAAGCCACCGCTCGTATTGATGACATAGTCCGCCCCGTAGTCGAGTACCTTATCAAGCTTGGCATCGCTCCCCCCGGTCGCGATCACTGTCGCGCCGAGCAATTTACCGACATCAACGGCGGCCATGCCAACACCGCCACTCGCGCCATGCACGAGCAGCGTCTCACCCGCTGCCAGTCGTCCCCGCCGAACAAGCGCGACATAGGCGGTTAGATACGCCGCGCTGTAAGAGGCCGCCAACTCATAGCTTAAATTCTCAGGCTTCTTCTGCAGCCCTGCCGCACTGACGATCGCATACTCAGCAAAGCCACCAAATCGCGCCCCTCCGCAAACAGCGTCCCCGACCTCAAAGCCCTGCACGCCCTCGCCAAGCGCCACAATCTCACCGGCCATGTCCATGCCCGGTGTAAAAGGCGGCTCCAGTTTGAGTTGGTACTTGCCCTGACAGAGGAGGATATCGGGAAAGTTCACACTCGCGGCGCGAACACGGATCAGGACCTCACCCGGCCCCGGCATCGGCTGCTCCACCTCGCGAACACGAACACCGGACAAATCATCCGTGATCGCGTCACAGACCAGCGCGCGCATCAGGTGCTGACCGAAAACGATGCGTACGCCTCGCGCACCATATCGGCGACTTCAACACAGGCTTTGCGTGCATCCGGGACGACGGCTGTAAACGCTGTAAACCCATGCGCGAGGCTATCATAGCACTTATACTTGGCGGAGACCCCCGCACCCTCTAATTGCTTGGCATACGCAGCGCCGTGATCCACCAACGGATCAAAGCCAGCCGTAATGATGATCGCAGGCGGTAAGTCTGACAGCTTCGGATGCAGGCCCGGCGAGATCAGTGGATCGGCCGTGTCTGTGCCTTCGGCCAGAAAATGCTCCATGAACCAGTTCATCGTATCTGCTGACAGCGGATAAGTCTCACCATAAAGCGTCGTCGACTCAAATTCATTGACGAGGTCTGTCGCGGGATAAATCAGAAGCTGCAAGTCCGGCACAGCTTTGCCAGCATCGCGAAGGTGCTGAGACAGCACCGCACTCAAATGCCCGCCCATACTGTCACCGCCAACGGTTGCACGACCGGCTGGCGCGCCATGAGCTTCGGCATTTTGCAGAACCCAGTCATAGGCATCTTCACAGTCATGCAACGCTGCAGGATATTTATGCTCAGGCGCTAGGCGATACTCAACGGATAAGACCGGACATTTCACGCGACTGGCGAGCATGGTGCAGAAGACATGACAGGTCTCAAGGTCACCAATAACGCCGCCACCGAAATGGAAGTAAGTCATCATCGGTGCAGAGGGGTCCTGTCCTGCTGGCTTATACAGCCGTACCGGAATTTTCGTTCCGTCCCGACCGCTAATCTCAAAATCGTCCCAACTCACACCCGGTTCGGTCTTATCCGCAAACATAGCCAACCCGGTCGCTGAGGCTTCGCGCGCTTGGTCAGGTGTCATCGATGACATGGGCGGCTGACGTGCGGCGCCGTGCGCGATAAATTGAAAATTCGGGTCGAGGGTGCGTCCAGCAATCTCAACCGGCTTGCCGCCCGCCATTTTGACCTTCAGGCCAGCCGGCAATTTCAACATCAGTTTCGCAATCGTCGCTTGCAGG
Source organism: Pseudomonadota bacterium (assembly GCA_039030935.1). Classification (GTDB taxonomy): domain Bacteria; phylum Pseudomonadota; class Alphaproteobacteria; order Caulobacterales; family Hyphomonadaceae; genus Henriciella. The sequence continues at coordinate 1,994 of JBCCDF010000152.1, read as the reverse complement.
CTCATCGCCCATCCTCCCAAAGTCTGTTCTCTTTGAGATCAGTGTGCCTCAGCCAGAGCGTTTGGCAAGCGCATCAATACTCGTAATGATAATTTGGGTCGCAAATTCAGCCGCCATTGCTGGATCAAGCGGACGACGCTTCAGCATATGGTCGCCCATTTCGCGTGCGATGCCGATCGCAGCCGCCGTGAGATAATCAGTATCGATCCCGCCATGACCGGTCTTTTGCAAAACAGCTTCAAGGTCTGTTCGAATCTCGTCTGAAACCGTCTGCATTTCGGGTGTATCGACACGAACCCCGATCAAAGCCATGTGGGGTGTCCCGTCAGCAATCGCGGCATCATTCTCTTCAGCCAGAAAGCCAAAATAAGCCCCATAGGCCGCGCGGATATAGCCTTCTAAGTCTTGAGCTTCTTCGCGAACTTTAACGAGCAGAGGCCGAAAGCGTTTGACGGAGTCATTCGCCAGCGCTTCGAAGACTTCTTCCTTTGATTTGAAGTAATTGTAGAAGGTCCCGCTGGCGAGGTCGGTTTCGCGGATGATGTCGCGGATATTGGTGGCTTCATAGCCGATCCGCGCAAACACCGCACGCGCCGCGTCGAGAATGGCCTGTCGGTTCGCGGCCTTTGCTCTTGCCCGTTTTCCGGCGCGAAGTGGCGGATTCATCATCTGAGTCATTCTCGTATCCTTGCGATCCACTCGCACTAAAACTGACGAAACGTCAACTTTGCAGCTGCGGCGCAGCATCCAGGCGATTCCGGCGCCGAATCGTTAGGAACACGCCCCACAGCGCCCGTAGCAAGATTAGCGCCAGCACACCCCATAGGGGTTGACCGAACGCTGCCATCGCTGCTGCCCCTGCAAAGATACCGATGTGGAGAACGACAACGCGTCCATAGGGGGCAACCATCATCGCATCGACCGACGCGGTCTTGTATTCCCGGCCCCAGATGAAGTCTCGCGCATACAAAAAAGCCTGAAGGAGTATGATTGTCCAAACAAACAGCGGCATCATTGCCCCTGATGCCAGCGCGAGGTCTACCAGTCCAAATGGGCCAAAAAACTCAGGATTGTTTCCGATTTGTATCTCTGCAAATGACGCCACGAAGATCCCATGAACGAAGCAGAACATGCCATAGTGAATGATGAAAAACGGTCCCAAGAAGACCATTCCAATCAGTCCAATGGGGCTTTCCTTCATGCTCGCCGCGCTCATCTTGGCAAGCGCGACAGCCCCGATGATCAAATTCTCAAGCCAATACAGAAACACCAGCGCGGCGACGCCCCAACCAAGGGTCAGAACGGCAACGACTGGGAAGAGATCCACCGCCAATATCGCCCAAGCCACTGGATCACGATAGGTTCGCGCCAAGGTCTCTCGGTTGAGGAATGACAGCATTCGCGCTACTCGGCGGTGACCGTTTTGGGTGTTAGTCTCGGTAGCGGCGCATCCGTCGGAACATAGGTAAACGCGTGACCCGTCACCCATTCGCCATCATCAAAATACTGCGACGACATATTCGTTGAGCCGTCGCCATTGATCACACTGGTCGAGCGAACCTTTGTAATGGTGGCATGACTCGCGACGTCTTCCTCGGCGGTGTAGCTGGCATCATCATTCAGTTCGATAACGCCTTCTGTGCGAAAGCCTGCATTGGTGATGTAGACATAGGTAAGGTCACCGCTCGCAGCATCCTTATACACATAAGTGTCGCCGCCATAGGAGCCGTCTTCCAAAGCGTGTCGGATCAGGATCGCTGTCCCACCAAGCGCCCACTCCCACTGCTGAATATCCGCCGCGCGCTCTGTCGATCCATCCTCCGGCGTCCCCCGAAGGCGAGAGCCGACAAGGTCGGCAAGCGCCCCGAAGGTCTCGACTTGCAGAGCATTCGGTTCCTGAATAACAGCCCTGCTTTGCGCCAATGCGTCTTTCTCGCGTGCCTCTCGAAGCCAGCCCTCCATTTTCTCGAGGTCTTTGGCATGATTATCAGGCG
>JBCCDF010000151.1:0-7123 GCA_039030935.1 Pseudomonadota bacterium | reverse complement strand
TTTGCACTGATGTTAGGCGGCGCGATGCGTGCGGTGTTGATTGGGCAACCGCGTATCTATCGCTGGCTGTTTGGTGCGCTCGCCGTTCCGGTGTCTGCTGCAAGTTTTGCTTCATGGCCTGTGCCAGCGTCTTGGCCACTTCGCTCCGGTCTTGGCGGTATGATTGGTGATGGTCTGCATGATCTTGCAGTCATGCCTTTCAAGGCGCTTCTTTTGCCCGTGCCCAACCTCTTATCCGGTCTTGTCCTGCTTGGATGCGCGATCTTCTTGGCCTCTAAAGCGCTTGGCTTCCGACGCACGGATGCTCAACTCCTACAAGCCACAGCGGCGCATTCCGGTGCTAAAGCCGCTCGGCGCGCGAGAGGGCTATCGGGATGGTTCAAGGGCCTGCTTCAAAGCCGAAAGGCGCGTCCTGATGACGACATAAGCGGTCTGCGGCCCGGCGATATCCTGAACACGCGTGACCAATTGGATGATACAGACGGGGCCGACTCCGCAGCAGAGCTCGACCCTTATGATGAGGATGCGGGCGATCCTGCCCTAGACTCCGACATTGGGTCCCAGATCAAACGCCCGAAAGCCCGTCCGACACCGAAAGCAACTGTACGACGGGGTCGCCGTTCAAGACGTCGGAAACTTCCGCCCATCGACATTCTCCAACTGCCCCCTGAACGCCGCGGTGAGATTGATGAAGATGCCCTGCTGACAAAGGCCAACCGCCTCGCCGAAGTGCTTCGCGAATTTGGTGTGCGTGGCCGCATTCGTGAGGTGCGTCCTGGTCCAGTGGTCACCCTGTTTGAGTTGGAACCGGCTGCTGGTGTCAAATCGGCGCGAGTGATCTCCCTTGCTGATGATGTTGCCCGATCGATGAGCGCGGTCTCGGCGCGTATCGCAGTCGTGCCCGGCAAAAATGCCATCGGTATTGAGCTTCCAAATGAGGCCCGCCAGACGGTTTATCTTCGTTCGCTTCTGGGCCATGAGGCTTACACCAAGACGACTGCATCACTGCCAATGGCGCTCGGTGAAGATATTGGCGGCGCACCCACTGTGGTTGAGCTGGCCAAGATGCCCCACCTCCTGATCGCCGGGACGACCGGGTCGGGTAAATCCGTCGGTGTAAACGCGATGATCCTATCGCTGCTTTACAAGCTGCCGCCTGAGGAATGCCGCTTTATCTTCATCGATCCGAAAATGCTGGAACTCAGCATCTATGAGGGCATCCCGCATCTCCTCAGCCCCGTTGTGACCGATCCGAAAAAGGCGGTTCTCGCGCTGCAATGGGCGGTCCGCGAAATGGAAATGCGCTATGAATTGATGTCGAAAGCGGGCGTACGCAACCTCGCAGGTTTCAACAAGAAAGCCGCTGAGTTCCGCAAGACGGGCGAACACCTGACCCGCAAAGTCCAGATCGGTTTCGATGATCGCGGCAAGCCGATCCACGAAACCGAAATCCTGCCGCTCGACCACATTCCCAATCTCGTCATCGTCATCGATGAGATGGCAGACCTGATGATGGTTGCAGGCAAAGAGATTGAAGGCTGCGTCCAGCGCCTTGCCCAAATGGCGCGTGCGGCGGGCATCCACCTGATCACAGCGACGCAGCGTCCCTCGGTCGATGTGATTACAGGCACAATCAAAGCCAATTTCCCGACCCGCATTTCCTATATGGTCACCACCAAGATCGACTCGCGCACGATTCTGGGTGAGCAGGGCGCTGAGCAGCTTCTCGGCATGGGCGACCTCTTGTATCAGGCAGCAGGTGTCAAAACCAAACGTTGCCACGGTCCCTTCGTCTCCGATGAGGAAGTCCAGGGCGTCGTCGATTGGCTCAAAGCCAATTGCGGTGAACCGGATTACAATCCTGAGGTCTTGGAAGAACCCGAAGAAGGCACTGGAAGCGCTATCATGGACGCCATGCTCGGCACATCCACCGGTGATAAGGATGAGGACCTTTATGCCCAAGCCATGGCCATTGTCATCGGCGATAAGCGCGCCTCAACCAGCTACCTGCAGCGCCGCCTCAAAGTAGGCTATAATAAAGCGGCGACGCTGATTGAGCGACTAGAAGAAGACGGCATCATTTCTGCGCCCAATCATGCGGGCAAACGTAATATTTTGAAGAAGGATTTGGATGATGATGACAAAAAGGACTAAACGTCCTTTGGTGGCTTCAGTCGCCGTTTTGTCTTGTGCGTTGCCGCCTTTTCACCATCCTGCTTGTGCCCGCGCATATAATGTCGCTGCCAGCCCGCCTTGATCGTCTCTTCATCCATCGATTCAAGCTTGGCGTTGAATTTGCCACGACTGTCGGCCCAATTGTGATAATCCTTCATCAAGTCAGGGTTCGAGCGCAGCACTTTTCGCTCAGGCTCAATTTCCTCAAGCTTGTGATGTTCAATCGGAACGATGAAGCAGAACGGCTCGTCTTTTTCAAACACAACCTCTCCTGGCCGCGTCATCTGCCAGTTCATTGTAAACGGGAAGGGTAGCCAGTCGGTCTCAATCAGGCCTGTTAGAGGCGCAATACCATCTTTCACAAAGTTCGGAGCGCCCATCGCGATCAGGCCCCAGCCGGGCGGCGTCCTGAACAAATGTCCGGTGTGAAACGTCACGATCCCACGGGTGAAGTGACTGTCCGCAAAACTCGCAATCGCATCGGGTCTCTCGCGCGAAAACAGCGCGAGGTCCTCTTTACGCGGCCCGCCATTCCAGATCAGCTTAATGTCGAAGGGGCACAGGATTTCCCAGCCCGTCGAATTGGCCATTGTCAGCGGCAGGCAGCGATAGGGGAACCTTTGGGGATGCGCGTCCATCCATTCGCGATCGCGCCGACCGGGACGAATTTCAGGCGCAATGTCGTAAATTTTATAGCACTCAAGTTCCATCTTATATCCGCTGCCGCTTGATCTTTTTTTTAATTCCTGCCCCAAGGCAGGTATGCCTGCAAGCCCATCTGACCTTTTCGCTTACCTTGATTCACTAGATATCCAGCACCAGACCGTTGAGCACAAAGCGACCTTTACCGTCGAAGAAGGCCGCCACCTCAAGGCGTCAATGCCCGGCGGCCACTCCAAGAACCTGTTTATGAAGGATAAGGACGGCGTGGTCGTGTTAATCAGCGCGTGGTCTGATAGCCAGCTCAAGCTCAATCAACTTCACAAACTCATTGGTACGCGGCGGCTGTCTTTTGGCAGCGCAGACCTGATGCAGGATTTGCTTGGCGTGACCCCCGGCTCAGTGACGGCCTTTGCGCTCATGAATGACCCAGAAACCAGGGTCCGCTTTATCGTCGATACTGCACTTATGACGTTTGAGACGGTCAATTTTCACCCACTAGTGAATACCGCAACAACAGCCATTGCATCGGTCGATCTCAAACGCTTTGTCGAAGCCACAGGGCACATGATGACAGAGGTTGATTTCACAACGCTCTAGCTCAAACAAAAAGGGCGACCCGCTGGGCCGCCCTTCTTAAATTATGCGTTGAGCTGTTTAGCTGCGACCGCCAAAGCGCTTGGTCACGCTAAGCTTCAACGTCCGTCCAAACGGATTGTGCGTGTACGGGTCATAGTTCAGGTCGAAGGCCGCGAATGGTGGGTCTTCGTCCGTCACGTTGACCACTGACACACCGATATCCAGATCCCACTCCGACTGCCATGTGTAGAACACATCAAACGTTGTCTGGCTGTCAATCTCGTCGCCACCCGGCGCGAGTTCTCCACGCTCATCTTCATAGGAGTCGGTATGGCGAAGGACACCGCGCAGATTGTGGTCGCCAATCGCGTAATTGGCTGACACATTCGCTTTCCACTGCGGCAATGAGCGAGAGAAGTTTGAGCGGTTGAACTGACCGACCCGGTCACCACCAGGGATCACAACGCCTTCAACCTCAAAATCATCGACATCATATTCGAAGATATAGGTTGTATCGAGGGCAAGCTCGAAGTCGCCTGGACCAACGCTTTCCCATAGGTTCGAGACCCGAATGTCAACGCCGGAGGTCTGGATGTCCGGGCCGTTCACAACGTTTGTTCCAATACGGGAGATTGAGCTCGCAGCAGGCGCGCCATCAAACGTGATACGATCAAGTATACCGCCGCTTGTCTGACCAGCACCTAAAGCAGCGATGGCTGCATTCACGATTGAATCTTGGTCCTCAACAATGATTGGATCTGAGAAATCGAAGTTGTAATAATCAACCGACGCATTGAAGTTCCCGACTTCGAATAGTCCGCCGACGTTGAAGCTGAACGCGCTTTCTGGATTGAGGTCTGGGTTACCGATTTGGTCCACAGCTCGGAAGGCACCAGTTGGTGCGATGAACTGTAGTGTCGTTACCCGGCCACCGAGCTGGTTCAGGGTTGGTCCACGGAACGATGTTTGAGCTGATCCACGAAGCGCGAACGCGTCACTGATTTGCCACTTAGCCGCGACCTTTGGATCAAACGTAGAGCCAACGCTGCCACCATAATCTTCATAGCGCATCGCAACTTGCAGATCGAGATTGTCGTAGAGTGGAACCTGAAGCTCACCAAACAGAGCGTAGATCGTCTGATCTTCGTCTACTGGTGTTTGTCCCGCCAAGAAGCTGAACGGTCCAGTTCCTGTTGGACCGGGCGTCACTTCCAAATCAGCGAGCGTGCCGAGGGACCGCTCAAAAGTTTCACGACGAACTTGCACACCAGCGGCAAAGCCGACTTCGCCACCCGCAGCTTGAATGCCGCTTGTGCCACTCACAACGCCGTCAAAAACCAACAAACTGGTTGTGACTTCGTCAGAGTTTGGCCCTGTTAGCCATTCAGCGAGCGTTACTGAGTTCGCTAGACTAGCATCGAACTGTGGGTTCGGTGTGCCATCAATGGCATTCGCAGCAATCGCATTCGAGAAGGGGTTGTAGTATTCACATCCACCTTGGCCTGCGACGGCTCCCGTTGGGATCGCGCCTGTGACGGGATCAGAACAGACTCCAAAGCCATTCAGGGCGTTCGCGAAACCAAGTGTGAAACTATCATTCGTGGTGCGCTCACCGTCGGTTTGTGAGTAAGTTAGACCCACATCCCAAGCAAGCCCATTTGCGAATTCACCGACGAGGTCACCCCCAATACGGAAGTGATCATAGCTGCGCTCGCCTTCTTGTGCCCCGCCGGTTCCGGGGAAGCCGCCAAAGCCGAAGCTCCGTCCAAAGAAGACAAGTGGCGTTACGCCGAGACCGCCAGTTCCGCTTGCTGGATCAAACGGGCTTGGTGCGCCACCTGCGAGCAATGGAGAGAAGTCAGTAAAGGTTGCCCCGGCCCAAGCTGGATTGTCAGCAATGTACTGTAAAAGCCCAGGGTGGTCTGCGGGAACAACATTTCCGAACAGGGCCTGTGGTGGATAAGACGGAGAGGTTTTCCACTCAGGCACATCTGTGTGCCCATACAAGAACTCTAAGTGAAGATCGACGCCATTGCCAAGCTCGCGATTGAATTCAGAGAAGATCTGATAGCGCTCTTCTTCCTCAACCAGATTGTCAAATTGGGTGAATTGGAAGCGACACAGCACGCCTCCATCAATTCCACCGAGAAGGCCACACTGGTCATCTGAATTCGCAAAAGCCAAAGGCGTTCCTGCGACGGCAGAGCCAGGTCCGATATTGCCGAGCGCAACGAATGAGCCGGGATTACCGATTGTGGACCAGCCGCCAACAGGGTTCTCATCAAATGATAGGATCGCCCAGTCTTTTTCTAGGAGAGGCACTTCCTCGCGCTTCTGGTAGCCGACGGATGTGACCCAGTTCCAATTGTCGCCTTGGAAGCCGTAAGCGGCACTGATGTCGAACTCGCCATCGGTGCCTTCATAGGTTGTGTAATTTCCGCCAATCTCAAATCCGTCAAGATCGTCACGCGTGATAAAGTTCACAACGCCTGCAATGGCATCAGAGCCATAAAGTGCAGCCGCGCCGTCTTTCAGAACTTCGATACGTCCAATCGCGGCGCTCGGGATCATGTTAGTATCAACGAAGAGCTGCGCTTGCTCACCAATTGCATAAGGTGCGAACGTCGTGCGCCGGCCATTTGTCAGAACAAGCGTCCGTGCTGGCCCAAGACCACGCAGGTTGACGTTCGATGTGCCTTCAAGGCCGTTTGAGGCAAATTGGTTGGTTTGACCGTCAACACCGGACGACACACCCAAATTCCGGATTAGTTCCGTGATTGAAGGATTACCTTCAAGCTTCAGGTCTTGTGCGGTTAAGACATCAACCGGCAGCGCTGCGTCTTCAGGCGTGCCCGCGATGAATGAACCGGTAACCGTAATCACGTCTTGGCGCGCTTCCGCCTCTTCCTCAGCAGCCTGCGAAAAAGCAGGGCTAACCATTAGAGCGGCCGCAGAGACACAGCCCCAGAATTGGGTTGTTCGTTTCATAGCATTTCCTCCCTTGGCCACCTCTTGCCGACACATGTCGGTCCGGGTGCCAAATTCTTTTTAGACGTGCAGGTTACGCAGCAAAATTTTTAATGAAAAGCGAAAAAATGCCTGCTGCGGCGCACAAAATGGGCTGTTAGCGGTGTCAGTGTGATAAAAATGTCAAAATTGGATGCCGATTATGAACGAAGTGCGGGTCTGAGGTCTCAACGGTCCAAGCCATAAACAGGGATGCGAATCCCTTCGCCGCGACGCTGCACCGCAGCATTTGCCCGTGACAGAGACGTACCCCTGACATACATCTTAGCTCAACGAGATGAGGAGAGACGCCATGGACGGAATGAGTGCCCTTGAAGAGAGCAAAGTCCTACCCGGATTGATCGGTCTATTGAGTGAGGCTGTCACAGCCCTCGATGCATTCAAATCGACCGTCGAAGCCCGTCTATCCGACACGCTCGCCCCGAACGGCAAGATCGACCGCGCAGCCTTCTCAGCGAACCAGCATTCCGCTCACGGTTTTGCCTGGATCGTCACCTATGTCGAAACCCTGCGCGAAACTGCCAATTGGGTCGTCCGCCTCGAAAGCGAAGGCAAGCTCGGCGACATTGACGCACTGCTCGCTCAGATCCTCTTCTCCGAATATTGCGCGCAGCTGCTTGGCGGTGTCCCGATGAATCAGGGCGAGACTGTGCGCCCCTTCGACCTTGGCCTTACCTCGCAA
>JBCCDF010000150.1:0-7130 GCA_039030935.1 Pseudomonadota bacterium | reverse complement strand
GAGACGGCTGAACTCGGTGACCTTGGTCAGGTTCTTGGCGACGTTGTTGGCGGCACAGATGGGGCGAGTGGGACTGACGGCCTGTCTTCGTTCGAAATTGAAGCAGGCTTGCGCCAGGCGCTCGAGATTGGAACTGAGCGGGTTGCAGGTCAAATCGGCGTCACCGATGGATACTGGCAAGATCCACAAATACGGATTCCTCTCCCCGGGCGCTTGGGTGAAGTTCAAGATCAGCTCGGCCGATTTGGACTATCTGGGCCGTTGGATGATCTACAATTGCGTATGAACCGGGCCGCGGAGACCGCTGTTCCTGCCGGGAAGAGGATTGTTATCGACGCTGTCCAATCTATCACCATTCAAGACGCTCTCGGAATCTTGAATGGCGGGGATACAGCGGCGACAGATTTCCTGCGTGGACGCACGGAAACCAGTTTGCGTACGACCTTCACGCCTTTTGTGGAAGACGCTCTGCAATCGTCTGGAGCCTATCAAATGCTGGATGGCGTAACCTCAAACCAGCCTCTGCTGCAAGCTTATGCGGGCGATTTTAAATCTGATCTTACGACCCACGCGGTCAATTTCGGTTTAAACGGCTTGTTTAATTATCTTGCCGTTGAGGAGCAGAAGATTCGAGAGAATCCAGTCGCCCGCACGACAGATCTGTTACGCAAAGTGTTTGGATCACGCTAAAGATGCGTCGCTTTAAATTTGAAGCCCCCGATGGGGATATGGCGGCGCTGGAATTTGGCGACCCGACGGCACACCTTTCTGCGTTGTGGCTTCATGCGACTGGCTTCAATGCCATGACCTATCAGTCTATTCTGGCGCCGCTTGGCTTGCGAAAAAAGGTGCAAGCCGTCGATCTGCGCGGGCATGGGCGGACAACACTTCCTGCTGATCCTAAACTGCTGAGCACATGGCAAACCTATTGCGATGATATCAGCGCATTTTTGGACCGCGAAGCTCCGCTTAAAAAGATCGTTCTCGGCGGTCACTCGATGGGGGCGACAGTTGCATTGTTGTTGGCGGCTGAGAGACCTGAAAAAGTAGCTGGCCTTGTTTTAGTCGATCCAGTGATCCTGACCCCTCGATATTACGCTTACATGCATTTGATCCCAATCGCGGCGGGTGCGAGTTCAATGGTACGTCAGGCCCGCAACCGAAGAGCTGAGTTTAACTCAACAGCTGAAATCAAAAAAAGTTACACAGGACGCGGCGCATTCAAAACATGGAGAGAGCCTTTCCTTGCCGATTATATTATCGATGCATTCGACCGGATTGATGGCAACGACACCGACAGCGAGGATCAGACGTGGCGATTACTCTGTGACCCTAAATGGGAGGCCGCGACGTTTGCCGCTCAGCGCAATCGCCCATGGCGTGCCCTATCGAGGATCAGACAGCACGAGATACCGATCACAGTTCTGCGCCCTGACAGTCAATCAGTAATGACGGATGCCGTTGCGGAGCGACTGACGAAGAAATGCCCGCACCTTGTCCTGAAAGAACGCGCAAACACGACGCACTTTCTGCCTATGGAAGCGCCGTATGACGTGCGCGATCAGCTCTCAGCTTATATCTCTCGGCTCATTGAGGGCGTAGCTGAAGATGAGTTTGGAAAGATCAAGCGGAGCTTGAATTAAGACGACTGCGTGTCTTGGCCGTTTCTGTAAAGCGGTATGCCGAGCAGTCTCCGTGCGGCTAGTCTATGGGTATCTTTGATATGAACGCCGACGATCCCAAGGGCTGTCGCGAGCACTGTGGCATCGTCTGTAAACCCTAGCCCTGCTAAGACATCTGGAATGGCATCGACGGGCATGACGAAATATCCAAGAGCCGCGAACAGCGTCAGCTTAACCTTACGAGGCGTCCGAGGGTCTACCGCGCAATAATAAGCCGATGCGAGATCGTCTGCGAAAGGAATACGCCCGGCAACCTTTAGCAATTTTGGAATAACGCGCGTTTTCGTCCGTTTCGCCTGCTTTTGCGTCGCCAGCGGTAGGCGTGTCGGAACATTTTCGCCGTTTTCAATAATGATTTCCGTTGGGTCAGACATTGGCGACAGCGTACCTTCCTTTTACATCCCTTGCAAAGTCACAATTGGAGAAACCCTCATGCAACTTAATTCCGATATCTCCGCCGTTATTACTGGCGGTGCTTCTGGCCTTGGCGCCGCAACCGCACGGCTCCTTTCAAGCCACGGCGTCAAATGCGCCCTGTTCGACCTAAATGAGGAAAAAGGCGAAGCTATGGCGTCCGAAATTGGCGGCGTCTTCTGTAATGTGAACGTGACATCAGATGAAAGCGTTGATGCTGGATTTGAAAAGTCGAGAGCCGCCATTGGCCAAGAGCGTATTCTGATCAACTGTGCGGGAACGGGTAACGCCATCAAGACGGCGAGCCGGAATAAAGAAACAGGCGAGATCAAGCACTTCCCGTTGGATAAGTTTGACCTGATCATCCAGATCAACCTTGTCGGAACCTTCCGTTGTATTGCCAAGTCTGCTGCCGGGATGATGACACTGGACCCAATCAATGGCGAACGTGGTGCAATGGTGAATACAGCGTCAGTGGCTGCGGAAGATGGCCAGATTGGGCAAGCTTCCTATTCGGCCTCAAAGGGCGGTGTTGTTGGTATGACACTGCCAATCGCACGCGACCTCAGCCGGGAACTCATCCGTGTGAACACGATTCTACCGGGCATCTTTGATACCCCACTGCTCGCAGGTGCGCCTGAAAACGTAAGGCAGGCTCTTGGCGCAATGGTTCCGAACCCAGCACGATTGGGCATTCCAGATGAGTATGCGTCACTGGCCGTCGAGATGTGCAAGAACGGTTATTTCAATGGTGAAGATGTTCGCCTTGACGGTGCTATCCGGATGGCGCCGCGCTAAATCATGTCTTACGTCTAAAGAAGAGCCCAGCCATTGTGCTGGGCTTTTTGTTTAGGAGACTTCAGGTCTGACAATCGTTGGGGAGAGGTTTTGCAACACTTCAGACGCGCTAAAGAAAGCAACATCATCCGGCTTTGGTCCGCGCCCCATTTTGATTTCGGCTGAAGCTTCATAGCGGATGATCTCACGGACGTCATAGCCGCCCCAAAACGGGTCATTGTAACCAAAGCGCGAGCGGTAGCCAAAGCTTGCGCGGCGATGAAAACTCGAAAGTCGACCGCGTCGTCCATAAAAGCGATAATTACAGGCGAACCCTGAATAAAACGGATCATAAGAAAAGCCCGTCGCAATAAGGCTTCTCTCGGCATCTGTCTCTCGAGTGACAACGCGAAAATGGTCAAAGCCCTGCTGCGATGTCAGTTCCGCAGCCCGATAGAGAAGATATGTCTCGACCGTTTTTCGTTCCGTGAGGCTGTTCCCAGAGAAGCTGACTTGCCAGCGATTGCTCTCAATCTGTTGGTTTGCGTAGCCTTTCTGACCGTCGCTTGCGGCCTGATAAGGCGTCGCCGTGACGCAAGCTCCGAGAAGCATAAGTCCAGCAATGGCAGCTAAAGTTCTTTTTTGCACCATATCAACGCTCCGTTGCTTATCCGTATTCATATTGTATTAACATATGCAAGCTGAACGCCAGACAACTTTATGTGACCAGAGAAAAAGGCCTGCCGAATTAGCAACAGGCCTTTGTGATATTAGGACTTTCTTTAAATGGCTATTCCTCGCCCTTAAAAAGGATAACTTTCTGATGCGGGAATGGAATTTCAATGCCCGCTTCATCAAGCGCTTTTTTGACCGCTTCTGGAACAGAATAGCGAACGGTGAACCAATCCTCACCTTTCACAAACGGACGGGTGATGAAGTCAACAGAGCTGTCATTCAGGGTTGAGACAGCAATGTCGGGAGCTGGATCGTTAAGAACCAACTCATGATCTGCGAAAACCTTTGCGATGACGTCACGCGTTTTGTCGATGTCGCTGTCATAAGAGACTCCAAATGTCATTTCGACGCCGCGGATAGGATGGTGGCTGTGATTGACGATTTGTTGGCCCCAAATGCTTCCATTTGGAATGATGATTTGTTGATGGTCAAAGGTTCGAAGAACAGTAGTGAAGAGCGTGATCTCTTCGACATTTCCGAACTGTCCTGCCGCATCGATGAAGTCACCTACTTTGTAGGGACGGAAGATCATCAGCATGACGCCTGCGGCTAGATTTGACATAGCGCCTTGAAGCGCGAGACCAATGGCAAGACCTGCAGCACCCAGTAGGGCGATGATAGATGTTGTCTCTACCCCGAAGCGATTCAGAACGGCAATGAAGACGAAAGCCAGTATCGTATAGCGTGCTAAACTGCCGAGAAAATTGAACAGTGTGGAATCAAGATTGTCGTACTTCGCGCCGAGCCCTTTGACGAGTTTTCCAACCCGTCCGGCAATCCAGAAACCGACGATAAGGATGACAAGGGCCAGTAAAATATTGGTGGTCCATGCAAGGACGATTGGCCCGTATTGTTCGATTTGTTGATCCATGATGTGCAACCCCCTTTATTGTTGCTATTTCAGCATAGCAGGTTTGGTCGCTTAGGGTAGATGAAGCGCTGAATTGCGCATTCCAACGAAAAACGGCGACCCAAGGGCCGCCGCTCCAAATTTGAAATCGATGCTTCTGTTTAGGCCGCAGCAGCGCCCATAACAGCTTTAATTTCGAGGAACTCTTCAAAGCCGTGCTCGCCCCACTCGCGGCCGTTTCCAGACTGTTTGTAGCCCCCAAATGGCGCTGTGAAGTCAGGGCCTTGGCCATTGATTTGGATTTGGCCAGCGCGGATACGGTTCGCGACTTTAGCCGCCTTGTCGGCTGGCCCCTGAACATAACCGGCGAGGCCATACTCAGTATCGTTCGCCATTTCGATAGCGTCTTCGAGATCATCATACGCGATCATGGTCAGAACCGGTCCGAAGATTTCTTCGCGGGCGATTTCCATGTCATTTGTGACATCAGCAAAGACAGTCGGGCGGGCAAAGTAGCCACGGTTGAGGCCTTCAGGACGACCCGTTCCCCCCGCAACGAGGGTTGCACCTTCATCAATGCCTTTTTGGATCAGGTCCTGAACCTTCTGATACTGATTGCCGTTAGAGATCGGTCCGATCGCACCGCGCTCTGCCTCACGCGGCATCTGAACTTTGACCGCTTCGGCTGTGGCCTGAGCGATTGCTTTCGCCTCATCATTCTTTTCACGCGGGACGAACATCCGGCTTGGCGCGTTACAAGACTGACCAGAATTGGTCATCATCTGCATAACGCCGCCCGAAACAGCCTGCTGAAGGTCTGCATCCGGCAAGACGATATTCGGAGACTTCCCGCCAAGCTCTTGTGCAACGCGTTTCACAGTTGGGGCTGCTGCCTGTGCGACCAGCACGCCTGCACGGGTCGATCCCGTGAAGCTCATCATGTCGACGTCTTTATGACCGGATAGATGGGCGCCGACGCTTGGGCCGTCACCATTGACGAGGTTGAAGACACCGGCTGGAACGCCGGCTTCGTGCATGATTTCCGTGAAGATCATCGCGTTGAGCGGTGAAATTTCAGAGGGTTTCAGGACCATTGTGCAGCCCGCAGCGATGGCCGGTGCAACCTTACAAGCGATCTGATTAAGCGGCCAATTCCATGGCGTGATAAATCCGCAAACGCCGATCGGTTCTTTGCGTAGAAGCGTCGAGCCTTTTTGCTCTTCGAACTCATAGTTACGAAGGATTTGGCTCATCGTTGCAAAGTGTCCCATGCCTGCTGGAACCTGAGCCGCATTAGCAAGCCACATCGGCGCGCCCATTTCATCTGAGATTGCCTCAGCCATGTCTCCCATGCGGGCTTGAATGCCAGCTGTGATTTTGTCGAGCAGCTCTGCGCGGTATTCAACGCTTGTCGTAGAAAATGTCGTAAATGCCGCTTTGGCCGCCGCGACGGCTTTATCGACATCGGCTGCTGAGCCGAGAGAGATTTTTGCAAACGGTTCTTCAGTCGCTGGGTTCTCAACGTCGAGAGAGCGCGGCTCGATTGGATCGACCCACTCACCGTTAATGTAGAATTGCATATACTCTTTCATGGCTTTCGCCTCCCGTGGATTATGTCTCTAGCGCGCCTAGTACTTCAGCGTCTCATCCAACTTAATGGCAAGATCGGCTGTATGGAAGACGTGGCGCTATATTAGTTTGTCTGGACCGGTGTTCAGCGTCTCCGTCCGCCAAAAATACCTCTGAGGACGTATTTTGTGACATCGCGAGCGATTGTCCGCGTAGCAGTGTTAATGCTGCGCTCTGTCGGTGTCATGCGGGTTGAGCGTCTGCGGGATGTGGACCGTGATGACCGCGACCGTTTCTTCTCCATCTCGCGTTTGGCCCGCTCTTCCTCTCTGGCAAGGCGTTCCGCTTCCTCAGCGGCTTCTTCTTCGCGTTCAAGCAGGATCTCATAGGCGCTTTCGCGGTCCACGGCCTCATCGTAGAGGCCAAGAACAGGACTGCGCTCCATTTCAGCCTCGCGTTCATCCTCGGTCGCCGGTCCAAGCCGTGAACTTGGCGGCCGGATCAGTGTCCGCTGAACGATGCCGGGTGCGCCCTTCTCATCAAGTGTCGACACGAGCGCCTCGCCGACACCGAGATCTGTAATGACATCTTCGGTGTCAAAATCCGGGTTCTCCCTAAAGGACTGAGCTGCAGCTCTGACCCCTTTGCGCTCACCGGGTGTGTAGGCCCGCAACGCATGTTGGATGCGGTTGCCAAGCTGAGCGAGAACACTTTCCGGCAGGTCGCGCGGATTTTGAGTGACAAAAAAGACGCCGACACCTTTTGAGCGGATAAGGCGGACGACTTGATCAATCTTCTCCATGAGCGCACGTGGAGCGTCATTGAAGAGCAGGTGCGCCTCATCAAAGAAGAAGACCATTTTTGGCTTATCCGGGTCGCCGACTTCCGGCAGCTCTTCGAATAATTCCGAGAGCAGCCACAGAAGGAATGTCGAATAAAGGCGAGGTGAATTGATAAGCGTGGTTGAGTCTAGAATATTGACGTAACCACGTCCATCACGGGTGGTGCGCATAAAGTCTTTGAGCTTCAGGGCAGGCTCACCGAAGAATTGCTCTGCGCCTTCACGCTCAAGCACAAGAAGGCGACGTTGGATCGCGCCGAGG
>JBCCDF010000149.1:0-7131 GCA_039030935.1 Pseudomonadota bacterium | reverse complement strand
TCCAACGCTGGAGCGCCCGACACCTTATGGCGTGCGACCTGACGACAGTGAATCAAAGCTACGAACCTTCCGGGATGGGTTCCGCATCCTTGGGATGTTCGCCATGTTGGCCAAAGAAACTCGGCCTGCAGCCTTCTTTGGTGCCATCGGCTTGGCGCTTGTGATCTGTGCCTTGACCCTCTTTGCCCCAGTTGCCATGACCTATGCACAGACCGGCGAAGTCCCAAGACTACCGACAGCGGTCCTGTCGATGGGGCTTGTGATTACAGCAACGGTAAGTGCGGTTTGCGGATTGATCCTAGATAGTCTTGCTCGCGCTCGTATTGAAGCAAAACGGTCGGTCTTCTTATCCTTTAGATCCCCTGAGTGGTAGAATCTTCCGCTCACCGGAGCGGGTGCTGTCTCAGTCAGGTATTGCTCTCAATACGCTCTGCCAGAGCGTCTATCCGGCGCGCTGCATTGTTTAAAGCGTCTGCTGCGCGACCGAGTTCTGGAGCGGCCGCAACAGCAACACCGCGAGAGGCGACATCCAATTCATCCAGCAACGCCAATGCTGCAAATAAGAGTAAGCGGTCGTTGCCGACCTCGCCCACGGCATGTGCAATTGTCTCTACACGCTCATCCAGTTGGCGTGACAGCGCGACCAAGCGGGCTTCTCGTCCGGGCGCACAAGCAATGGAGTATTGTCGCCCGCGGATCTGCACATCTGCCATTGCCATTAGCTCGCTCCCTCACGACCCAAAGCAGCCCTGACCTCTTCAATCGCAGACCCGAGAGCCTCTGAGGCTTCGTCGGCCAAAGCCTGTAAATCAGCTTCGCGGGCCATGGACGCATCAAGGTCAGCGGCAAGGCGCTCTCTATCCTCCGTCATGGCGGCCAGTTCGCGACGCATCAGGCCGATATTGCCCGAGCGTTCAAACAGCGAATCAACCGCGCGTTCAAGGCGGCTAAGCGCTTTATCAAGGTGTGCAGCGGACCCAGTAACAGAACTCATGCGACAGCTTTGCCGCCATTATCATGAAAACTCAATAGAAGTGACGGTGAATCGCTTGACTCCCTCGATGCCATCGCGGATTGCGAGTCTGTAGTTGGAGGGAACAGAATGACCGTAACCAATCGCGATATGGCCAATGCGATCCGAGCGCTTTCAATTGACGCTGTAGAGAATGCCAAATCCGGTCATGTTGGCCTGCCCCTCGGCATGGCCGACACAGCAACCGTGCTTTTTCGGAAATTCCTGAAACACAATCCGGCCGATCCGAACTGGGCCGATCGTGACCGCTTTATACTGTCGGCGGGTCATGGCTCTATGCTGATTTATGCCCTTTTGCATCTCACCGGATACAAGAGTGTCAGTCGTGATGACATTATCAATTTCCGCCAACTCGGCGCCTCAACACCGGGCCATCCTGAGAACTTCGTGACTAGGGGCGTAGAGACAACGACAGGGCCGCTAGGCCAAGGCATCGCAACCGGTGTCGGCATGGCCATCGCAGAGCGTCATTTGAATGCGCGGTTTGGAGACGATCTCGTCAATCACAAGACTTATATTCTAGCCGGTGATGGCTGCCTCATGGAAGGGGTCAGCCAGGAAGCCATTACCCTCGCTGGGCATATGAAGCTGTCCAATCTGATCGTTCTGTTTGATGATAATGCCGTAACGATTGATGGCGGCACAGATCTAGCAGATGCGACAGACCAATGCGCGAGATTTGAAGCGTCAGGCTGGGTCACAAAACGGGTTGATGGTCACGACCCTGAGGATGTTGAAGCCGCCCTACGCTGGGCGCAGGATCAGGATAAACCGGTCATGCTCGCGGTCAAAACCATCATTGGCTATGGGGCAAAACGTGCCGGCACTGGGCCTGCACATGGTGGCCCCTATGGCCCCGAAGAAGTCGAGACCGTACGCGAGGCAATCGGCTGGCCCTATGAGCCATTCATTATCCCGACTGAGATCGAAGACGCCTGGAGAGCCGCCGGAGATAACGCTCTGTCCCATTACCGCGATTGGTATAATCGCTTTGAGATTCACGAACAGAAAGAGGCCTTTATCGCTGCGAACGACGCGGTGCTGCCTGAAAATCTCGCTCAAATTATCATTGATCACAAGAAAGCGGTTATCGACGGCGGAAAAGACAACGCAACGCGGAAATGGTCAGGAGCAGTATTGGAAAAGCTTACGGAAGCCATTCCTGAAATGATTGGGGGGTCAGCCGACCTGACAGGCTCAAACAATACAAAAACGAGCCACACTGACCCGATCACACAGGACAATCCAGGCGGCCGTTATGTCCATTATGGCATCCGAGAGCATGGTATGGCCGCCGCAATGAACGGCATGGCCCTACATGGCGGTGTGATCCCCTACTCCGGAACCTTTCTTATCTTCTCAGACTACAGCCGTGCTGCAATCCGCCTTGGCGCTCTCATGGGTGAACGTGTCGTACACGTCATGACACACGACTCAATTGGGCTTGGTGAAGACGGTCCAACCCATCAACCTGTTGAACAAGTCTCAAGCTTACGGGCGATGCCAAACATGCTCGTCTTCAGGCCCTGTGACGGTGTTGAAACCGCTGAATGCTGGGAAACAGCGCTGCGGAATACAACGGGGCCATCAACAATGGCGCTGACCCGTCAGACGGTCAAAAGCGCGCGAAAGGCCCATACGGATGACAATCTATCCGCCAAAGGCGCCTATGTGCTCTCAGATGCGGATGACGCAAAAGCCATTATTATTGCGACTGGATCCGAAGTTGAAATCGCTATGGAAGCACAGGCCGCCCTCGCTGAAAAAGGGATTGCTGTCCGCGTTGTGTCTATGCCGTGCATGGATTTATTTGAGCAACAAGACGCGGCCTATCAGAAAGAGACCCTAGGCGGTGACCTCCCTAAAGTCGCGGTTGAAGCAGGTGTACGCTTCGGTTGGGACCGTTGGATCGGCTTTGACGGTGGCTTTGTAGGAATGGACCGCTTTGGCGCCTCAGCGCCCTACAAAGCGCTATATGAGAAATTCGGCATCACCGCAGACGCCGTAATCTCCGAAGTTGAAAAACGGGTCTAGCGCACCCGGTTGCTTGTCCAAGAAGACTTAGGGGACACATCCCCATAAATGACTACGCTTAAAGCCATCCTCGGCCCGACCAATACGGGCAAGACGCATTACGCTCTGGAACGCATGATGGGCTACTCCAGTGGCATGATCGGGCTCCCACTCCGCCTATTGGCGAGAGAGGTCTATGATCGGATCGTAAAGGCCAAAGGGGCGCGCGCTGTCGCTCTCGTCACAGGGGAAGAACGCATCCTCCCAGACGCACCGCGCTATTGGGTTTGCACAGTTGAATCGATGCCTGTCGAGAAACGCACTGAGTTCGTCGCCATTGACGAAATCCAGCTTGCTGAAGATAGTGATCGCGGTCATGTTTTCACCGACCGCATCCTGAATTGCCGTGGGACTCAGGAAACACTCCTACTTGGTTCTGACACGATGCGCGACGTTCTGCGCGAGCTAGACTTTGATATCTCCACAGATGTTCGAGAGCGCTTCTCCACGCTCTCTTATGCGGGCCCAAAGAAGATTACGAAGCTACCAAAGCGTACAGCAATCGTGGCGTTTGGCGCTGATAAAGTCTACGCGATTGCCGAAGTGTTGCGTCGTCAGAAAGGCGGAAGTGCTGTGGTTATGGGCGGGCTAAGTCCACGCACACGCAACGCTCAAGTCGCCATGTATCAATCAGGTGAAGTGGACTATCTCGTTGCCACAGATGCTATTGGGATGGGGCTGAACCTTGATGTGGACCGCATCGCTTTCGCAGGACGCGCCAAGTTTGATGGACGCCGCCACCGCTATCTCTCATCGGCTGAACTCGGCCAGATCGCTGGGCGCGCCGGGCGTTTTCGCGAAGACGGGTATTTTGGCGAGACCGCTGATTGCCCCCCTTTCGAAGAAGACACGATCCATGCGGTTGAAGAGCACCGCTATGAACCCGTCGTTGAGCTGCAATGGCGCAATTCTGAGTTGGACTATCGCTCGATTAAAACACTGATCGCAAGCCTTGGACGATCCAGCAAACATCCGGTCCTTCGCCAAAATCCCTATGGCCTCGATGAATGGGTCTTGCGACGGATGGCGGAAGACGAAGCCATTGGACCAGACATACGCGGCGAGCGTAACATTCATCGTCTCTGGGATCTGGCGCGATTGCCTGACTTCCGAAAGGCAGGACATGAAGGGCACGGACGCCTCGTACTTGGCCTCGCCGAAACGCTCCATGACCCCGATGCGCGTCTAGGCGATGCCGCCATGGAAGAGCGCATCAAAGTGCTCGATAATACACTCGGAGATATCGGCCTCCTGCAGCAGCGCCTCGCCATGATCCGGACATGGACCTATGCGGCGTTTCGCTCAGACTGGTTGGCACAGCCCGAACATTGGCGTGAGCGGACAAGAGCGGTTGAAGACCGCCTCTCAGATGCGCTACATGAGGCACTGACGCAAAGGTTCGTAGACCGACGCACCACCGCACTTATTGCTGGCCTTAAAAGGGAAGACCTGTTGACCACAAACGTATCCGATACTGGTGAGGTAACTATTGAAGGCCATATGGTCGGTCGATTGGTGGGGCTGAGTTTTGAGCCAGAAACCAACGCGTCGACGCTTGAAGGCAAGACCCTCCGGCACGCCGCGATACAGGCCCTTGCCCCGGAAATCGCTCAGCGTTTAAAACTGATCGCGGGCGCTCCAGAAATGGCGCTAAAAATCGATGAGAAAGCACAGATTGTCTGGAACGGAGCCGCCGTTGCCAAACTCATAACCGGCCCACACTGGCTTGCACCTGGCGCAAAACTGATCGGAGCAGAAGAGGCCGAACAGCACCAAAAAGACGCCGCGACGATGCGGCTGAATGAATGGCTTGGAAGTGAAATTCAGAAACGGTTGCCAACTCATTTTAAATTGAAGTTCTCAGCTGATGACCTTGGCTTAGAAGGCTTGGCTCGCGGGCTTGCATTCCGCCTTCTAGAAGCAGGAGCGGCCTGCGACTTGCGCAATGAAGATGGCAGCCTTCATCCGAGCCACGAAGATCGAACGAAGCTGAAAGAGATCGGTATTCGCTCCGGCAGAATTGCTGCCCATGTCCCAGACGCCCAAAAGCCCGCATCTCAGCGTTTGATTGCAGTCCTACAGGAACTTGGAGATGGACGCAGCCGAAAAGTCGCTCCGGAAGGGGCGGGCAGCTTCGAATTGGACGGCACGTGGCCTGATGAAGATCTCGCATCCCAAGGCTATCTCCGTTTTGGGAAACGCGCCGTTCGTGCTGATTTAGCGGAACGGCTGGGATGGGAACTCTCAAAACGCCGAAAAGAGGCCGGCAAAGCCACGTTCGAAATACCGCCGGACCTTGCCTCAATCGTCTCATGCCCGCTGGAGGACTTTCACAATGTCCTGAAAGGCTTTGGAGTGGTTCCGGCGGAAAAAGACACTGAGACTGGGGCTGTAAAGCTTTGGCGCTTTCAGTCACGCGCGCGACTTGAAGAGCAAAAGCAGCGCCGCGAAAACCGCCCACAACGCAAATCACGAAATGAACGCCCTCAGAGTGGAAACCGCCCTACCAGAGGGAAAGGCGATAAGGGCGGCAAAGGCAAACCGCGCCATCAAGGTGGCGGACGTGGCCGTTCTGCGCAGCGGCAACCTGATCCGAATAGCCCGTTTGCAGCTCTGGCCGCTCTGTTGCCTGAAAAACCAAAGGCCGTGCCGAAGAAAAAGCGCAAACCAAAACCGAAAGTAAAAGCGGCGAAACCGGAGACGGCATCCCCAGAGACAGGCGACGTCACGGCAGAAACATCGAATCTCCCATCCGACGTATCAAACAAAGAAGCTCAGTTCTCAACCGAGATGCCAAAAACTGGCGAAAATCCGTCTGAATGAGCACTGAAAGTGATGCTGTTCGCCTTGATATCTGGCTCTGGAGAGCCCGTTTCTTCAAAACTCGCGCTTTGGCAACGCAATATGTATCTCGCAAAGGCGTTAGACTGACGCGCAATGGACAAACCCGGAAGGTCACTAAGGCGGGCGCACGGATTATACTCGAGGACATTCTGACATTTTATAAGGCCAAGCAGATCCAAAGTGTTCAAATCCTCGCCTATGGCGAGCGCCGCGGACCGGCGAGTGAAGCCCAAACCCTTTACTCTCCTTTTGAAAGTGACACATAAGGCTTATGGCTAATTTCTTCTCCCGCCTTTTTGGTAAATCACGTCCCATTGCGCCTGAGCGCAATCTCGACCCGCATGAAGCCGCGGCTGCACTTCTCATCGAGGCCGCTTTGATCGACGGTGTCTATGCCAACATCGAAAGCGACATGATTGCAGAAATTCTGGTCACCAGTTTCGGAATGGATGCCGCGACAGCAGACGCAACGCTCAAAAAGGCAGAAGCGCTTTCAGAACAAGCCGTCGACGCGCATGCTTTGACCCGGCATGTCAAAGGGCTCGACCAAAGCGAACGTGTCTCCCTTATAGAAGCGCTCTACGATGTGTCTTTCGCTGATGGGGAGGCTTGTAAGTTTGAAGAGGCCTACATTCGCCATGTCTCTTCACTCCTGCATATTGACGATGCTCATCGAACTGCTGCCCGTCGTAGAGCAGAACTAAACAGACCGTGACAGTCAGGTCCATTGACTTAGCCTAGTGCTGTCGCCATTTCCGCATTGTAATCAGAAGGTTGTCACCCGCTATGACCTATATTGTAATGGATGCCTGTATCCGCTGCAAATATATGGATTGTGTTGAAGTTTGCCCCGTAGATTGTTTCTACGAGGGCGAGAACATGCTCGTCATTCATCCCGATGAATGTATCGACTGTGGCGTTTGCGAGCCGGAATGTCCTGTTGAGGCCATCGCACCCGATACGGAAGATGATGAAGATAAAAAATGGTTCAAGCTCAATGAGAAGTATGCCGAAATCTGGCCAAACATTAGAGAAATGGGTGAACCACCGGAAGATCGAGAAGAGTTTGCCCAAGTGACTGACAAATTAGCGAACTTCTTTAGTCCTGAACCTGGTAAAGGCGACGGGTAGACGTCTGATCACAACGTCTCTGACATGTCTGATGCCGTGCGCACAGACTC
>JBCCDF010000148.1:0-7223 GCA_039030935.1 Pseudomonadota bacterium | reverse complement strand
TTCCAACCCATCATTTAGAGCGCTCTTTGTCGCGACCATGTTCGGCCTGATCGCGACCGGAATATCGGCGACGCTGAATCAATACATCAATGGATTCTTCTGGGGCTTTACAAGCGATCAAATTGGTCTTCTGACGCTTGCAGTCTTTATCTCGGCAATCCTTGCTCTTGTGATCGCACCAATTGCTGGCAAGAAACTTGGCAAGAAACGAGCAGCGATCATCATCGGTCTTCTCGCCTTCACCATTGCACCTGCTCCAGTCTTTGCGCGACAGCTCGGTCTTATGCCGCCAAATGGAACAGAGGCACTCTTCAATACAATTCTTTTGGTCACCGTGATCGATGTTGCGCTGATTATCGCCTATCAGATCCTTGCGACCTCTATGGTGGCCGATATCGTTGAAGAAAGTGAGCTGAAGACAGGACGCCGCTCTGAGGGTGTCTTTTTCGCGGGCATTAGTTTCATGCGCAAGCTTTCGCAAATGGTCGGAGTTTTCAGCGCATCACTCATCTTGGCAGCCGCTGCAATCGTACCCGGTATGACCGCCAGTGAAGTCAGTCAGGAGTCTGTCCGGGCGCTCGGCTGGGGCTATGCGGTAACACTCCTTACAGTTTGGATGCTGATGCTATTCGCCATCAGCTTCTACCGCATCAGTCGCGAGGACCATGAGCGCAACCTCCAAGCCCTTGCAGATCGCAAGGCCGCGACCAACATCTAATCTATCTACATTGTCATGTGACGCCTGATTGCGTCCGTCTCACTGCCGGAATAGAGCCATAATTATGAATTACGCTGTATCCATGACGAAACACGTTTCAAAGCTTTTGGCGGGTGTCATCATACTCCTCGCCGCCTTGCTCATGCTGATGATGAGTCCCCTTTATCAGTCCCACGCGCAAATCTGGTCCGCGCCGGACAAGCAGGTCCCAGAAACGCGTGAACAGGTTCAGATGAGCTATGCCCCGCTGGTGCGCGATGTCGCGCCCGCAGTCGTCAATGTCTACACCAAGAAGACCGTGCAACGTGGCCAGATTATGCAGGACCTTTTCGGGCGACGGTTTCGCACAGGCCCCGGAACGCAAGAGCGCGTTCAAAACTCGCTTGGATCAGGCGTTATCGTCTCAAATGAAGGCGTCATCGTCACCAATAACCATGTCATCGAAGGGGCCGATGAGTTCCTTGTTGTCCTCTCCGATCGTCGTGAATATCAAGCCGAGCTTATCCTTGCAGATGACAGGACAGATCTCGCCGTGTTGAAAATTGATACCGATAGAGAAGGACTGCCAGCGCTAGATTTCGCAGATACACGCGGTGTCGAAGTTGGTGATCTTGTCTTAGCCATCGGTAATCCTTTCGGTGTCGGACAAACCGTGACGAGCGGAATTATCTCGGCCACAGCGCGGACAGATGTCGGAGTGTCAGATTACGCGTTTTTCCTGCAGACCGATGCCGCGGTTAATCCGGGTAATTCCGGTGGCGCGCTGGTGAACACCCGTGGTGAGCTTGTCGGGGTGAACACAGCGATCTTTTCACGCTCTGGAGGCTCGAACGGGATCGGTTTTGCGATCCCCTCAGAGATGGTCAAGCGCGTCGTTGATGCAGCAGTGAATGAAGGCATGATCGTTCGACCATGGCTCGGCATTAAAGGTCAGTCTGTGACATTTGATATTGCGCGCGCACAAGGCCTAGACCGGCCAATCGGTGTGATTATCAGCGAAGTGTATGATGATGGCCCGGGTGATGAGGCGGGGCTTCGTCGAGGTGATCTCGTTCTAGAAATTGATGGTCGAGAAGTGTTTGACGAGCGGGGTCTGAAGTTCTTGGCTGCAACGCGATCGCCAGGCGAAGAAGCAGCCCTCACCGTTTTGCGCGGAAGCCGCGAGCGCGTGATCAATGTTGAACTGGCACCACCGCCGGGTGCAACCGAAGCGGATCTTGTTCTACTTGAAGGTCGGCACCCTTTTACCGGAGCCGAAGTCGCAGAACTTAACCCCAGACTCGCCGAAGAACTCGGACGCGACCCTTTTGAAAGCGGGATTTTAGTCATGCGTGTTATGCGCAGGGCTTATGCGCGTAGAATTGTACAAACTGGTGATATTATTCGCTCAATCGACGATCAGCCTATCAACTCGATCGGAGATTTAGAACGTGCTTTAGATCGCGAACAAGGTCGCTGGACCATCGAGATTGATCGCAATGGGCGAACCATACAGGGCACAGTCGTACTGTAGTTTGTTCATTTTTTGTTCTTGAGAAACATGACCCCGTAAGCTAAGACGATCCTTATCAAAGATGAGGGTAGCGGTTATGGCTTATGGCATGAGCGACTTGTTTTCAGCCTCTGGTCTTTCTGAGGAAGCGCCTCGGCCTTTAGCCGATCGGTTAAGGCCACAAACGCTTGATGAGGTCGTCGGGCAAGATCATCTTCTGGGGGGAGATGGCTCGCTCAGCCGAATGATCGCCAGTGGACACCTGTCGTCGATTGTCCTTTGGGGACCACCCGGTGTAGGCAAAACAACGATTGCCCGGCTCTTGGCATCTGAAACCGACCTCTATTTCGAAGCCATTTCTGCGGTCTTTTCAGGTGTTAAGGAGCTTCGCACGGTGTTTGACGCTGCTGAGAACAGACGGGTGACCGGGCAAGGAACGCTTCTCTTCGTCGATGAGATCCATCGTTTCAATCGCGCGCAACAGGATGGTTTTCTGCCCCATGTTGAAGCCGGCACCGTGACACTAGTCGGTGCAACAACCGAAAACCCAAGTTTTGAACTGAATGGCGCCTTACTCTCCCGCTGTGCCGTTTTAGTCTTGAACAGGATTACTGAGGACGGAGCAGAAATCCTGCTTCAGCGCGCAGAGACTGAAACAGGGCGGAGCTTACCATTGGAACAACGCGCCAGAGCGGCCCTGATCGATATGGCTGACGGCGATGGACGTTATCTACTCAATCTGGCGGAACAAGTATTTACGCTCGCAGGTGATCAGAGCAGACTCAGCGTTGAAGATCTCACCTCGGCCCTTCAGAAAAGGGCCCCAGCCTACGATAAAAATCGCGATGAGCATTATAATCTCATCTCAGCATTGCATAAGTCTGTGCGGGGCTCTGATCCGGATGCGGCGCTATACTGGTTTGCACGGATGATAACGGGCGGTGAGGACCCGCTTTATCTGGCTCGGCGATTGATCCGGATGGCAAGCGAGGATATTGGCCTCGCGGATCCAACCGCCCTTATGATTACCAATGAGGCCGCGCGTACTTATGAACGTCTTGGAAGCCCGGAAGGGGAATTGGCGCTCGCGCATGCAGTCGTTCATCTTGCGACATCTCCAAAATCCAACGCGGTCTATACAGCGTGGAAGGCCGCACAAAAATCGGCGAAAGCGACAGGTTCGCTCATACCACCAAAGCATATTTTGAACGCTCCAACGGGAATGATGAAGGAGCAGGGATATGGGCAAGGCTATGCTTATGATCACGACACTGAGCACGGTTTTTCAGGGCAGAATTACTTTCCAGACGGCATGGCGCGTGAGCAATTCTATGCCCCGAAAGGCGAGGGGCGAGAGGCTCAAATATTAAACCGCCTTCGCCAATGGAGCGTGCTGCGCGATAAGCAGGATGATTGATGGTCTTGCCATCTCCTCGATCACGATTACGCATACTTCTCAAAAATGAGGTGTTCGAATGCGTCGAGAAATTCTTGTCACATGTGTTGGTTTGCTTCTGGCTGGCTGTTCCCCGCCCCTCAGTGAGACGACCGGAAGCCAAGTCAAGACACCCGCAGCCGACACAGTTGATGAAAACGCATTTCATCAGGGGCTGATGGTCTTCGACAGCCATTTGGATACCCCTGCCCTTTTCCATACTGAGGACTACAACTTTCTGGAGCGGCAAAGTTGGGAGATCGACGGGTCTCAAGTTGACTATCCAAGAATTGTTGAAGGCGGATTGGATGGTGGATTCTGGGTTATTTATACGCGGCAAGGTCCTCTTAATGAGGCGGGTTATCGCACGGCCCGGACAAATGGGATCCTCCGACAATCAGCCATCCGTGAACTCGCGGCAAAGCACCATGAGAAAGTCGAGTTGGCATTCACTGCTGACGATGCGGACCGCATTGTGAGTGAAGGTAAAATCGTCATTTTCCAAAGCATGGAAAACGCTTACCCTTTCGGGACTGATGTCAGTTTTCTCGAGACATTTTACGTTGGCGGCCTTCGGATGCTGGGGCCGGTTCACTTCTCCAATAATCAGTTTGCTGACAGTTCTACTGACAGTGAAGTTCTATATGATGGCTTGAGCCTACTTGGCGAAGACTTAATTCGGGAAGCAAATCGATTGGGCATCATCGTGGACGGAAGCCATTCAAGTGACGCCGCAACGCGTGATATGATCGCTCTATCCACCACACCAATCATCCTGTCCCACACCAGTGCAAAAGCGATTTTTGATCATCCGCGCAATATCGACGACGCGTTAATCCTTGAGCTGGCTGAGAGTGGTGGCGTAATTCAGATGAATATCTTTGGAGGCTACCTTGAAGCGCTTGAACCGAGTCCGAAACGCGCCGCAGCGCTCGCCGATCTGGAGGCGCGTTATGGTACAGATGTACCAAACATGGACGAGGCGACGCTCGCGGCCTGGAACACTGAGCGGCAAGCGATTAATGCTGACTTTCCAAGACCCCGCTCGACCTATGAGAAATTTATGGAACATACTTTCCATGTGCTCGACCTCGTGGGGCCAGATCATGTCGGCATCAGCGGTGACTTCGACGGTGGCGGAGGCGTCGACGGCATGAGCGATGTTTCAATGATCCCCAAAATCACAGCAGACTTGAAAGCCGCCGGCTATAGCGACGAAGACATCGAGAAAATTTGGAGCGGCAATATGCTTAGACTACTCAGGCAGGCCGAGGCCGCGAGAACGAGTACCCTGACATCCATCGGAATTGTAAATTAGACTCTACATGGACTGGCTAAGCCTTCTTCCTCCAATTGTAGCGATCATCGTAGCGGTCTGGACCCGGAATGTATTTTGGGCGCTGGGCCTCGCAATCTTACTGGCTGAAACTTTTATAGCTGGAATGAATCCAGCCCTTGGCGTCTTAAACTCGATTGACCGCGCCGCGGGGGTGTTCTCGAGCGCCTACAACACTCGGATTATTCTCTTCTGTCTGATCATCGGTGCACTGATTGTCTACATGCAGAAATCAGGCGGCATCAGCGCGATGGTCAAAGCCTTGCAAAACTCTGGCTTCGCATCAACGCCGCGAAGGGCCGGTCTCGTCACAGCGATTTGCGGCGTCCTGATTTTCGTTGAGACAAACATCAGCCTACTGACAAGTGGTGTCTTAGCCCGACCGATTTTCGATAAGCTCAAGCTGAGTCGGGAACGACTCGCTTATATCATCGATAGCACGTGCTCTCCGGTGAGCATCCTTGTCCTGTTCAATGCCTGGGGTGCTTACATTCTTGGATTGCTGATAGAAGCAGGGACCGAAGAACCAGTCACTGTCTTGATGCAGACGATTACCCTCAATTTCTATCCTCTGCTGACCCTCGCACTGGTCTTCATAACAATCGGCCTCAATCGAACCTTTGGGCCGATGCACATGATCGAGACTGGAGCTAAAACAAGTGTGAAAGCGACAGGGGGCGCTTTCAACGAAGCCCCGGCTCCACCGTCAAACTGGGCCTATATGGCCGTACCTCTTCTGATCATGATCGGTGGCACGATCGGCTTCATGATCTGGACGGGCAATGGCGATATCCGTGAGGGTTCAGGCTCTCAAGCAATCCTCTGGTCAGTCATCCTTGCCACTGCAGTGGCTTTTGTCTTTCTGATTCTAAGCGGTCGCGAGAAAGGACAGGCTGTTAATCTTGGCTTTAAAGGCATGGGCGATTTGCTGCCCGCCGTGACTGTTATTTTCCTCGCTCTTGTACTCGGCGATAGTTTGAGTGCGCTGGGCACAGGCCCCTATATCGCCGAATTGGCGAGCCAAGTTCCTGCACCTTTTGCAATTCCAGCCCTCCTCTTCGTGGTTGCTGGCTTTACGTCATTCACGTCCGGAACCAGTTGGGGGACCTACGCCATCTTGATCCCTGTTGCCGTGCCGCTCGCCATCGGGGCGGGTATTCCCCTCCCTTTGGCTGTTGCGGCCGTTATGGGCGGGGGCGTTTTCGGCGACCACTGTTCCCCCATTTCCGACACGACCATCATCGCATCCTTGGCCGCAGGTTGCGATCATATGGAGCATGTGCGCACGCAACTCCCCTACGCGCTTATTGCAGGGGCAGGAGCGACAGCGATGTATCTGATCGCCGGGATCCTGGCCTAGAGTTGTTTCTGATAGGCCGCTCTCGTGGCATTCAATAGGGGTTCGGTGAACTCATTCAGAGCAGGATGAACAGCGCTTCGTTTCGGCGGAGCCTCTGGCGTTCCAGTGACAGCATAGCTGACGGATACTCCCAAATCCGGCAGATACCATGCGCCCGCATAAAGACCATAGGCCTCACCATGATGTCCCCACATCGTCTGACCCGGCCACGGAGAGTCTGAAGCAGGGTGAACATGCACGCCCGTTCCAAATTGTGTGAAATACCGATTGTCATGGACACCATTGGATGCACTTTCATTCAGGGTCCAAACTGGCGTTGTAAGCTCAGGCACATCGGTCAAAAGCTGGGCCAACATCGCCATATCCGCTAGGCCAATCCGCAAACCACCCTGAGGCGAAAAGAGTGTCCCATTCTGCCCAAGCCTATAGGTAGACAGGTCCGCCCCATCCTCGATCAGAATGGACGGCACGGTACCAGTGAGCGTTTCAGGTCCATCCACCTGAATCTCCCAACCCGCCTCTGTTTCTCGATATAGAGTAGCGCCTGTTTTGCGCGCATGTTGACCAACGCCTGACCAGTTAAAGCCGGCATCCATGGGTATCGGGTTAAAGATGTCGGTGAAAAGTCTGTCAAAGCGGCGCTGCGCAGCCAGTTCAATAACGGTCGCAGCGATCCCGTACCCTAAATTACAGTACTCAAATCCACGGTCATGGCGCGCTGCAATCGTATTGCGGATCATATCATCAATCCGGCCCGGATGGGCCAGCCAGTAAATTTCAGGGTCTGACAGACCAGATGTATGCGATAATAGCTGACGCGTTGTGATGTCAGCGCCGTGTCCTAAATCAAAAGACGTCTCGGCTAGGTAAGCCTCTATCGGC
>JBCCDF010000147.1:0-7226 GCA_039030935.1 Pseudomonadota bacterium | reverse complement strand
TGCGGCTGGGATTAGGGTGGCCATCAAATCTACCAGCATGACAGCTCCAAAATCGATTGGGACACGGATGAGCCCTTGTGCGTCGCAGCCTTTGGCGCACTCGCGAAGTCTAGAGGCAAGCACGACCTCTTCTGCGGACCGAGCCTCCAATGCCCGTTTTGCTCTGGCAAGACCCAGATCGGCGCTCTTGACCATAGCTTTGCGGATGCGGGCTCGTTCAAAGGTGTCATTCTCATTTGAAGGGTCGTCGATCCATGACAAGGCTCGCCCCTCTAGCCACTGGCGGATTGTTGAACGGTCCACAAGTAATAGCGGGCGAAGAAGGGTCATATCACGGCCCTCAGGCCATACAGGGCTGACAGAGAAAGGCATTGGCCCCGCAACTTTTTGAATGTCCTGATTGCGCTGTTCTCGCATCATCATGGTTTCAGCGACATCATTTAACGTGTGACCGAATAGAATGTGTTTCGCGCCGACTGTCCGAGCAGCCTTGGCAATCATGCTGTGTCGAGCCTTTCGGGCGGCCTTTTGAGATGACTTAGGGTTTGACCAAATGAGAGTCGTGTGAGGAAGGTCGAGGATTGAGCAGAGCTTAGCGACGAACAGAGCCTCATTGGCGCTCTCTAGTCGCAATTGATGGTCAACGGTCAAGATGTGAGGTTTCGCCCGCCCCTCTTTTGCCCATTCAGAAATTATGTGGAGCAGTGCTACGCTGTCACCACCGCCAGAGACCGCGACGGCGATTGTTGCGCCTGTTGGAATAAGATCGAGCCCTAGTAAGGGCGTAACATCGCTATCGATCTTAACTGTCACAGCCTGAGCGCACGCGCTCTCCTCGAGCCAGATTCTGGGTTAGACCCGACGCGTTGGGATATTGCTGAGGCAAGAGGTTGAGCGCGTTACAGGCACGTTCAGTGTCACCAACAAGCCGCATGGCGCGAGCAAGTTTTGCCAGGGCTTCCGGGGCACGCGGATCATCTGGATAAGTGCGGATCATGTCTGTGTAGGCTTGGCCCGACTCGGCATAGGCCTCTTGCTGATAAAGAGATTCAGCGAGCCAGTACTGTGCTTCTCCAGCCTGTGGGTCGTCACCAAACTCGTCAATGAACAGCCTGAATGCCCCTTCTGCACCTTCATA
The DNA here is from genome assembly GCA_039030935.1 of Pseudomonadota bacterium. Lineage (GTDB taxonomy): Bacteria > Pseudomonadota > Alphaproteobacteria > Caulobacterales > Hyphomonadaceae > Henriciella. The sequence goes on along the minus strand of JBCCDF010000147.1, from coordinate 6,088 downwards.
GTCAAAGCGCAGCAGTCGCGACTTTGCCTCGGCAAATAAAGGACCGGCCTCTCCTGGCAGATTACTGGCCGAAATCTGGCCGAGTGTTCCTTGTTGAAGCGCGTCGCTTGTATCTGTACCAATGGGCGTTTCCCGAAGAGTTCGAGTGATCCGCGTTGGTTGGCTTGTCACCGTCGATGTCGAACGGATCGTGCGGCCTTCTGTTTGCGCGTCAACGATGCGTGTCGTACTTGTCTGCGCGCCCGCACCTCCAGTGACAACAACTTCGGTGTTTCCTGCCGCTTCCACAGTCCCATCCAATGGCACGCCGATTATGGTGGCCTGAACAGAGGTCAGTTTGCTTTCAAGCTCACGAATTTTAGTATCCTGAGCAGCTAAGCGCCGCTCTAAACGCTGGATCAACTGAGCGATCTCTGTGTCATCGGCTTGCATTTGATTAACTTGATCGCGCGATTGAGACAGTAAGAATTCCAGTGTTTCGACCTTGCCGTTGAGTTCAGCGTTCTTGGCATTTAAGTCCGTAATTCGCGCGCCAACTTCTGCGGTTGCTATGCGCCCGTCTGTGTCAGCCTGCTGTAGCGCCTGCATCTTCGTATCGAACTCTTCGCGCCGCACGCGCTGCGCATCGGCACTAAAAAGTGTTGCTGTAAGGGTGAGAAGAGAAGCTACGAGAATTGAAATGCGGATCATGGAGTCGACTCCAGAGAGAAAGGGTACAATACGCGCAAAAATAGAAAACGGTCGGGGCCAAAATATGGCGTCCCGACCGTTCGTTTCAGTAAGCGTCCGCTTTAGCTGGCTGCGCCAGACAGGATTTGCGTAAAGCCGTTACGATTCTGCGCCCATGATGCTTCGTTGGTTCCGACTGCAATCGGGCGCTCTTTGCCATAAGACACGGTTTGGATGCGTGCAGGGTCGACCCCTAGACTAACAAGGTAGTCCTTCACGACGGAGGCACGGCGCTCGCCGAGCGCGAGGTTATATTCTCTGGTTCCGCGCTCATCGCAGTTCCCTGCAACCAAGATATTAATGTCCGGGTATGATGCGAGCCAAGCGGCTTGACGTTGGAGGATTTCCTGATCGTCACCATCCAGGCGGTATTGGTCCAGATCGAAATAAACTCTCTCCCCGACATTGATCCTAAAATCCTGAATTGAGCCACGGACAGGCCCAGTCGGAGCGGGCGTTGGTGTCGGTGTAGCGATCGGATCTTCTCGCACAACGGCTGTTTCAACAGGAGTTGTATCTTCCACGACTGGAGGAGCTTCAACGACAGCGGGCTCAACCGGCTCAGGTGTGGACGCACAACCCACGACAAAAAGGGAGGTGGCCAAAGCGGCCGGAATTACAAAACGACGCATAGTCTGCTCCTTACTCATTATATTTATTCGCGCACTACGACTTAATTTTGTCAACCGTATGTCACGTGACAGGGGAATTAATAGAAAGTCGTCTACTTTCATCATAGAAGCGGGTAATTTTTCATTAAATTCTAGTAGCCAATTCCTACTGAAGAAGGGGCGACCAAGCCGGGTCGGACGCGGAGGTTGGAGTCTGTACCTGTTTCAGGTTGCGACCCGTAAGATCAACCGACATCAGGCGTGGTGTAGCGCCAGGCGATGTTTCTCGGAAGAATGTGATAACGCGGCCGTTCGGAGACCAATCCGGCCCCTCATCGAGATAGGCCTCGGTCAGTAGGCGTTCGCCCTCTCCATCAATTCCAATGACGCCGATATGGAATTTGCCGCGGGTTTGTTTCGTAAAGGCGATGAGGTCGCCGCGCGGACTCCAGACAGGTGTCGAGTAACGCCCCTGACCAAATGTAATCCGGCAAGCAACATCGCGACCCCCGGATGGACATGTGCGTGGGCTGCCATCTGTATTCATAATGTAGAGTTGCGGGCTTCCACCACGGTCTGAATTAAATACGATGGAGCGCCCATCAGGTGACATGGACGGTGAGGTGTCGATAGCCGGGTGGTCGGTCAGCTGGCGTTTCTCACGCGTGATGAGGTTCATAATATAAACTTCGGAATTACCGCCTTCCGCCTGTGTCAGCAGGACAGATTGGCCATCACGAGAAAAGCGCGGAGCAAAGGTCATCGCTGCAAAGTCGCCAAGCACCTCCTGACGTCCCCGGCGAAGATCATACAGATAGACACGTGGAATGCCGCCCTCATAGGACATGTAGGTAATTTGCTGTGCTTCCGGGCTGAAGCGCGGGGTCAGCACCGTGAAGCGTCCGGATGTCAGGTATTGGTTGTTCGCACCATCAGCATCCATAATGGCGAGGCGCTTTACCCGCTTCGTTTTGGGGCCGCTTTCGGCAATGTAGACAATCCGTGTATCAAAATAGCCTGTCTCACCGGTGAGGCGCGTATAGATGGAATCAGATATCTTATGGGCTATGCGGCGCCAGTCTTCGGGCTGTGTGCGAAAGCGCTTCCCCGGCTGACCGTCGAGCCGCATCAACTCTTCGCCAAAAACGTCCCAGAGTCGAACTGATCCGCGCAGATAGGTGATGCCGTCGCGTTGAACTTCCTCAACCGTGCCAATGACCAGCGCATCACTTTTAATGATCTTCCAATCCGCAAAACGAGGCGCGACCTCGATATCGAGGTCTCTCTGAATGTGTGCGTCTTGCGGCGTAATGGTGAAAAGCCCGGTCGATTCAAGATTGTTCCGAACGACCTCGCTGATCTGTTGAGCCATTTGTGGGTCAACGCCAGTTGCCTCAAAGTCCGGTATTGCGATTGGGGTTGGCTGGAAATTCCCCCGCCCGATGTTCACTTCAAGCTGAGCGAGAGCGAGCGGAGAAAAAACGGATAGCCCTAGGGCGAGCGCAGCGACCAATCGTTTCATCATCTTATGTTTCCTATCATTTTATCAGCTTGGTTCGAAAGCAGGACCGAGATTAATTCGAATTTCGCGCCACTCGCTATAGTCATCGCGCGGCAATTTATAGGGTGCACACTTTCTCACTGCTCGCAGTCCACGATCGATTGCTATGCCCATGGGGTCACGGCCGATGGGGCGCCGCGCAGGCTCGACCAGTCGAAGATTGATGATGTTTCCTGTTTCATCAAGATCAGCGCGCATACGGATGTTTAGCTGTGAAGGATTGGGTAGATCATCTACGCCGCTCCAGCAGGGCTCAACGTAGCTATAGAGGAGTGCTTCTAAGCGTGCAGTGTTGGCTGTGCGCTCGCCCGCGCCACGGCGTAGCGTTTGCGGCTTTGGTCGATTATTTGCCAAAAGCGGTTCGGATTTTGGTTCAGGCCGCGGTTCAGGGGTGCGTTTGCGGGTCTCACGCTCTGATTGAAACGTACTTTCAGCATCCGCGAGAAATCCGGCAAGAGGGTCAATTTGCGCGCGCTGAACCGCTTGCGTTTCGCGAGGTTTAGGCCCTGGGTCTACGTCTTCTTCAGCAACCTCCGGTTCAGGTTCCGCGTCGAGATTGGGAACGACGTCCTCTTCTATCGCTTCTTGCGCAACGGCCTCTGGATTTGTTTGCTCAATGTCATCTTCGGGCAGCGTTTCGTCGACCGGGTCTTCTGGAAGGGTTTCTTCGACAGGGGGGTCTTCTTCCGGTTCGACAGGCACCTCATCTACCTCAGGCTCGGGGTCTTCGGGTCGCGTGATGATCGGCGCAATATTGTTGATTTCGCCGAGATCAACCAGTTCGATTGGAACGATAACAAGCTCGCTTTGTTCACGCTGGGCGTCGGGGCTGATCAGGCCTAAAAATACGAGCGTGAAATTGATCGCCCAGATCCCGCCAATTGCCCAGATATGCAGCAAGAGCGAGAGCGATATCAATCCAGCCTGTATGCCGAAACGCATCATGGGCTACTCAGCCTCAGAATTTCTCTGGTTGAAGCGCGCTTTTGGGTTTGTGACCATCGCAATGTTGCGAAAGCCAGCACGCTGCATTTGCGTCATAACTTGCATAACACGGCCATAATCGACGTTTTCATCGCCGCGAAGGTAAATGCGCTCCTCGTATCCCTCGCCTGTGATAGCATAGAGTTTTGAGGTCAGCTCTTCGAGCGGTGTTTCAGTCTCTTGAATAAAGATTTTGCCCTCATTATCCACGCTGACCGAAAGCGGGGCTTCTTGTGGTGCGGGCAGATTCTGGGCCTGTGAATTTGGCAGGCGAACATCAACACCTGTGGTCAGCATTGGGGCCGTAATCATAAAGACAATCAGCAGCACAAGCATAACATCGACGAGCGGCGTGACATTGATCTCAGCGTTCATGGCGCGCCGACCGCGCATCCCTCCGCCAGAGTTCATTTGCATACCCATGCTCTAGTGTCCCCCGTCGGTTGAGGCGCGGCGTGACAAACGAACCAGGATGTCTTGGGAAAAGCTGTCGAGGCTGTCGGCATAGCGATTGAGATCGCTGGAAAACTTATTGTAGAAAATGACGGCGGGAATCGCTGCAACAAGACCGAGACCCGTTGCGAAAAGCGCTTCTGCAATCGGTCCTGCAACTGTCACTAGAGATGTGTCTTGCTGCGCCCCGATATTCAAAAACGCATTCATGATACCCCAGACGGTGCCGAAAAGGCCTATAAAGACAGATGCAGAGCCAATCGTGGCCAGAATGCCCAAACCGTGACTTTGACGGCCGACTTCGCGATCAACCACGGCGCGCATCGACCTTTGGGCGCGCTCCACCATTGCACTGTGGCCTGACAGGCCGATGGCTTTCGCGTCGCGCCACTCACGAGAGATCGCCGCAAACATCTGCCCAGCCGCATTCTCCTGAGATTGGCCCGGTCGCATGTCGAACTCTTCTGAGCGTCCGGACCAGAACGCCTCTTCGAATTCGCCAGCCTTTTTCTTCGCTTTTCCGATCGTAAAGAATTTTTCGATGATGACGGCCCAAGACCAGATCGAAGCGATCACCAGCATGACGAGGACAATCTTGACGACAAGGTCGGCATCAATGAGCAACTCGATAAGGTTAAAGCCGGTCGTCTCAATGACTTGGTCCAGCGCATTATCTTCCATGTCTGTCGATTCCTTTCGACGGCGCAAAGCCGTAATCTCTTACACTGCGATATGTGCAGAGAATCAGGCGGAAACGTGACCGATCACCTGCTTCTCTACAGTTGCATCTGTCATGAAAGGGTTTGGGTTAACGAAGTGTAGTTGGGATGGCTCGCGAGTGGATGCCGAACTCTAAAAAAGTTCGTCGCGCAGGACCTGAACGTCACTGACTGAAACAACACCGATATGCGAGCCAAGAATATTCTCGATATCTGTGAGGGCTTTCTCAACGCGTTCCGCACTGCCGATAGAGATCACGACGACCATATCGTTTGCGGCGGAAATATCGGTGTCGCGTTGCCAGTGATTGCCACCACCATAACCTGCAATAGCGGGGGTTACCGTATATCCTGTCAGACCTGCAGATTCCAGCACGCGTCCAGCGCGCTTCCAGGCCATTTTCTCAATAATCAGCTCGATACGGCGCTTTGTGTGCATGATTATCTCCTGACCTAGCCGAGGGGTATAATGTGAGAGCTAAGCAATCAAGCGAAACCCGCTCGGAATACGGTCAGAGATCGCGAAAACTGTAAAAACAGTCGTCAAGCGCTTCACAGCGAGGCTTTCTGTCTTAGGGTAATCGTCAGTTACAGGACAAACCCGCCGGGGAGGCATTATGGAAGCCGTTCAGACCTTTATCATTGAGATTAGTAACTTTCTTTGGGGCGGAAGCTGGTATGGAAACCAGATTTTTTCATTCGGCCCAATTGCGGTCTTCTTGCTGGGCGCTGGCTTATACTTAATGATCAGGCTTGGGTTCCGACCGTTACGTCGGTTTGGACCAGCGGTGGCAGAGGTTTGGGCTGGCCGAAAAGGCAATGGTGATCCGAACCAGATCACTCCTTGGCAAGCGCTTTCGACGGCCCTGTCCGGACAAGTCGGAACGGGGAATCTGGCAGGCGTTGCGACTGCGATTTCTGTTGGCGGACCCGGCGCAATTTTCTGGATGTGGGTCACGGCGCTTTTCGGAATGGCTCTCGCTTTTGCGGAAAGCTCCTTGGCGATCAAATACCGCGAAAAGGATGAATAT
>JBCCDF010000146.1:0-7280 GCA_039030935.1 Pseudomonadota bacterium | reverse complement strand
GCCCGGCAGCTACTCAGTCTTGGAAGCTCAAAATATTCAGGACTTGAGAGCAGACCACCCCGCTGAAGTACTGAACACGCTTCCTGGCGTGAATATCCAGATGAATTCTGGCCAAGAGCATTTGCTTGCCATCCGCTCACCTGTGCTGAATGCGGGTGCTGGGCAGGGAAGTTTCCTGATCCTTGAGAATGGCGTTCCAACGCGCTCACCTGCCTTTGGGAATGTGAACATGCTGTTGGAGCCTCATCATGAAGTGGCCAGCGCCATTGAGGTTGTTCGTGGACCGGGATCTGCGCGATATGGCTCCAATGCGGTGCATGGGCTGGTCAATGTGATTTGGGCGCAGCCGCTTCTTAGTGATGCTTCACAGGTGACGCTCTCGGCTTCAACACTTGATCGGTATCGCGCTGACGGTGTTCTTGTCCATGGTCAGAGCCGGATTGCGGCCTCCTATATGGCTGAAGACGGTTGGCGCGAGGACACGGGCTCAACCCAAGCGAAGATCTCTGCCGCGCGGTCATTGGAGCTTGGACGCTGGGACGCGACGGCTTGGGCGGTGGCAACAGCTTTGCAACAGGAAACTGCGGGCTTTATCGAAGGTCCGAAAGCCTATCGGGACTCCGACACAGCCCGCAGCAATCCAAATCCTGAAGCCTATCGAGATGCTTATTCAGCGCGCGCAGCTGTATCTTTAGAACGGGAATTTGGAGAGAGCAGCCTGCGCATAACGCCATTTGTTCGATGGCAGGAGATGGAGTTTAGCCAGCACTTTTTGCCGAATGGCGGGGTCGAGGACAATGGCCATGTCGGCGCTGGCTTGATGGCACGATTAGAGCGACCAATGAGCAACAACATCACGCTCACGCTTGGCGGCGACATCGATTTTGCGCGAGGTTATTTGAAAGAGGTTCAACTCGAGCCGTTTGGATTTTTTCCGGGCGACGCGCGGTTTCCACAGGGCCTTCATTACGACTATTCCGTCGAAACCCAAATGGGTGCCGTTTGGGGAGAGATTGATTGGGTGCTCAGTAACACTGTCCGCGTTCTGGCAGGTCTACGCGCAGAGGCACACAATTACGATTACGACACGGACGCGCCGGTTGGCATAAATGGGCGCTTCAATGTCGTTGCTGACCGAAGCGATGACTTTTCATTCGTCACGCCTAAGCTTGGTGTGATTTGGGATGCGTCTGAGGACGTTTCCGTTTACGCCAATTATGCCCGCGGCGCGCGGGCCCCGCAGGCGAGTGACCTTTATCGCTTGCAGTCGCAACAGGTCGCTGGCGAAGTTAAAGTTGAGACGCTGGATAGTTTTGAGATCGGCGTGAGAGGCAGAACGCTCAAGGATCGACTGCTCTTTGATGTCACCGCCTATGCGATGGAGAAGGATAATTTCTACTTTCGAGACAGTGATCGCTTAAATGTTCCGGATGGTTCGACCCGCCATGTCGGGATCGAAGGGCAGGGGGTTTTTGAGATGAGCGATGCCTTGCGCCTTCAGGGGAATGTTGCGTGGTCCGAACAGACCTACACGTTTACAAGGGTTACAGGCAGTGCTTCCGAGACGATTACGGACGGCAATGAGATCGATACTGCGCCGGAATGGCTCGCGGATCTGAGTGTCATTTGGACACCGACTGACGCCCTAGAGCTCGAAGTCTCGGCCGAATATATAGGCAAATATTTTACAAATCCGGCCAATACGCGCACTTATCCTGGACATACGATCACGAATATACGCGCCTCGTATGACTTTGATAATGGGATTGAGGTGTTCGGGCTTTTGAGAAATTTGTTTGACTTGGAGTACGCGGATCGCGCGGATTTTGCTTTCGGTAGCGAACGCTTTTTTCCCGGCGAGCCGCTTAATCTGACACTCGGTCTAAGAAAAAAAATAGGAGGAATCCCACGATGAAGCTGTATCATGCGCCAAAAGCCGTGAACCCTGAGCGAACGTATCACTTCCTGAAAGCCAAAGACAAACTCGACGCGGTTGAGATCGTTGAAATTTCCATCATGAAACAGGAACATAAGACGCCGGAATACCGTGCTTTGTCACCCTATGCTCAAGTGCCCGTACTGGTACTTGATGACGGGACGACGATTACAGAAAGCCGCGCGATTTGTACGTATTTTGAGGGCCTGTTCCCAGAGCCGAACCTGATGGGGATTGATCCGAAAGAAAAAGCGCAGATCGAGATGTGGGATCGCCGTGTCGAGTTCATGCTGATGTTGCAATTTGCGACGTGGTTTCGCAACGCGCATGAGATGATGGCGCCGCTGGAGAAGCCTCAATCACCCGAAGCTGCGGCAAAAGGTGAGCGCAATGCGAAGGCCTTTGCCAAAAGACTTGATCAGCATTTAGGCGAGCATGAGTGGCTGGCCACAGATCGTTTTACGATTGCCGATATTACGCTTTATCTCACTTGCGGTTTCTGCGGCGTGATGCGTTGGCTACCGCATCGTGAGCATGAGGCCATCGGGCGTTGGTATAAGAGTGTAAAAGCGCGCTTTGTGAGCGAGTAGGGGGCTTCACAATCCCTTACGACTCCCTTAGGAGGCCAAAAAGGGAGCTCCCCACATGCAAATCCGAAAAGCGATTACTTTCGACGACGTGCTGCTTCAGCCCGGCGCGAGCGAAGTCACACCGTCCGATGTCAGCACGCAGACGAAGCTGACGCAATCTATTCCGCTGAATATTCCGCTGATTTCAGCCGCGATGGATACCGTTACCGAGGCGCGATTGGCGATTGCGATGGCACAAGCCGGCGGCATCGGCGTCATTCACCGGAACTTCTCCATTGAGGAGCAAGCTGCGCAGGTTACGCAGGTCAAAAAGTTTGAGAGCGGGGTTGTTATGAACCCGGTAACGATCTCTCCGTCTGCGACACTGGCGGAACTCAAGGCCTTGAAAGAGCAGACTGGATTTTCCGGTATTCCGGTCGTCGATCATGGCAAACTGGTCGGCATTATTACGAACCGCGATGTCCGGTTTGCACCAGACCCGAACCAGCAAGTCGCCACGCTGATGACGCGGAATGTCGTTACGGTGACTATGGATGTTCCCATCGAAGAGGCGCGTAAGCTGCTGCATAAGCATCGCATTGAGCGCCTCGTGATTGTCGACGATGAGCACCGTTGCCGTGGCCTTCTGACGGTTAAGGACATGGACAAGGCCGCTGTGAACCCAAATGCTGCGAAGGATGATGGCGGCCGATTACGGGTTGCGGCAGCGTCGACCGTTGGTGACGCTGGATTTGCCCGTACAGAAGCCCTGATTGAAGCTGGCGCAGATGCAATCGTCATTGATACAGCTCATGGCCATTCAAAAGCTGTTGCCGACGCTGTCGAGCGTGCGAAGAAGCTGTCAAACGCTGTTCAGATCATTGCCGGGAATGTTGCGACGGGTGAGGCGACGAAGTCCCTGATAGACGCGGGCGCTGATGCAGTGAAAGTCGGTATAGGCCCGGGTTCAATCTGCACAACGCGGATTGTTGCAGGGGTAGGGGTTCCTCAACTGACGGCGATTGAAGACTGCGCCAACGCTGCAGCCAGTACGGGCACACCCGTCATTGCCGATGGTGGGATTAAGTTTTCTGGTGACTTTGCCAAAGCTCTGGCGGCGGGAGCATCGACGGCCATGATGGGATCAATGTTTGCGGGAACTGAAGAAGCCCCAGGTGAGGTCTTCCTGTATCAGGGGCGCAGTTATAAATCTTACCGCGGCATGGGCAGCCTTGGGGCGATGGCGCGTGGTTCTGCTGATCGATATTTCCAGAAAGATGCTGCGAGCGACAAACTCGTTCCAGAAGGCATAGAAGGGCAGGTCCCATTCAAAGGAACGATTTCTCCGATTATCCACCAAATGGTTGGTGGTCTGCGTGCAGCGATGGGTTACGTTGGGGCAGCCACGGTCGCTGAACTCCATGATAAGGCGAGCTTTGTACAGATTACCGGGGCTGGCTTGCAAGAAAGCCACGTGCACGATGTACAGATGACGCGCGAAGCTCCCAATTATTCGCTGAGCCGGAACTGAGGGCACAGCTTGGAGTTTTGAAGAAAAAGTTCGATAATCAACATTATGGGAAATTAGAGAATGGCGCTCCAAGATAACACAACAACATCGCCGTTTGAGCGCCTTATTCAAATTATGGCGAAGCTGCGCGACCCAGATGGCGGCTGCCCATGGGACCTCGAGCAAAACTTCTCAACCATCGCGCCCTATACGATTGAAGAAGCCTATGAGGTCGCTGACGCTATTGAGCGTAACGACATGGCTGACCTGCGCGATGAACTGGGTGACCTGCTTTTACAAGTCGTCTTTCATTCGCAAATGGCCAATGAGGCTGGTTTGTTCTCAATTCATGATGTTGCTGACGCAATCAATGAAAAGATGGTTCGACGGCATCCCCATGTCTTTGGGAGTGATACGAGCATTAAGAGCGCAGATGCTCAAAAATCGGCTTGGGAAGACGTTAAAGCGGCCGAGCGTTCGGCCAAATCGGAAACAAACGCCATTGAAAGTGTGTTAGACGGCGTTGCGATCGCCCTTCCCGCTCTATTGCGCGCAGAGAAACTTCAAAAGCGAGCCGCGCGCACAGGCTTTGATTGGACAGAGCCTGAAGATATCTTCGACAAATTGGATGAAGAAGTTGGAGAGGTTCAGGAAGCCATTAAGTCGGCTGATCTGGACGCCATTGAAGATGAAATTGGCGATCTCTTGTTCGTCGGCGCAAATCTTGCGCGGAGACTGAAGATTGATCCCGAAGCGGCTCTTAAAAGGGCCAATCGAAAATTTGAGCGACGTTTCCGTGCCATGGAGGCTTTAGCGCTTGACCGGGGCCTTGTTTTTTCTGAGCTCAATTTGGATGAGCAAGAAAACCTCTGGCAAGAGATCAAAAAGAGTTAACCGGCGTTCGCGAAACGTGCCAGCCAGCGCCCATGATCTTTAACAGACAGAGATACGTTTAACTGTGTTGATCCATTCTCGGTAAACGTCTCCGCTTCAATAATCGCGTTCTCGTGGAGCCATGCACGGGCCTCGCCGTCTTGGGCTGATAGGCATATGTCTAAGGTAATACGTCCAGACCCCAGCGCGTCTTCGATTTCAGTTTGGAGTGCGTCTAGGCCCGTTCCTGTGAGTGCAGACACCAAGATCGCAGGCGTTTCTTCCAAGTGTTGGACCTTAAGCTTTAGCGCGCTTAGACGCTCTGGCTCTAATGCATCGACTTTGTTCCAGACTTCTAAAATGGGCGGCAGCTCAGCGTCCATCGTCTCTGATAGTCGTGCCAGAACACGTTCTACGTCTCTCTTTTGAGACTCGTCAGCCTCACTCGCACGATCTCTCACATGCAGGATAAGGTCAGCCTCTAGAACTTCTTCAAGTGTGGCGCGGAAGCTGTCTATCAGGTGGGTCGGCAAATCGGTGATGAATCCCACTGTATCGATGACAGCCACATCCCCGATATTAGGAAGCGTCATTTGGCGCACTGTCGGATCGAGCGTCGCGAAGGGCATATCTTTGGCGAGGACGTCGGCATCACACAGACGATTAAAGAGCGTCGACTTTCCAGCGTTTGTATAACCCACCAGCGCGATGATGGGTTTCTCCGCCCGTCTACGACCAGCGCGTTGAACGCTGCGTGTTCGACGCACGTCTGCAAGATCACGACGCAACCGCTCTAGCTGGCGATCAATCATACGCCGATCCGCTTCGAGTTGCGTCTCACCGGGGCCGCCGAGGAAGCCCCTGCCCCCGCGCTGACGTTCAAGGTGGGTCCATGTTCGCACCAGCCGAGAGCGCTCATACAACAGACGCGCCAATTCAACCTGCAAGATGCCCTCTCGCGTGAGCGCGCGCAGACCGAAAATCTCAAGGATCAGACCGGTTCTATCGATCACCTTTGTATTCAGGTGAGTTTCAAGATTTCTCTGCTGAATCGGTGTCAGAGCGTGATCAATAATAACAAGTGCCGGCTCACACGCTTCGACATCGTCTTTAAGGCGTTCTAGCAGCCCACCAGAGAATAAGTAGCGCGGTGTTGGCTTGCGAACATTGTCCGTGCGGAAAACAACGGCCTCGCAGCCTAAGGCATCAACGAGGCCCTGTGTTTCTGATATGCGATCTTGCGTCGGCCGATCAGTAAGCTCTGTCCAAGGTATGATAACGACAGCGCGGTCGCGCTGCGGGGTCGTCTGAGCTGTCAATCCCGACTGTCCGCTTCGCCTTCGAAGAGTTGCACCGGAGCGCCGGGCGCAATTGTCGATATGGCGTGTTTATAGACCAATTGAGGTGGTCGGCCATCACCGCGAAGCAACACACAAAAGTTATCGAACCAAGTGACGACACCTTGCAATTTGACGCCATTAACGAGGAAAATTGTTAGTGGTGTCTTAGACTTCCGAACAGCATTCAGAAAAGTATCTTGGAGGTTTTGCTTTTTTTCTGAAGACATTTTGTCTTGCCTTTCTCTAATGCTGCAGGCGCTAATAGGATTAGGGTCTTTTGGCAAGAGATGGGCTTACTAAGGGCGCCAGAAATTTGGATTCAGCGCGGGTAAGAGCGCGATCACTTCTAATCGGCCCAAAATCATTCCAGTCATGGCTGACAGAACAATTGCCGGAGTTTCTGTTGAAAATTGCCCTTGAAGCAAGTGGCCTGCATTCGCAATCGATCCGACAGTAATCAGAATTGAACTGTCGAAAGACTGGTTAAAAATCGACAGGACTAAGATGCCGAAAGCGCATGCCATGATATAACCGACAAGATAAACCCATACGCCGATGAGGGATTCCTCTGTCTGTGCGAGTCCTCGAAATCGAAAGCGGTGAATACTTTGGCGGAAACCCAATTGTTGGAATTCGCCGCTGACGCGCCGTCCTAGCAGGATCATTCGCGAAAGTTTAATTCCACCCGCTGCTGAAAGAGCTGCTCCCCCGATCAGGACTGGGAAGAGTGACAAAACAAGCGGTATACGCCCGGAACGTTCTGGGTCGACTAGCTGAATTCCACTTGTCGATAAAGATGACAAACTCCAGCCTGCGGATTGCAGAACCGGTAAGCCCGCCATGATCGCAAAAAGTGCTGCAACGACGAAGAGTCCTGCAAAGCTGATGGTCTCTGCGTCGAAAAAGGCTTCTCTTAATTCAAACCGGCTTAGAGAATCCGCGAAAATGACGCCCAGCGTTCCCAAGCAAAGCCCGATGACGATGATTGCGACCAAAATCTCTGATAACCCTGGAACCGGTTGAACGGCGAGATCAGGATCAACCAGTCCTGT
>JBCCDF010000145.1:0-7312 GCA_039030935.1 Pseudomonadota bacterium | reverse complement strand
TTTGCCGGCGGCGTCAGGCGATAATATTGGCCAACAGGGTCGCGCTCACTGTCGTCCATTGTCCCAAACCATAGGCTGCCATCGGGGGCAATCCCGGCATCATTTGTCCGACTGCCTTCTGGCTCATCAGAGATTTTGACAATACACTCATAGGCTTCAGTTTCCGGGTCGTAGAGACCGACCTCGCGATTACCAAGCATCAAAAGCTGACCTTTATAAAGCGCCAGCGCGCTAGCATAAATTGGCAGGTCATAGCGTCTGGTATTCGTGGTTTTAGGATTATAGCGATGCAGCTTTGCCCGTTTGATATCCACCCACCAGAGAAACCCTTCGGAGGGACTCCATAAGGGGGCCTCACCTAACAGGCACCCTGTGGGAGCAACGCATCGGACTTCAGACATGCCTATTTGGCCCTCAAATTCATTGATCTCTGTCTATCGGGACACCGCCTGTCAGTGTCAATGAGGTCAAATTATCGACGGCTTTCTCTTGCGTTTCGCTGGCCATGTCGTCACTTAGGTCAAAAATCAAACGGGAGGTTGGCGAATGACACAACAGCACTGGATCAGCAAAGCGGATTTGCGGGAAACATCATGGCAGCCCGCACCAGAGACTGAGCTTAAAGCTGGTTACGCCCGACTGAAAGTCGAGGCTTTCGCTCTAACAGCGAACAATGTGACCTATGCTGCTTTCGGTGGGCCGCCTATGAATTATTGGGGCTTTTACCCTTCTAGCGACGGAGCGTATGGCCGTGTACCGGTATGGGGGTTTGCAACCGTCATCGAAAGTGGCGTTGAGGGGGTCACAGTGGGCGAAAAAGTCTACGGCTACCTCCCCGTCTCTGAGACCTTCGATATTGAAGTTGGCAAGATCAAAGAAGACGGCTTTTCGGATGTTGTCGAACACCGTGCAGCGCTATCGCCGATTTATAACCGCTATACGCGAACCAGCGCGGACCCATCTTACAGCCCGGACTATGAAAACCAACAAATGCTGTTTCGCCCGCTTTATATGACGGGCTGGATGATTTGTGATTCTCTGATTGAGGGTGTCGATCTTGAAACGGTCGTGATTTCATCGGCCTCATCGAAAACAGCGATCGCAACCGCCCATAGCGTCAAAGCCCGTACAAATATGAAAACGATTGGCCTCACCTCGGCTGGAAACAAGGCATTCACGCAAGCGACAGGACTTTATGACGAGGTCCTAACCTATGATCAAGCAAGCGACGTCTCCGGGGACAATGCAGCCTATGTCGACTTTGTTGGACGCCCAGCCCTGACAGAGACACTTCATGCAACCCTTGGCGACACTCTTAAGAGAAGTTTGGTGATCGGTGTAACCGATTGGGAGGCTGAGCGGACGATGCAACCTCCAAGCACCGGACCAACACCTGAGTTCTTTTTTGTCCCTGATTATGCGGCAAACCGGGCAAAAGCTCTCAAACCCGGCGAATTGGACCAAATGGTCGGGCGTGATCTGATGGCGTTTTATCCCGCGTCAAAAGCATTCGTAACGCCGAAGCCGATCGCGGGCAAAGACGCCATCGCCGAGGCGTGGACAGCGACCTTGGATGGCAAGATCCCGCCGAATGAAGGGCTGATCTGTTCTTTCTAAGACGCGCTTAGAGCTCACGGGCGGCTAAATAAGGGCCTTCAGAAATGCTGGCCCAGCCCCGCATCTTGTTGAGCGCGCTCTCAAAGCTCTCGTAAATCCGGCGCTCTAAATCGCCACCAGAGCCTGCATCGCTGCGAATATCGGCGGATATTTCCTGCACGCGCGCCATGACATCATCCGGGAAACGCCTGAGCTGCACACCTTCTTCATTGACCAGCTTTTCGAGATGGACACCATTCTGATAAGCGAACTCGCCAACGGAATAATGGTTCACCTCATTGCACGCGCTACGAATGATCTGTTGCTCTGTTTCGGTCAGGCTGTCCCATTTGCGTCGGTTGATGCCGACGGCGAGCGCACTGCCAGGTTCGTGGAAGCCGGGCCCATAATGAAACTTTGCTTCGCGATGGAAACCGAGGAAATAATCATTCCATGGTCCAACCCATTCCGTAGCATCGATACGGCCTGTCTGTAGCGCTTGATAAATCTCATTTCCGGCGAGCGCTTCTGCAGCCCCTCCCAGCGCACGGATAACATCCCCGCCAAGGCCCGGAATTCGCATCTTCAAACCGCGAAAATCATCAAGGCTATTCACCTCACGTTTGAACCAGCCCCCCATTTGGTGACCGGTATTGGCGCCTTGGAATGCGATGATGCCGTATTGACCCGAAAGCTCCTCCCAAAGCGCCTGGCCGCCACCGAAATCAATCCAACCCATGATTTCAGGTGCGGTCATACCCATGGGAACAGCGGTAAAGAAGTTGAACGCTTTTGATTTTGATTGCCAGTAATACTCCGCCCCATGGTACATATCGGCGTTGCCTGAGGCGACTGTATCAAACGCTTCAAAGGCCGGGACCAATTCGCCTGCGGCGTAAACTTCAACCTCGATATCACCACCGGACAACTCGCCAATACGCTCTGCAACGCGGGTCGCCGCCATACCCAAGCCGGGCAAATCCTTGGGCCACGTGGTTGTCATTGTAAGCCGCGTCTTGCGACGGCGCACAGCTGGCGCACTTGGACCACCATCAGTAGTTGCCTGTCCACAAGCGGTGGCCGCTGCGCCGACGGCTCCTAGAGCTGCAACGCCCAGCACTTTACGGCGATCAATCATTCGCCCCTCCAATCGAGATTTTTGTTTCTATTCGTCGTCTTCCAGCAGACGCCAACGCCCACCGTCAAGCACTTCGAGCGGTGAAAAGCGACGCTTATAATCCATTTTCTCGCTCCCTCTGACCCAGTAACCGAGGTAAACGTGCGGAAGACTGCGCTGCGCCGCGTGCTGGATGTGATCCAAAATCAAATATGTCCCAAGACTGCGACGCCGCTGGCGGGGATCGAAGAATGTGTAGACCATCGAAAAGCCGTCTCGCATTACGTCAGTCAAGGAGACAGCCATCAGCGGCGCGTGATCATCAGCACCCAAGCGATACTCAAAGACGAGGCTTTGAACCGGGCTGTCATTGATCATCGATGCATAGTCACGGAAGCTCATCTCAGACATGCCTCCGCCTTTATGGCGTGATCCAAGATAGGATTTGAGAAGTCTAAATTGCTCGCGTGTTGCGCGGGCTGGCACGGGCTCGCGAACCAAATCATCATTCGTGCGTAGGACGCGCCGCTGATTTTTGCTCGGCTGAAATGCGCTTGCATCCACGCGAACGGATCGACAGGCATTGCAGGTCGGACAGGCGGGGCGGTAAGCAATGCTTTGACTGCGCCTGAAACCAGCCCTGCTGAGCTGATCATGAAGCTCGTCAGGCGCTTCTTCAGATAGATGAGTAAATCCTTTTCGCTCAACGCGACCCGGCAAGTAAGGGCATGGGCTGGGGCCTGTCACGTAAAAGCGCAGGTCTTTTGTCAAACCCGGAACTTTGAAGAGCGACTCATCTAACTTCATGGAAGTATATTGTCAGCTACAAACCAAGTCGCCAAGGGGCCACAACCGTAAAGGCCGCCCACATTAGTATGACGAGTGGAGCCCCGAATTTGACGAAGTCGCCGAACCGATAATGGCCCGGTGCCATGACCAGCATATTCGTCTGATAAGCAATCGGCGTCGCAAAGGCACAGTTCGCAGCATAAATGACGGCTAGAATAAAAGGGAGAGGCTCGGCCCCAAGCTGGTCAGCCGCACTCAATGCAATTGGCGCAAAGAGCACCGCTGTGGCAGCATTGCTTAGAATATTCGTCATAATCGCGACCGCTAGGAAAATCGCTGAGGCCACGGCCAAGGCTCCATAGGGCGAGGCCAATGCCACAACAATATTCGCGATTAAGTCCGCTGCGCCGGTCATCTCGAGAGATGTGCCCATTGCGAGGGCGGCAGCGATCACGAGGTAAATTCGAAGATCAAGCGAACGGCTGGCCTGACGTGAGTTGAGGCATTGCAATAAGATCATGGCACTCGCGGCAATGACCGATGAAATTGTAATGCTCACAATGTTTAGGGCTGCGACCATCACCATTGCGACTGTGATCAGACGAGCGATCTGAGCTTTGCGCGTTGTGGGAAGCTCCGTCTGTGACCATTCGAGCAAAATGATATCCCGGTTGGTGCGAAGGTCTTTGAACGCGCCGACGGGGCCACAAAGTAAGAGCGTGTCACCTGCCTCAAGTCTGATTTCGGCCAGTTTTGTACGGATCATCCTTGAGCGTCGCTGAATACCCAAAGTGACGGCATTTGTAAGCCTGCGGAAGCCAAGCATCTCAACGGTTCGTCCGGCCATGCGAGAGCCCGGCGCGATGACGGCCTCAACGAGACCTAGCTGCGCATCGGCATCATCATCTTCGCTGATGCCGCTCTGCCAGATGTCCTTCAGCATAGCGGGTTCGCCTGCTAACAAATCAGTCAATGCTTGGCGCGTGGCGGCGACGATCACCAAGTCACCAGGTTGCAGAGCAACATTATCATAGGGCGGGAGAATCGCCTTCTCGCCTCTTTGGATCATTCGAACGGTCATGTCTCGCAAATCCGGGAACATGCCAGCCACTGAAGATTTACCATCCAGAAAATGGCCCGGTGTCACTTCGAACTGCGCTACAAATTGCTTGCCGGAAACGGCAAATGTCTCTGCGAAGCCTGCCCGATTTGGAAGAAGAATTGGGGCGGCTATCAGTATATAAATCAAGCCGATTCCCGCAAGGATAAGGCCCATTTCGGTTTGCGCGAAGAAACCGAGCTCGACGCCTTCAATCCTCTGATAAGCATCAGCAGCAAGAAGGTTTGTGCTCGTCCCAATCAATGTTGTCATACCCGCAAGAATTGAGACAAAACTCAGCGGGATCATTAGGCGCGATGTTGAAGCCCCCATGCGCGCGGCGATTGCAGACATGATCGGCAAAAACATAATGACGACTGGGGTATTGTTGGTGAATGCACTGGTGAAGAAAACCGCCCCAAACGCCATAATGAGCGTCGCCCTTGGGCGTGCATCATAGGACCGAACAAGCGCTTTGGTTGGACCTTCGAGCGCGCCGGTCTGAAACAAGCCCTGACCAACAACCAGTAAAGCCATAATCGTAATCAAAGCGGGGTTTGCGAACCCAGCGAATAGGTCTGTTGGTGTAATTGCCTGCCCATCTGCTCCGACAGCACCAGGAAGCGTAAACAAGACGAGCAGGCCGGTGATGATGCCGAGCGACACCACCTCCATGGACCATTTGTCGATCATGTAAAAGACGATCGCCGCAATGACGACGATCAGGCTCGCCCACATTGGCCAGTGCAACAGAATTTCAGTGTTCATCCAGCCTGGTGCGTCCCTTTTGAAGTGGTGCGCCTAAGTCTATTTAGCCGCCGTGAACGAAAGAAGTATGGAGATACGGCGATTGGCTGGCAAGTAGGGATTATCGCTCACCAGCGGGCGCGTCTCAGCTAAACCTATGACTGCTTTGATACGGTCAGATGCAACACCGCCTTCGAGGAGGAGCCGGCGGGCGGCATTGGCCCGTTCCGCGGAAAGTTCCCAATTGGAATAGCCTGGTGTTTCGCTTGGGTGCGCGTCAGTATGGCCTTCAATTGTCACGGGCAGGTCTAACGTTTTTATCGCATGACCCGCCAAGGATACGAGGGTCTGTCCCCGTGAATTGAGCTGCCCATCGCCTATTTCAAACAAAGGAGCATTGGCCATGTCTGTTAGGTCAATACGAACCGATAGGGCAGTGTAGCTAACGCGGACGCTACCTTCATATTGAGACAGGGCAGGATCAGCGCGCAGGGCCTCTGCAAGGTCGAGCGCGCGCATATCGACCGCAGCGACAGTCCCTTCACTCCCGAACTGGACAGCCAACTCAGAGCGATCTTCTTCGGACAGGCCGTTTACAACCCACATAATCAAGAAAAAGGCACATAAAGCCGTCAGGAAATCTGCATACGCCAACTTCCAAGTCCCCGACTTTCGAGGGAGCGCTGCGGGCTTTCTGCCCGCTCTGCGCCGGGATGTTTGTGCATAAGCCATTCAATTTCCCTATCGGCCGTTCTGGCCGTATCGTCTGCTTTAGGGCATCAGGGTGAAAATCAGTTAGAATATGCGGTGTGGATTTATATCAAATTCAACGCAAATTCAGTCCGAAGTCAGGAGGCACGGCATGGCGCGAGTAGCATTTTTAGGTCTCGGAGTGATGGGATACCCTATGGCTGGCCACTTGATTGAAGCAGGTCATAACGTTCGCGTCTGGAACCGAACGCCGTCAAAAGCAAAGCATTGGGTCACAGAGTATTCCGGGGAGTCTGCTCAAACCCCTGCGGATACGGTTTTTGGTGCGGAATATGTCTTTTTGTGCCTCGGTGACGATCCGGACGTTATTGATGTTTACGATGCGATGGAGCCAAGTATTGGCGGTGGCATGGTCATTATAGATCATACAACCGCGAGTGCTGGGCTTGCCCGCACATTGGCAACACGGGCAGCTAACAAAGGCGCACTCTTCCTTGATGCTCCGATCTCCGGTGGACAAGCTGGCGCTGAAAGTGGTCAACTGACGATTATGTGTGGAGGTGAAGATAAAGCGTTCAAGCAAGCCACACCTATTATGAAAGCCTATGGCAAACAGATGACGCTCATCGGGCCTAGCGGCTGCGGGCAGCTCGCTAAATCGGTCAATCAAATTTGCATCGCTGGCATCGTTCAAGGGCTCGCAGAAGGTCTTCACTTTGCTGAAGAGGCGAACCTCGACATCGCCCGTGTCATTGAAGCTATAAGCGGTGGAGCGGCTCAAAGCTGGCAGATGGATAACCGATGGGATACAATGCGAAACGGCCACTACGAGCACGGTTTTGCGGTCGATTGGATGCGAAAGGACCTACGCATCGCACTTGATACCGCACGCGAGAATGGCGCGAGCCTCCCTCTAACCGCCATGGTCGATCAGTACTATGCTGATATCCAAGCAATGGGCGGTCATCGCTGGGACACGTCAAGCTTACTTGCGCGCATGAGCCGCAAAACAGAGACGGGTAGCTAATGCGCCGCCTCGACATTCATATGCGAGACACTGAGTCGCTTGATACGGTCATTCGCGCCGTTAAAGCTGCTGAACCTGTGGATTATTATGTCGTACCACTCGAACAAAAAGATCGAAAACTCGTCAGCGTCTTCCTGCGCGATGGATCAGGTCAGGCCCTGATGGACAACATCCAAACCACGCTGGAAGACGAGCGCGATTGGCGCGTCAGTCTTCACGCGATTGA
>JBCCDF010000144.1:0-7340 GCA_039030935.1 Pseudomonadota bacterium | reverse complement strand
TCTTAATTCAAACCGGCTTAGAGAATCCGCGAAAATGACGCCCAGCGTTCCCAAGCAAAGCCCGATGACGATGATTGCGACCAAAATCTCTGATAACCCTGGAACCGGTTGAACGGCGAGATCAGGATCAACCAGTCCTGTAGTAATGACGCTGGTTGAAAGTGCGAGCGCATCGCGTGGCGCAATACCTCCGACTAACAGCAGAAAACAGATCAGAGCTGTCGTCGCTAAGGTGAATATGACGACCAGCCGCAAGCTTCGCGTCACGGCGTCGAAGAAATGCTCTCTGGGTATCGTGAAGAAGCGCGTTCTGTGAATACCCGGTCCGCCTAGGTTGAGCGCAGCGAAAACTGTCATAGCCATCGTAATGAAGGCAATTGCGCCCAGAAGATGCAGAGTTGCCCGCCAGACGATTAAACTCGCAGGAAGGACAACTGAAGGGGCAACCAAAGAGTGTCCCGTCGTTGTAAGGTTCGACACCGCTTCATAGATACCCAAGAGCAGGACAGGCCCGTTCTGGTCAACGACTGGTAGAAATGGAACAGATAAGGCAATTGGTGCTAGCAGCCAGAAGAGAAGAGCGACCGCTAAGCCATCAATAGGGCGCGATGGACGCTCTGGCTTGTCAATTGAGAGCAGTGTGATGCCCGAGATTACTGTAATGACCGCAGATGGAACGATAAAGATAAGGACCAGTGCAGACTCACGAGCCATCAGGGCGATCAGCCCGGTGACTAGATAAAGTACCGCTAGGACCAGCCCACCAAGAGCGGTGACACGGAAGACAGACGCATAATTCACCGGCCTATCTACTCAATCTAGAAGAAATTTGTAGAGGTCCTGAAGTATTGTTCGACCAAACGTGTCTGGCTCGCTTCATGGAAAATGAACAGTCGGTCTTTGGGCTGAACAGTCAAGTCAGGACTCGGGAAGAATAAAGTGTCATCGCGTACGAGAGCCGCCGCGTTTACGCCGTCCGGTAACGCATCGTAGCTGATTGGTTGATTGATCAGCGACGAGGTGTCCAATGTAATCCCCTCAACAATTTCTGCCTCTCCGTCTTCTAGAGATTGCACGGAAACAATACGCCCGCGTCGTAACTTTGTTAGAATACGCGATACGCTGAGCGAGCGTGGATCAAGGACAGCATCAATATTCAGCTCGCCGGCCAGCGTCACAAGCTCACTCGAGTTCACAAGGACATGCGCGCGCTTCGCACCAAGGCGTTTCGCTAGCTTTCCGATTAGCATGTTTGTTTTGTCGTCGTTCGTGACTGCGATTAAGATGTCAGCCCCTGCGATCCCTGCTTCATCGAGAATATCACGAGAAAGACCGTCACCATTTATGACGACGGTTTGTTTAAGAGACGACACTGCCTTTTCCGCGCGTTCTGAAGAGGCTTCAATCAGTCTGACTCTGGCGCCTCCCTGCTTTTCAATCTGACTTGCAACGCTGACACCAATATTGCCCCCACCGACAATGATGATACGCCGCGACTCGTCCTGGCTTTTATTAAACAGCCTATAAAGCTTCTGCCGATCTCGCTTACTCACGGCGACATATGCGGCGTCATTAACCTCAAGCTTGTCATCGCCATTTGGGGCGAAAACGCGAGTGTCGCGCTTTATTCCGACGATGCGCGCCTGCAACTCTGGGTAAAGATCCGCAATACGGTTCAATTCGACGTTCAGAAGAGGGCTCTGATTGTCAACACGCATGCCCAAAATCTGGAGCTCACCCTTTTCAAAGGTGATGCTTGATAAGGCCCCAGGGCTCTTGATGCGTTGGAGAATGGCGTCGGCGACTTCTAATTCTGGTGAGATCAAGAGATCAATCGGAAAGCCTTCTCGAGAGAATAAGTCCGAATTTGCACGCTCCAGATAGGCTTTTGCCCGTACACGAGCAATTTTCGTGGGGACTTTAAACAGTGTGTCCGCGACTTGGCAGATCACCATATTGATCTCATCAAGATGCGTGACAGCAATCAGCATCTCTGCGGTATCCGCGCCTGCAGCCTTAAGCGTTTCAGGATAAGCGGCATTCCCGATGACGCCTTGGACATCAAGATCGATCTGAACGCGCTCAATGAGCTCCGTCGCCTCATCGACCATGGTGATATCATGGAATTCACGAGCAAGTTGTCTGGCAATGCCTTGGCCAACACGCCCTGCCCCGCATATAATTACGCGCATTAGCTACTCTCAGCCCGCCTCTCAGATGCGTTTACACCCAAAGCTTTTAATTTTCTATGTAAAGCTGACCGTTCCATACCTATGAATTCGGCTGTGCGCGAAATGTTCCCATCAAAACGTGTGATCTGCAGCGTTAGGTATTCTCGCTCAAAATGCTCTCGCGCATCGCGCAGTGAAAGCCCGACAAGCTCTGTTGGCATTCCACCATTCATATTCTTATTCCGGCTCTCATTGTCGATCGGTAGATCTTTGATCGTAACACTATTTCCTTCTGTACCCCGCGACAGGATCAAAACGCGTTCAACAAGATTACGAAGTTGGCGTACATTTCCAGGCCATGTCATCGACTGGAGAACTGCTAAAGCTTCTGGAGAGAAGTGCCGCGGCGTTAGTCCAGAATTATCAGCGATGCGATTTGAAAAGAAACTGACCAGCTCTGGAATGTCATCACGTCTTTCCTGTAAGCTTGGGACGTGGATCGGGACGACGTTCAATCGGTAGTACAGATCCTTGCGGAAGGTATCGGCTTCGATTGCAAGGGTAAGGTCTTTGGTGCTCGTTGACATAACCCGAACATCAACACTGACGTCGACTTTTCCATTGACGCGTTGGAACCTCTGTTCGGTGAGAAGACGTAAAATTTTGCTTTGCGTGGCGAGTGGCATTTCGCCGACTTCGTCGAGGAGTAGTGTTCCGCCATGGGCTTTTTCGAAGACCCCAACTTTTGTAGGAAGCCCGTCTGAGTTCTCTTCACCAAAAAGTTCGCGTTCCATATGTTCTGCAACAATATTTGCGGCATTTACAACAACGAATGGATTGTCAGCTCGGTTAGATAATTTGTGGATGAGGTAGGCACAAAGCTCTTTGCCGGAGCCTGCTTCACCTGTGATCAAGACACGAGAGTTCGTGGGCGCAACTTTCTCAATCGACGTGTGTAAAGCCGCAGCTGCTTGGCTTGATCCGACCCACTCCTCTGTCCCACCACTTGCGCTTCGTAACGCCTTATTTTCCCGCTTTAGATGAGCTGCTTCGAGGGCTCTCTCTGTCAGGTGCAAAAGCTTCGCAGATTTGAAGGGCTTCTCGATGAAGTCGTAGGCGCCTCGCCGTATAGCGGCGACAGCTGTCTCAATATTGCCGTGACCGCTAATCACAATGACCGGCATATCCGGGTCTATGGACTTCATATGCTTGAGCACGGTTAGACCATCCATGTCACTGCCCTGCAGCCATACATCTAGAACAACCAGAGACGGCGTCCGGGATCGCATTTCAGACAGCGCTTCAGTAGAAGTTGATGCGAGCCTGACCTGATAGCCTTCATCATCTAGAACGCCCGCGATTAATTCGCGAATATCCTGCTCATCATCCACAATCAGAATATCTGCACTCATTGTACGGTTTCCTTTTGGGTCTCATCTATTGGCTCTTGAATGGGCTCTGCTTGGTCTTGCCAAGCCGGTAGCGATACGCGCACGCCTGCACCGTCCTGTTCGATGCCGGCGCTTAGGAGTTGCAGCGTTCCGCCATGGTCCATTATGATACGATTGACGATCGCTAGACCAAGACCTGTGCCGCCCTCTTTATTTGTCACATATGGCTCAAGCAGTACTTCGCGAAGGTCTTGTGGGAAGCCCGGTCCATTATCGGCGAATGTGATGACAAAGAGATCATCGGATGTTTGATCGACCGAGATTTTAATTCTTGGAGGTGTCTCGACATCTGCAGATCTGCTGTTCAACGCTTCCGCAGAATTCTTGATCAAATTTCCAAATGCTTGGGCTAACAGTCTCTCATCGCCTAAAATCTTGAATTGCGCTTCACCCGCATCAAGGCGAAACTGAATATCCGGATTCACAACCTGCTGTGCAAACATAACGTCTTGAATGATTTGACGTAAATCACACAGTTCAGGAACTGGCTTTGGCATTCTGGCGAAATCAGAAAACTCACCCACCATTCGACCGATATCATCAACCTGTCTCAAGATTGTTTTGACGCAGCGATCAAAAACACCGTTCTTGTCGTCCACCTTATCTCCGAACCGGCGTCTTAACCGTTCAGCAGATAATTGAATGGGGGTCAGTGGGTTCCGTATTTCATGAGCCACGCGGCGAGCGACATCGCGCCATGCCAATTGGCGCTGCGCTGAAATCAGGCGGGTCGTGTCATCCAATGTAATAATGATGCCTCCGGCACCGTCGGGGCCAGTTTTAACGCGGATATGCTTGGTATCCTCCCCGACCTTCAAATTAAGCGACACGTCAGAAGCGTCACTCATATTCAGCGGACTGGAGAATAAGGGAAGAAACTCAGGAACGATGTCCGTTAGATCGCTTTGTTGTTCCAATGCCTTTCCAACCAAGGTTTCCGCGGAACGATTGGCAAGTGTTATCTTGCCATCTGCATCAAGACGGATCACGCCAGAGTTCATTTCTGAGAGCAGCGATTCTACAAAGACGCGTCTTTGATCAGATTCTTCTCTGGAGCGCACCAAGTCTTGGCGTCGCTCGTCTAGCGTCGCTGTCATCAAATTGAAGGATTTGGATAGGTCCTCGACTTCATCACCGGTCGAGGCGGTTTCAACCCGCACACCATCTTTGCCTGAGGTGACGTTACGTGCAGCGAATGCCAGTTCTGTAATCGGTTCGGAGACCCGCATAGCAGCCGTTTGGGCAAGACGGATTGCGAGAATAAGAACCAGCACAACGATTTGGAGATAAGCCAAAACGAAAAACATTTTTGTTTTTGAACTACGGTCTTTCGCCAGCCGATACTCGGTCAGATTGAGTTGTGCCGTTTCGAGTCTTTGTAGGATTTGGGAGTCAAATGGTTTGACCAAGTAGAGAAAACCGCCGTCGACATCGCTTAGCTTCTTCAGAGAGGTCACAATGCCTTGTTGTTCATAGGTTGTGACAACAATATCGCCTTCGGTTGCGTCAACCAGCGCTCGTATACCGGGATTAGGAAACGCAGAGCTAGGCCCCAAATTGGTCCCGGATGCGACAACCCCACCTGTATCATTCACAATGAATGCACCGGTCATGTTTCGGACATAGCCTTGAATACCGAGATATTCTTCGAATCTTACCTTATCTTCTATCAGCCCGCTCGCAGCATTATTGACGTCAGTTGCGACATTCAGAGTGTCATTCTCGAAGGTCTCCTCAAACTCAATCAAACTTTCGCGGGCAACTGCCGCTGTTTCTTCAACGAGGTTTAGAACTCGGTCACCAAACCAAGTGTCGATGCCACGGCTGATACTGGCCCAGAGGAACAAGCTTACGACGATGGCGGGTATGATCGCTGAAGCGGCGAAAAGAAACATAAACCTGCGAGTGAGGCGCCCTCCCCTCTTGCTGCTCGTATTTCGAACTTTGAGGTACTCAGCACCAACAGCAAAGAGCATGATGGCCAGTATGAATGAGTTTCCAATCAGCAGGGTCGTCACAATTGTCGGGACACTGTCAGTTGGGTTCGTGCGTGACAAAACGAACAGAGTAATCGCCGAGCATATAATCGCCGCGAGAACAAAGAGGCTCTGAAATGCCACATTGGACTTTCGGCGAAGTTGGGTGGCTCTTACATCTGTCAAATCTGCCGCACGCTGTAACTCAAAAACAACATTGTGATGTTAAAGCAACAGTTGGACGTTGCGTCAACTAATTGTCTGCTAGTCCAAGGCTTCGCATACGCGCACGAAGCGTATTTCTGTTCAGGCCGAGTAGCGCAGCTGTTTTAAGTTTATTGCCTGCTGTGATGGTGAGCGCCAGCTTAATAAGGGGCCTTTCGACCTGCTCAATCACCTTCTGATGAATGCGTTCGCCTTCGTCCGCATTCTGGAGCAGGTCAGCCATAGCATGACGATTTAGAAGCGCTTCAACCTCTTGCTCGAATGTGAGCCTTTCAACGAGGTCTTTCACACTTTCAGCGCGCAGCTCACGCTCGACATCTCTTTTCGCGATAACGCTATCCGTTGTCAGTGCGGCAAGCCTGAACACAAGATTCTCGAGCTCGCGGACGTTCCCTGGCCAGTTATAGGCCAGAAGCAAATCCATTGCCCCGCTTTCTAGTTGTTTACGAGCCAGTCCTCTTTTCTCAGCGCGAAGCAAAAAAGCGTTTATCAGCTCGGATATGTCTTCTTTGCGATACCTTAGTGGTGGAATGTCAATGCGCACGACATTGATTTTATAATATAAATCCTCGCGGAAATCGCCCGCTTCGACCAAGGTCGACAGAGGTTTGCGTGTGGACGCGATAATCCTGGCACCCCTGTCCTCTTTAAGAAGCTTCACAAGCTGAGTCTGCGCCTCTGGTGGGAGATCGCCGATTTCATCCAAATAAAGCGTACTGTCATGTTCGTGTGCGAGCCCGCTTTTTGTGCCGTCGCCAAACAAAACTCTACTGATCTCGTCGCTGCCCATCGTGGCAAGATCGATGGAATGAAAAGAGCCGACCCAATCACTGCTCAGGTCATGGATTGCTCTGGCTGTAACTTCTTTTCCTGTGCCAGATTCGCCTTCAATCAGAATAGTCAGATCGGTGTTCATAACGCGGCTGATGATCCGATAGACGCTCTGCATAGGTTCGGATCGCCCGATGAGGGGGAGCGTTTGATCTGCCTGTTCTGTATGCGCGACCTTCAATCCTGTCGGTACTGCTGGCTCAGTTTTCAGCGCCCTCGCGACAGTGTCAGATAAATGATCCAGATCAAAAGGCTTCGGCAAGTAATCGAACGCGCCGTGCTCAGCCGCAGAAGCCGCTGTTAGAACCGTGTTCTGGCCACTCATCACGATCACAGGCAACTCAGGTCGAACCAGTCTGAAAGATGGGAGTAAATCAAATATCGGCGTGTCGGTTAGATAGACGTCCGTCACAATCAAATCGCCTTCGCCATTGCGCACCCAGCGCTCAAGCGCTTCTGGAGAGCTGGTCGCTCTCACTGTATAGCCGTCGCCGATAAGTGTTTGATTGACGACGAGGCGTATATTTGCGTCATCTTCCGCAAGAAGAATTGTTTTTTGCGTCATTTCTGAGCCTGTGATTGAATCGGCAAGTACAAAGAAAAGCGTGTGTCTCCCGGCACACTATGTAGCTGTATTCTGCCATTGTGCGCTTTCACGATCTCGCTGACGATACTGAGACCAAGCC
>JBCCDF010000143.1:0-7399 GCA_039030935.1 Pseudomonadota bacterium | reverse complement strand
CCCGGATTTTGGCGGTCGCGCCATCAGTCCGCTCTTCATTATTCAGGCCGTCGTGACAGCAGGTCTGTTCCTCTACGGCGCGCACTGGCTTTCTAAAAAGCTCAAGACCCGCGTCGATGACCTGCCCAGCGTTGAGCCCTCCCTCCGGATCCTGCTCAGCAATGCGCTTCAGATCGGCCTGTTCTTCGCCGCCGTCCTGCTCACCATGGCAGGCCTGCAAATCCCGATGTCAGGGCTCGCTGTCCTCGGTGGTGCGATCGGCGTCGGCCTCGGCTTCGGGATGCAGCAAATCGTAGCCAATTTCATCTCAGGTGTGATCTTACTCTCGGATCGTTCGATCAAGCCTGAAGACGTGATTGAAGTTGACGAGACCTACGGCGTCGTCAAATCCCTCGGCCTTCGTTATGCCTCCGTGATCACGCGCGATGGGAAAGAACACCTCATCCCGAATGAGATGCTGATCACTGATGCCGTGGTAAACTGGTCCTACTCCAATAAAGAAGTCCGTGTGAAACGCCGCCTGCGCGTTGAGTATGAGAGTGACCTTCGCCAAGCCGTCGACCTCGTCATCGCCGGAGCCGCAGAGACCCCCCGCGTGCTGGCCAAGCCAAAGCCAGCCTGTCTCGTCATGGAGTTTGGCGACGAAGCCATCGAGCTTGAAGTCCGCTTCTGGATCAATGACCCGCAGAATGGTGTCTCTAATGTCTCCTCCGCCGTTCTGTTAAACGTCTGGGACAAGTTTAGAGAGGCGGGCATCGATATCCCGCTGCGCCATGAAGATGTTCTGATAACCCCTGGCTCGACGCTCAAAGTCGAAATGGTCCGAGAGAAAAAGAGCGATAAGACCTAGGCCACACTGCGGTCTTGCCAGTCGCAAAGAAAGCATCTCAAAAAAGTCACAATTTTCCTATTGACCACATCTGTAGTCATCAGTATGACCACATTTGTAGTCAATAGAGGTGTCCCATGGCGCTATCTGTATCCCCCTCGGAATTAGAGATCATGAAAGTGATCTGGAAACAGCCCGGCATCGGAGCGAGTGAAATCGCCGATGCCTTGGAAGATCGTAAGGATTGGAATATCCGCACGATCAAGACGCTGTTGGCCCGCCTCGTTGAAAAGGGCGCGCTCGAAACCAAGCAGGATGGACGGCGCTATCTCTATCACCCGCTAATCAATCAGCGTGACTATCAGAAATCTGCTGCCGGTCAGTTTGTCGATCGCCTGTTTGGCGGCCGCGCTGCGCCACTTGTAGCCCATCTCGCAGATGCGCGTGGGCTGACAGATGAAGACATTGAAGAGCTAGAGGACTTGTTGAGGGAGTTGAAATCATGAACTGGTCAGACCTCCACCCGATCATTCAGGAAGCTGGGAATACAACGCTTGCCGTTGCGCTTCTCTGCCTTCTCGTCCTTCTGATCCGCCGTCCCTTTGCGGAAAGGTTTGGCGCGAAAGCCGTCTATACGCTTTGGCTGGTGCCGTTAGCGCGGTTCTTCATGCCACCCCTGCCTCAAAACTGGTCGCTCAGTGGTTGGCTCGGCCTGGGTCAAACAAGGCCGCTCGCCCAGCCGGTTCAATCGGCAACTGCAGAAGCGGCCCCGGTTTGGCAGGCTGGCCCTGTTGAGAATGCTACGATTGAGGTCGTGCCTCTAGAAACCGCTCCTCTAGAAAGCGCACGCGCCATCGAAGAGATCGCGCCTGTCCCTGTCGATTTCATCCCAGCGGTGGGTCAGACGTCTGAAAGTGCGCCATCATGGTTGATGGCGGCCTATGACACATCCATCGCCTTTCTCTCTGCGAACTGGATCGGTCTTGCCGTTCTGGTCTGGGGCCTAGGCGCGCTCGTCTGGTTGGGGCGCGGTTTGCGCCGACAGGACGTCTTCATGCGCCTTGTTCGCACAGACTCAGAGCCTGCGCCCGCTGACGTCACCGCAAATGCTAAGCTTATCGCCTCTGAGATCGGCCTGCGCCGCGCGCCAGAGGTTCGCATGAGCCTGCTAAGCAGCGGCCCACTCGTCACCGGCTTGGCGCGGCCCGTCGTGCTCCTGCCACTCTGGTTCAAGGAGGACTATACACCATCGGAGCGTCGCGACGCCCTTATCCATGAACTGATGCACCTGAAGCGCAAAGACCTGTGGGCGTATCAAATGGCGCGTTTCATGACAGCAACTCAGTGGTTCAATCCACTCGCCCATGTCGCGCTTCATGCGTTCAGAACCGATCAGGAAGCCGCTTGCGATGCTGATGTCCTGAAACAGAAATCTGTGTCCAAGGCTGAGTATGGCCGGACACTGATCAAGGCTGCGCGCCTTGCTCGACCCTCAGACCGCCGTTTTGCAACGGCCAGTCTGACCCTTGCTCATCCTATAAAAGAAAGAATCAAACTGATGACCAAGCCTACTCCTACACTTCGTAGCCGCCTCACCGGGACTGCAATCGCAAGCGCGATCGGGGCCGGCGCTCTATTTGTCACGGCTTCTGCTGTCTCCAGTGCGCAGGAACTCAATGGTGGCAATGAGAGTGAAAAATCCGTCTATAGTGATGAAAGCCAGCTCTCAATCACGATAGATGGTGAGACCTTTACGATGGCTCTGGATGATCTGCCGCCGATGCCGGCCATGCCCCCAATGCCAGCTTTCCCAGACATTGGCGGCCTGGATTTCTCCGGCGGTAATGGACAGTTCAATCTGAAGATCGACACCGATCAAATGATTGCTGACGGCGATTGGGAAGCCTTTGAAACCGCTATGGAAGCGTGGGGCGAAGAGATGGAGGCCTGGGGCGAAGCTTTCGAAGCTGACGGCGAACAATTCGAAGTCGCGATGGAGGCCTGGGGCGAAGAAATGGAAGCCTGGGGTGAAGACTTCGGGGCGAAAATGGAAGCTTGGGCGGAAGACAATGAACCCCGCATTGAAGCGTGGGCCGAAAAGATGGCCGAAAAGCACGAGAATAAAACGTGGATCCAATATAAGGATCGTGAGCCCGAAAACCGCGAGTTCCCAGTCGGCAATTTTGACAAAGTCGAGGTCTCCGGCGGGTTCAAGGTGGTGTATTCTCAAGCCCCGCAAGCGACGGCTGAAGCGGTTATTACCCGCGGCGATTGGGACGATGTGAAAATCGAAGTCGAAAATGGAACTTTGAAAGTTTCACGGGCTGACAAGAATAGCTGGAATAATGGGCGCGGACCTCAAATGACAGTGTATGCAACCTCCACTGCTCTTGAAGAGATCGACCTTTCGTCTGGCTCTCGCTTCGAAGGAGACATGGTCGCACAAGACCTCTCTGTTGACGGCTCTAGCGGCTCAAGCATTGCCATCACAGGGACGTGTTCATCGATTGATGTCGACGCCTCATCCGGAACAAGCATTAGCGCGGCCAAAATGGAGTGCGAGGACGGCGTTGTTGATGCGTCCAGCGGTTCGAGCGTCATGATTTATGCCTCTGAAGTTGCTGCCGCAGATGCCTCCAGTGGTGCAAGTGTGACCATTTTCGGGTCACCGGAAGACGTCGATACTGACAAATCAAGCGGAGCGTCTATCCGCGTTAAATAGAGATGTGTTCGGGTCTTGCCGTTTCCCCCTGAACGCGAAGGCGCTGCCCGAACATCAAAGCCCTGCAGGAAACTGCGGGGCTTTCCTCTATTCAGATTTTGCAAATGGGTTTCTGGTCTATGGCGAGATGATTGCCTTGGGAAACATCAAGTGGGAAACATCAAGAAAGCCATCATAGGCGCATCATCAACTTAGGATTGGTTGCTGACACATCGCCGCAGCATCAAAAGCGCGCATTGCGTCTCTGCTTGGCCGTGGCCAGCTGAAGTCTTCAAGAAAGGCACGCCATGGCCCACCCTCTTGCGCGCAGCCAGACCGCAGCCTCGCCGCGACCCTTGAGTGATCGCGCGACCTACTATCAGGGCATCATCGACTACTATTCCGAAGCGGGCATGGATTACGAACCTTGGAGCCCCCACTTCAACATGCATTTCGGCTATTATCGCTGGGGCCTGAACCCGTTCAATCGTGAGCAGATGCTGGACGAAATGAACCAGCAAGTCCTCTACCGCCTCGCCCTCGATCCTGACCAATCGACAACGCTTGCCGATCTCGGCTGCGGTGTCGGGACAAGTGCGCGTTACGCCATCCGCACCCTGCCAAAGGCCAATATCATCGCGGCGACCATTGTCCCGTGGCAAGTTGAACTTGGCCAACAGCTCTCTAAGGCCGCTGAGTATCAGACCCGCCTCGGTTTCCGCCTCGCTGATTATTGTGAAACCGGCCTCCCCGATAACAGCCTCGACGGGGCCTATGCGATTGAGAGCGCGTGCTATGATGAGGGCAAAGACAAGCGCGCCTTCCTGAAAGAGGCCTTCCGAACCTTGAAACCCGGCGCACGTCTAGCGGTCGCCGACGGCTTCACCAAAGGATCGCGCCACACAAAGCTCTTCACCTACCTCTATCGCAAAGTCTGCGACGGCTGGGCGTTGCAGGACTTTGCCGGGATCGATGCCTTTACACAGGCGATGGAAGAGATCGGCTTTGAGGATATCCAGATCGAAGAAGCCTCATGGCGTGTCGCGCTCAGCGTCGCTTATGTGCCATGGGTGTCGATCAAATACTTCTTCAAATCGATCTTCAGAAAGACCTCCGACACCCGCATTCAGCAGGGCCATTTCATCGCCCCTGTCTATGGCGTCCTGATGG
Source organism: Pseudomonadota bacterium (assembly GCA_039030935.1). GTDB lineage: Bacteria > Pseudomonadota > Alphaproteobacteria > Caulobacterales > Hyphomonadaceae > Henriciella. The sequence goes on along the minus strand of JBCCDF010000143.1, from coordinate 2,699 downwards.
GGCTGCATCGCGGCCAATACGGCTACTACATCGTCAGCGCCCGCAAGCCTTTACAGCCTCACTAACTCGCCAGACGGATCGTATCGCCGGACTGGATGATGTCCGGCCGTCCGAAATGGTAGCCTTGCATAAAATCACACCCACGTTGCGTGACATAGTTAGCCGCCTCCTGCGTCTCGATCCCTTCAACGCAGCAGCCAAGTCCCAAATCCTGTACCAGTCGGATCGTTGCATTGAGGACTTCATGCCCACCTGTTTCGTCCTGCAGACTTTTATCCAGCTTCACCTTGTTCAAAGGCAGCTTATCCAGCAGCGATAGCGAGGAATATCCGGCCCCAAAATCATCCAGAACAATGCGACAGCCAAGCGCTTGCAAGTCACACAGCGTGCGCACATTGTCTTCCAGATTCCGGAACGCCACATGCTCTGTCACCTCAATGTCCAATCGAGAGCCGGGGAAGCCAAACCGATGCAAAATCTCACTCAAATCATCGACAAACCGATCTGAAGACAGCTGCGATGGTGAGACATTGATCGCCAGAAATCCAGTCGTGGCCCGGCAATAGGGTAGGGCCTGCTCAAGCGTCTTCCATAAAAGTTCATTCAGCAGCGCCAGCTTTTCGGCCAGGATGATAAATTCAGCCGGGCTCGGCGCACGTGGCAGGCCACTATTCTCCCAGCGCGCCAGCAATTCATACCCCGCAACCGCTTCGTCTTGACCGGACACGATCGGTTGCAGAGCCGCTTTGATATCGCCCTGTTTCAAGGCTTGGCGGAACAATTCTTCCATGGCGTCAGAGCCAAGGGTGGCATCGTCGAGGGCTCTGTCGAATTTCGCGATGTTCATCTTCGCGCCCTTGCAGCGCATCATCGCAGTGTCGGCGGCGTGCAAGAGTTCGCTCAGGCTAGAGGCGTCCTCATAAGCAAGCGCATATCCAAACGACGCACCGACCGAAACGCGTGCCACCTCAACATCAATTTCGGCTGTGATCGCCTCGTGAAGTCCGGCGATCACATCTTCCAATCGATTAAGTTGGGCCGGGTCATCAATCACAACAGCGAACTCGTCGCCGCCAAATCGCGCGGCTTTTTGCGCGCTCGCCACATCTTTCAAGCGGTCTCCAATGACCCTTAGAACCGTGTCGCCAATGGCATGGCCATAGACATCGTTGAGCGGCTTGAAGCGATCCAGATCAATAAAAGCGACCGCAAAACAGGTCTGCTTCTCCCAGCATGTCTCAAGATAACTCATGAAGGCACGGCGGTTTTTCAGTCCGGTAAGCGGGTCTTCCGCCGCCAGTCGCTCTGTCTCCCGCACAAGACGTAATAAACGATTGTCTGTCTTGGCGCGCGCATAGGAGACGATGGCCAAAACGCCGAGAGACAAAGACGACAACAGCGCTAAGAGGATCGCAATGCTGGTCGTATCGGCGCTCGTAACATCCAGATTATATACCCCCGCGAGGAAGTACTTCGCATAAATATAAACCGCGACGCCTTGCAGGATCGAATTGCCGAGTAGGAAGCGATACCCCGAGACAAGGACGAGACAAATCGGAACAAACAGCAGTGTCGGAAAGCTGAGCACTGACCCGTTGCCGACGACTGCATCGTAAAAGGCCGTGCCCCACATATGCAGATAGATCGCTGTTATGCCGAATGAGACTGTCCGCTTGAAGTGGACATTGTGATAGCTACTGAGTGCGATCGCGACGATCACAGCAGTGTAATACAGGTAGTTGGCGATCAATAGGGTGCTCAAGTCATCATTCCAAATATATAAGAAAAACAACACTGTATTAACGATCAGACCGACCAGAGAAATCCAGAAAGCGATCCTCTGTGCGCGATCATCGACACTCTTCAGTGAGTTATTCTTGGCAAACACATCAGGCATTTTTTCAACTTAAACATGTATGCTCAAGATTGAGCTAACGCTTCCATTTGGGTTTGATCGAAGCTGTTAAGCGTTGAGAAAGGTACCAGAACCCGCGGGTAAAGCGCCTGTCTCCCTCACGCTCTCCACGGCAGCGTCTAAGCTGACCATGGAGCGCCCCCCTCTCCCGGACGCGGGAGAGGGGTCGGGGGTGAGGGCGCTGAAATTGTTTCACTCCTCCAACCCAACAGCAGGTCGCACAATCGCCATGAGATGCTCAAAACCGAGCGCTGTTTCAGCGGGAATGCGTAAGACGCGCCATCCTGCAGCCTCTAGACGCTGATCGCGTTCCGCATCAGCAATCTGGACAGCTTCCAAATCATGAATTCCGCCATCAATCTCAATCACCAGCCGTTTTGACCGCACTGCAAAATCAACCGTCAGCCCATCAATCGGAACTTGCCGTCGAACAGCGACGCCTTCGGCTCGGAGAGTCCGCAGAAACTCCCATGCCTTGCGCTCAGGATAATTCGCCTTCTGCCGCAAAAGCCTCGCGCGGTTTATGGTCTTTCGGGCCATATTATCGCGAATAAGCAATTTTGACGCGCTTGGCGATGCTTGCGCCCTCATCCCCGGCCCTTCTCCCGCGTCCGGGAGAAGGGGGCGCGATAGGCAAATCCTCCGCCCAAACCTCAATCAATCCTACCGATCTCACCCCATGTTACACTGAGTGCATGGAGATCAGGTCCTCCCTCTTCCCTCATGCGGCCCAGTGGGCGCAGCGCTATGCTGATAAGATCATCGCGAAGGACGATTTGCACCT
>JBCCDF010000142.1:0-7409 GCA_039030935.1 Pseudomonadota bacterium | reverse complement strand
TAGGCCAACACCAGATAAAAAGGAACAGGCTATGGACCTTCACCTCAAAGGGAAAACAGCAATCATCTTGGGCGGGACGCGCGGGATTGGGCGCTCAATTGCTGAGACATTTGCAAGTGAAGGCGCGAATGTTGCGATCTGCGCACGAAACGCAGAACAAGTCGCAGACGCTGTCGGTGAATTATCCGCGATGGGCGTGAAAGCGACGGGGGCGGCCGTTGATATCACAGATGCCGACGGCCTAAAGGCGTGGGTCAAATCCGTTGGTGAAGAGATGGGAAGCATTGATATCCTCGTCTCGAATGCAGGCGCGATGGCTCAAGGCATGGATGCAAGCGCCTGGAAGCAGAACTTTGAGCTCGACGTGCTTGGGGCGGTCAATTCATTTGAAGCGGCGAAATCGCATCTGCTGGACGCCGCCAAGACAGGCGGCGATGCCGCCTTTGTCATCATTGCATCAATCTCAGCCGCGCAAGCCGATAATGCCAGCAGCTATGGTCCGATCAAAGCGGCACTCATCCACATGGCGAAGGGCTTGGCACGGGAGAATGCAGGCGCTGGATTGCGCGTGAATGTGGTGTCTCCGGGCATGGTGTTCTTTGAGGGCGGCATCTGGGATACGGTCAAACAAAACGCGCCGGAATTCTTTGAGCAGGCCAACTCCCGCAATCCCACAGGCCGCTGCGCCACGCCGCAAGAAGTCGCCGACGCCGCAGTGTTTTTGGCCAGTCCCGTATCGAGCTATACGACGGGTGTGAATTTGATTGTGGATGGGGCCGTCAGCAATCGAGTGAATTTTTAGACCCTACTCCTCCGGCAAATCCGGGACGCCGACGGCGTGGAAGCCTGCATCGACGTGGAGGACTTCGCCGGCGATGGAGTGGCCGAGCGGGGAGAGGAGATAAAGGGCGCAGCCTGCGACGCCTTCCATTCTTGTGTCTTCTTTCAGGAGTGACCAGTCTTTGCCTGTGCCCATCAGGGATTTTCCGCCACGGATGCCCGCCAGTGAGAGCGTACGCATCGCACCTGCGCTGATCGCGTTGACGCGGATGCCTTGGGTGCCGAGATCGCGGGCGGCATAACGGGTGGAGGCTTCCAGCGCGGCTTTGGCGACGCCCATAACGTTATAGCTAGGCACCGTGCGCTCTGCGCCAAGATAGGTCATGCAGATGATCGCGCCGCCGCCTTCTTCTTTTGGCGGCATAAGCTCACTGGCCCGGCGAGAGGCATCGATGAAGCTGTAGACGGAAATGTCCATGGCACGGCGAAAGCCCTCGCGGGACGTATTTGCGACCATAGAGCCTTGCAGCTCCTCTTTGCCTGCGAAAGCGATTGAGTGGACGAGGAAATCGATCTTGCCCCATTTGTCTTTAATGGCAGCGAAGGCGGCGTCCATGCTGGCATCGTCGGTCACGTCAGCGGGGATCATCGTGTCCATGCCGATGCTCTCAACCAGCGGGCGGACCCGGCGCTCTAGGCTTTCGCCCTGATAGGTAAAGGCAATTTCTGCACCCTGAGCGGCGAGTTGCTGGGCGATGCCCCACGCAATCGAGTTCTTATTCGCAACACCCATGATGATGCCGCGCTTGCCCGCCATCAGGGATCCGGTTGGCATATCTCCATAGTCAGCCATGAAAGCCTCCTGTTTTTCATTTTGTTTGATGTGATGGCTATTGCTGAGCGCCGACTCCGTCAAGGAATTGGTAACCTTGGCACGGCGTTTGAATTGGAACGGTTTCAGCTGCCCGCGCATAGGGTTTGTGAAGGAGCCGTTTTTGTTTCGCCTGTTTGCCATGTTCAGCCTCTTATTTGCAGCCTCGCTGCAAGCGGGTGCGAGTGTGAGCCATACGCTGAAATTCAGCCAAGGCCCTGTCATCCTGGTCTGGCAAGATGGACAATTGGTTGGGCAAGGCGAAGAGATCACACTCACTGAAACAGCAGCTTTGCCTGTTGAGGATACGATCGGCGGCGGAGTTTTGATCCCGGTCTTCGCGTCCCCGCAGATGCAGAGCGGAAATATCGTTGAGCGATTTTCAGTGGCCTCCAACACGGCGGTACGCATTAAGTTTGTTCGTCCGCCCGCTGGTGGAACCGTCAAACTTCGCTTGATCTCAAAAGGCGGCGCCGCCCAATTCAATGGACCCGTTGAGCGCCAGATTGACTTCTCGCAAAGCGCGAATACAGAGCTGCTGCTCATCCGCGACAAGACCGCTGCGCGTCGGGGGGAGGCCCAGGAACAGGCGCTCGAATTTGAGATTGAGCGGAGCGGCCCTGCACGCGACGGCGTGATCATGATTGAAGCGGCGGACTATAGTTAATTCTGACTTTCGATAGCCGATGAAGTCAATGGCTCAATTTGCACGGGCCTAAAAGCTTTATCCTGTAGGGAGCGCTACAGAATGAGGCGCTTCCATCTGACAACCCTCGGCATCGCTGCCGCTCTGATCTGCTATCCGGCTTCAGCAGAAATGATTGATGCACCGAAATTTTCAGTGCCGGGCCTGGTCGTGGTCTGGGGGGCTGATCAAGCCGGCGATGCCCCCATCGTATCAGATTTCATCATCGCGCCCTCCGGCAGTTCCGGAAATGATACGATCAGCGGAAACGTTGCCTCTGTCGTCACAGGCACTCTGACACCGGCCTTTGAGGGGTCGGCGTCTGACGATGTGCCGAGCCGCCTTTTCAACATCTACAATACACCAACCGGTAATTTTGATGTCGATAGTAATGGCAATGGGAACACCGACGTTGGGGATACGATCAATCGCTTCGCGTTGACAGATCGCACGAATATAGGTCTGCGCGATAGCGAAGCTCGGTCCAGTTTTTACGTCGCTTCCAATACGGCGTTTAATATCGACGCACAGGCTCTGCGTGTGGTTGGGCGCAATGATTCCGTGCTCGGTAAGATTTACTGGGACATGGAAGTCGCGCGCTCTGGTAGCACTGAGATCAACTTTGGGGCGAATGCGCAACTCCCACATTCGTCTGGGCCGACCGGTGGCATCGGTTCGGTTGCAAGCCTGCTCGATATGCTTAGCCCGCAGACCGTTTTTACGGGCAATCAGCGCACAGCCGCGTCACGAGGCACTCTGGTTGATCAGTCTGTGCGCTTCGACGTCACATATGTTTTAGGCAGTTGGCAAGGCTACAGCCTCCACACCCGTCACACCAATCTGGCAGAGGGTGTTTATGAGGTCGAGGCTGAAGTCGTTTATACAGTTTGGGTCCCATAATGACTTTAGATTTTTACGCTCGTTTAAAGCCTGAAGGGTTATGTACGCGAATGAGTTTTTGGCGGACGACAGCACTCACATGCGCAGCAGCGATGTTTGCGAGCACGACAGCAATTGCGCTGACGACAGATACGCCAGCTTTTAAAGTTGATGGAGTTATCATCGTCTGGGCCTCTGATCAAAGCGGGACAGCTCCAGTGGTGACCGATTTTATCGTCGGCCAAGGCCAGGGCGCGCCGGACCTCATTGCTGGAAACGCCCTTGCGGTTGTGACCGGAACGCTTGAGCCGACCGAGAATGCAAATGCGGCTGGCGGCATGCCGTTCGTGATCACAAACACGACAAGCGGTGACATCAACACAGATACGAATGGGGATGGGCGTATCACCGAAGCTGATGCGTTCACACCGATAGGCCTGCAAAACATCACAGATACGCGCATTGATGCCAGCCGTCAGTATTCAAGCTTTTACGTAGCGTCCAACACCGCGTTTAATATCGATGCGGTCTCAACACCGCCCGGGACGTTTTTGGACTTTATTCTGCTGAATATTATTCGGATGACGCTGTCCAGCACAGTGTCGGGAACCGATGGTGGGGTTGACTTTGGCGGGTCTGCACAAGCGGCCCATAGTGGTGGGCCAACAACCGGATTTGCTGCCGAAACCACGCTCTGGAATCTCCGCTTCCCGCAAACGCTGTTTACGGGAAACCAGCGCACAGCATTGTCGCCGGGCTCTATTGCTGATCAGTCTATTCGGTTTGACGCTGAGTATGCGATTAGCGCGGCTAGCTTGACCGGATATGACCTCTCGCTAGGAACCTTCGATTTCATCGTCGAGGTGACTTATACCGCATACGCGCCATAGTTTCCTAATCCCTGAAATAAGATGCCGCAGGCGCCTTTAGGAAGGGGGGGAGGGGCGCCTGCGGCTTGATCTCACGGGCCGAGGATGAATGAGAATGAGAGGTCCGTCGGCCTGTTCTGATCATTTTACTGCGTCCAAAGGGACAATACTAGAATTGGCGCAGTTAAGACATATCTCAAATCGAAAGAGATTCCCGATTCGATAGGATAGACCTATGAAACCGACCCTAAGACAGTTGCAATATCTGGTCGCGATCGCAGAAACAGGACGGTTTGGCGAAGCTGCGAAGCGCGTACATGTCAGCCAGCCCAGCCTATCAGCACAGATTGCAGATATGGAGGCCCAGCTCGGTACGCAGCTTGTCGAGCGGGGGCGGGCTGGATCAATTCTCACACCTGCCGGTGAAGATGTTCTGCACCGCGCCCGGATCGTGCTGAAAGATATGGATGATCTGAAAGCAGCTGCCCGGCAGTATTCAGGCGAGATGGCTGGGCGGGTCCGCCTTGGCGTGCTGCCATCGCTCGGCCCTTACTTACTGCCTATGGTGGCAAAGCGGCTCCATGCTCAGTTTCCCGCATTAAAACTCAGCGTGCGCGAGGAAAGTCGGCTTGCCCTCTTTGAAAAGATCAATGATGGCCGCTTTGATCTCATTCTGACCGTTGAGGGCGAGCAAGAAGGCCTTGTCACCCGCCCTATTCTAACCGAGCGCCTCTTTGCATGCGTCGCCCCGGACGCCGACCTAGCGCAAACCCAAGAGCCCCTTCGAAGCTCTGACCTGAAAGGCGCGACCTTGCTGACACTTGGTCAAGACTTTATGTTAAGTCGGACTGTGCGGGATCTGGCGGCACAGATTGGGGCCTATGTCAGCGATGAGTATGAGGGAAACAGTCTCGATGCGCTACGCCAGATGGCGGCAATGGGTGCCGGGATCGCGGTTGTTCCAAGTCTGTATGCGGCTTCAGAAACCCGTCATGATGACAGTGTCGTTGTCCGCCGAATTGACGCGCTCGATACTCAGCGCGAGGTCCAGCTCGTTTGGCGGATCACGTCGCCTTTAGGCAATGTCTTCGATGAGATGGCGGATGTTTTATCCGAGGAAGCCCACAAGCTGGTCGAAGACTAGGATTTATCGACCAAGCCAACGCGCATATCCTTGGCCGTATAGATCTTCTCGCCGTCGGTATAGACACGCCCATCGGCGATACCGAGGATCAGTCGTCCCCGCCGCACACGGCGCATGTCAATTTCGTAGCGTACAAGTTTGTTGTCTGGGGTAATTTCACCGGTAAATCGAACCTCGCCGACACCGAGCGCCCTGCCCTTTCCGGGTGAACCAGACCATCCCAACCAGTAACCAATCGCCTGCCACATCGCATCAAGACCGAGACAACCCGGCATGACAGGGTCGCCCGGGAAGTGACACTCGAAGAACCAGAGTGAAGGATCGATGTCCATTTCGCCGACAACGTGACCTTTGCCATATTCGCCACCATCAAGACTGATCTCTGTGATCCGATCCATCATGAGCATCGGTGGGGCGGGCAACTGAGCGTTTCCAGGACCGAAAAGTTTGCCCTGCCCTGAAATCAAAAGGTCTTCTTTTGTGTAGGCGCTTTTTGGCGTGTGAAAATCGTGAGGTCCGCTCATCTTTTGAGTCCTTGCCATCTTCTTTATCGGGCTTGTCCTAGACGCATGATGAAGCTGCGGCAACCGCCAGCGGCGCGATTAGCCTAAAGTGGCAAAATCACATCAGACACCGTCGCTTCCAAATCGTGTTCCCCAGAGATTGCTCTCTTTGAGCCAGCCTTTGCGTTTGCCAATCTCGACGCTGCACCAGCCAAGTTCGCAGGTATCGAGGTTTACGATGACATCAGGTTTTATCAGCGCGCGGGCACGACTTTCTGGATCTGGTCGAGCGTGCAGTTGCGTCTCTTGAATGGTGACGGCGGTCCGGTCCGTCGACAGCATACGAGCTTGGACCCAAACCTCATCCCCATCAGCATCGCGCACCCGTCGCCAGCCATGGGTTTCGCGGATGACGAGAACAGGCATACCCTCAGCCTCATAGCGCCAGAGAATGGCATGGTTGAGGCTCGGCCCCTGTCGTCCATGAACGGCGGAGAAGCGAAGCGACGCAAAACGCGGAACTTGCTCACCAGAGAATTTGCTAACCTTTGTCATAGAGGGCGATTCTTGCGCCACAGTCGGAAGGGTCAGCCCCAACGACACTGCTGCAACACTCGCCAAAACTTGAAAGAAATGCCTGCCCATCGCTGTATAAATTACGCAAGGTTGTGAATTCAAAGTAAAGGAGCGCATTGGCGACGCGTGTTTGCTCTGCTAATCGCACCGTTAAATGTTAATCCTGTGAGGTTTTATGTCTGCGAAACGCCTGAAAGTGATCGTGACCCGCCGCCTACCTGATCCGGTGGAAATCCGCTTGAAGGAGCTTTTTGACACGACCCTCAATGAGGACGACGTTCCTATGAGCCAGGATGCGCTGGCGGAGGCCGTTCAAACGGCAGACGTGCTCGTCCCGACTGTGACAGATCAAATTGATGGTCGGGTGCTCGCTCAGGCGGGTGAACAACTCCGCCTTATCGCTCAGTTTGGTGCCGGGGTAGACAATATCGATGTACAGAGCGCGGTGCAGCGCGGGATAACTGTCACCAATACGCCGGGCGTGCTGACCGATGATACCGCCGATGTCACAATGGCGCTTATCCTCGCTGTCCCTCGACGGCTACACGAAGGCGTGCAAGCGATGGCAGATGGTCAGTTTGAAGGCTGGTCACCCACATGGATGATGGGGCGAAGATTAGCGGGCAAACGTCTTGGCATTGTCGGGATGGGTCGTATCGGACAGGCTGTGGCGCGTCGTGCAAAGGCGTTCGGCATGCAAATCCACTATCACAATCGCAAACAGGTTGGTCGCCACATCGAACAAGAATTAGAGGCAACATTCTGGGACAGTCTCGATCAGATGCTCTCGCGCATGGACGTCGTGTCGATCAACTGTCCGCATACGCCTGCAACGTTTCACCTTCTGAATTCAAGGCGCTTGAAACTGATGAAGCCCGACGCCTTCATCGTGAACACAGCGCGCGGTGAGGTGATCGATGAGGCCGCTCTTGCGCGCGCCATTCTAGCGAATGAGCTTGCAGGTGCGGGGCTGGATGTGTTTGAACGCGAACCAGAGGTCAATCCTGATCTGGTCGGTCTTCCGAATGTGATTCTGCTTCCGCATATGGGCTCAGCCACAATTGAAGGCCGTGTAGAGATGGGCGAGAAGGTGATCATCAAC
>JBCCDF010000141.1:0-7480 GCA_039030935.1 Pseudomonadota bacterium | reverse complement strand
TCGTCTTTGTCCTTCAAGCGAACTTGCAAGCTCGCAATATCGCCACCTGCAATGGCCGCTTCAAGCTGCGTTACAAAAGCAGGAACATCGCTAATCTGCGGCGGCGTAATCAAATAAAGGCGCGGGCGTTCGCGTTCTGGGTCATTAGCCATGTAGACTGTATGATACGTTTCATCTTGGCTGGGAAGCGCTTGAGCGTCGCGCGTGTCGCCGCACCGCATCAAGGAGAAACATAGCGAACATTTTGGACCTTGTTTACTGCGCTCAATGACCCTTAGGGGGGATACTCGGTTTGGACTGGCGATATATAAGGCGAGCAGAGATGAGAGGAATTTGAATATGCCGGTCTTTAAACCACAAATCGTCATGCTCGCGTGTTTCGCACTGACACCATTCGCCCTTGCCGACGAAGATCTGCGAGAGCGGTTTGAGAATGGGGATCTGACGATCATGCCTATCGTTGAAGCCTGCGCTGATACTGATCCTGCTTGCGCTTCAATTAAGGGGGAAGGTCTGTATTTTGGTGATGGATGGGACGAGGACCTTCAGGCTGCGATCCCATATCTCACGTTCGCCGCTGAGAAAGGTGATGTCCGAGCGATGACAAACCTCGCCTACATTTACAGCGAACCTGATACGCCGGAATTTAATGGTATTACCGCAGCACAGTGGTACGGGAAAGCCGCCATGCTTTCCGAGCCCGGTATCGATCAGCTGTCAGCCGTCCAAGAGTTTTACTTTCAGGACATGAATGACGCGCTCATGTTTGAGGACTGGCGCAAGCTCCCGCTCGGTGAGCCGATCTTCAGAAAGTCCTATGGCATGGGCTATTATGAATGGGATAAGCCGTCGATCCCGAACCCAGAGATGCTTGCCACACTCCAAGGGGCGCGGAAACGTATCAGCGAAGGACGACTCGAATTGTTTGATGAGTTTAATATCCGCAAAGGTGTTGCGATGAAATATGCGGTCGCATATCGCGCCTATGCCGATATGCTTGACCGTGGAATGGGTGTTGCCGCTGATCCAACGCTTGCTGAAAAATATCGCCGTGCAGCAAAGAGCTGGGAGTGATCGGCTTTAATCGAATAAGTCAAATAGCTCACTGAGCAGACTCTCACGTCGTTTCGGACGTCGACGGTTTGAACGCTCCTTATAGTCGCGTCTGTCATCCCATTCGTCGCGACGAGACCAACTGTCTTCATGCGCGTAGGTTGGTTCCTCGCGAACAGGTTCTGGGACTTCGACACGCTCGATAATCTTGTCGAGTTCACCGCGGTCTAGCCACACGCCTCGGCAGACAGGGCAGTAGTCAATTTCAATGCCTGCTCTCTCTGTCATAATTAAAGTCGCGCCATCAACAGGACATTTCATATCCATCTCCATCTCTGCGGTTTGAAATGGGCAGCACGGAGCCGGGAACAAGAGTCAAAAAGATAGCGCCAGTGATATAAATACCATCAACGCTATCAGCTTTACCTATGAAACGTGTTGCGACTATCCCGCTTGTGACGCGTCGCAAATATTCTCGATCGAAGATTTCAGAGTCGCATCAAAAGCGTCCTGGCTTTGATGTGCGTTCAGCCCTTCTGACAGTGCGCGAGAGAAGCTGGCGACCATACCTGTCTGACGGGAAAGGCGCGCACAGCTTTCTTCACGGGAGTATCCGCCAGAAAGCGCAACAACGCGCATGACTCGTGGATGATCAACCAGTGGTTTATACAGATTATCGACCTCAGGCAGGGTAAGCTTCAACATGACCTGCTGTGTTTCAGGTAGTTTGTCCAAGTGAGCGGTGATTTCCTCAAGCAGAATGGCTTCCGCCTCAGCTTTGTCGCCTGCATTGATATTCACTTCAGGCTCGATGATTGGCACAAGACCATGGCCCAAGATTTGGTGACCAATCGCAAATTGCTGAGCGACGACGTCTGAAATCCCGCTTTTATTTGCAGAATGAACGACAGAGCGCATTTTTGTACCGAAAATGCCTTTTGAAACCCCCTTTTCGAGCAATGAATCCAGATCAGGCATCGGTTTCATAACCTGGACGCCTTCAGCTTCATCGGCGAGGCCTTTATCGACTTTCAGGAATGGAACAACCTGACAGTCTTCCCAGAGAAATGTCGCTGTGGATTTGCCATCGATTTCGCCATCCATTGTGCGCTCAAACAGGATCGCACCGATCACCTTATCGCCATTGAAGGCTGGTGAGGTAATGATCCGCGTGCGCATCTGATGGACGAGATCGAACATCTCTTCCTCAGAATTCCATGCTGTCGGTTCAACGCCGTAAAGGCCAAGCGCTTTAGGGGTTGAGCCACCGGACTGATCCAAAGCGGCAATAAAGCCGTTTCCATCGGTGATTTGGCGGGCCATGTCAGGATGCGTCATTGGGCTTTCCCTCTTTTCAAAGTCTTGTGTTTCAGGGCTTCTACGCCGGGCAGGGCTTTACCTTCCATCCATTCCAGGAAGGCACCTCCGGCGGTTGATATGTGTGTGAAGTTGGTTGCGACTTTTGCGTGATTCAACGCAGCGACAGTGTCGCCTCCGCCCGCGACCGCAATCAGGGCTCCATTTTTACAGCGCGCAGCCGCCGCCTGAGCGGCTTGGACCGTTGCCTTATCAAAGGGCTGCATTTCGAAGGCCCCAAGTGGGCCATTCCAAACCAGCGTTTTAGCGACGTCCATAGCGGCAGCCATGATCGCAACTGTTTGTGGCCCGGCATCAAGGATCATCTCATCGTCAGAAACTTCATCCAGCCCGCACACCCGATGAGATGCATGGGCTGCGAAATCCTTTGCGACCACGACATCCATTGGCAGAAGGATATCGCAGCCTGCAGCTTTGGCGTTGCGTTCGATCTCTTTGGCCGTGTCTGTTAGATCATGCTCGCAGAGTGATTTCCCGACACTGTAACCGCGCGCCGCGAGGAATGTGTTCGCCATACCGCCACCAATCGCCAGAGCATCAACTTTCGAGACCAGATTCTTAAGCAGATCAATTTTCGAGCTGACTTTGGCACCACCAACCACCGCCATAACCGGACGGGTCGGCGTCCCAAGCGCAGCATCCAGTGCTTTGAGCTCAGCTTCCATCAGGAGCCCTGCGCAATTCGGTAGAAGCTTTGCGACGCCTTGCGTTGAGGCGTGTGCGCGGTGCGCTGCCGAGAACGCATCATTGCAATAGACATCCCCGAGCGTAGACAGAAAGCCTGCCATTTTCGGATCGTTGGTTTCTTCCATGGACGAAAAGCGCGTATTTTCGGTCAAGATGACGCTGTCATTCGGACTTTGATCAATTTGCGTTCGATCAGGGCGCTCAATGAAGATTACAGAACAGTCGAGCGCCGCTTCGAGCGCAGGTACAGTGACACGCAAGGACATATCCGGATTGGGCTGTCCTTTAGGACGTCCAAAATGCGCCAAGAGGACAGGCTTACCGCCTTTCTCAAGGATTTTTAGAATGGTTGGCGCGACCTTGTCGATCCGCGTGGTATCGGTCACACGCCCATTCTCGACCGGCACGTTGATATCAATGCGTGTCAGGACGACCTTCCCGGCGAGGTCCATATCGTCGAGAGTCTTGAACTGTCCCATGCCTAAGCGACCGCTTACAGAAACTTCGCCATGTGCAAGGCGGTGTCGCTCATTCGCGTCGCAAAGCCCCATTCATTGTCATACCATGACAGAACGCGCACCAGCGTACCATCCGTCACATTTGTGCCGTCAGCAGAGACGGTAGAGCTGTGCGCGTCATGATTAAAGTCGGCACTGACAAGCGGTGCGGTCGAGTAGCCGAGAATGCCTTTCATAGGTCCGTCAGCGGCGGCTTTAAGGGCACTATTGATCTCTTCCGTTGTCGTTGCACGTCCAGCGTCAAAGACAAGATCAATCATAGAGACATTCGGCGTCGGTACACGCACCGCTGAACCATCAAGTTTGCCGGCCAATTCAGGCAGGACGAGGCCCACAGCCTTAGCCGCGCCCGTCGAAGTTGGGATCATGGAACTCGCCGCAGCGCGCGCACGGTAGAGATCCTTGTGCATGCGGTCCAGTGTTGGTTGATCGCCCGTGTAAGCGTGGACCGTTGTCATATAGCCGCGCTCGATACCGACCGTATCATGGAGGACTTTTGCAACGGGCGAGAGACAGTTGGTCGTGCAAGACGCATTCGAGACAACAAGGTCATCTGCGCTGAGCGTCTCATGGTTTACGCCGTAGACGATGGTTTTGTCAGCGCCGCTTGCAGGCGCAGAGACGAGTACGCGTTTGGCCCCAGCTGTCAGGTGCGCTGCCGCTTTGTCTTTCGAGGCAAAAATCCCTGTGCACTCAAAGGCGATATCAACACCCATTTCACCGTGCGGCAGCTCTTCCGGGTTACGGATGGCGGTGCATTTGAAGGTCCGGTTGCCAACTTTAATGCTGTTGCCATCAACCTCTACGGTCTGATTAAGTTTGCCATGGACGGTGTCGTATTGCAGGAGGTGCGCATTGGTTTCAACAGGGCCGAGATCGTTGATCGCGACGACTTCGATGTCGGTCCGGTCATGCTCGATGATAGAGCGGAGAATGAGACGACCGATTCGGCCAAAACCGTTGATTGCAACGCGCAGCGCCATTGAGAACCTCTTACCTAGTTTCCAAAATTTGCGCGCGTCTTAGCCCTATGCTGCATACGCGTCCATAGCTGCTAGGTATCTGAACTGTCTGATTGCGCTGTCACGTCTTGACGTTTGAAATGCCAACTTAAGAAAAAGCCGAAAAAAGACCCCCCAATGACGGCAGAAATCATATTCGGGATGATCTGATAGGACTGTCCTTCCATCATGCTGTCGAAGTAGCGATACAGTGCAAGGCCCGGCCCTAAAATCAAAATGCCCAACACCAAACATTGCCACCAAGGCTTGGCCCAAAACTCTGCTGCTTCAGCACGATTTTTCGCGCGCCCCTCAGCCCCCATAATAGTGGTTTAGACGATGATGCCGAGCAGAACAGCGATTGCTATTACAAGCATTAGTCCTGACCCCAAATAATGGCTCAAAAGCGCAGTAGCTGGGAAGCCAACCCACATCGCTGTCGCAAATTTCAAAAAATAGCTCACGTCTCTTTGTCCCCCTGTCCCGTAATCTGGTCCCAATCTATCCATGTTTTCTTCTTACGGCGCAAGCGTTGCCAGAACCGGCGACGCTCTGGGGTTGGGAGTGGCTGTAGATTCTCCATGAAAGCCAAAGCGACGGCCTTCCAGCTATACTGCACAGCATAGGCCCGACACGTTGCCCGATCCAAATCTAGGCATGCTGTTGCTCCCGCCGCCAGATCACCACCGATCGGCGTAATCGTCCCTGCATTGGATCCTGGAATCACATCCTTTGGGCCGGTTGCTTCATACGCCGCCACAGGGGTTCCAGAGGCCATCGCTTCCAGAACGACGAGTCCGAATGTGTCGGTCAGACTCGGAAACACAAAGACATCCGCGCTCGCATAACAAACCGCCAAATCGTCTCCAAACTTGGCACCCAAAAAGTGCACGTGCGGATATTTCTTTTTCAGCTCCTTCAATGCTGGCCCGTCGCCGACCACCACCATAGAGCCAGGAAGCTCAAGCTCGACAAACGCTTCGATATTCTTTTCAACTGCGACGCGGCCGACATTGATAAAGACCGGACGGGGCAGCCCTTCAAATGGATCACCGTCCTGTCTGTCCTCAATGCGTTTTGACGGATGAAACTGCTCCGTGTCTACGCCGCGCGTCCAGGCCACCAAATTGATGAACTTCTTGGCCTCTAACTCTTCGACCATGCTCGGCGTCGGCACCATGACGCGGCCAGAATACTGGTGAAACCAGCGCACATAGCCATATCCAGCGCTCAGCGGAATTGGGAACCGCGCCGCAACATATTCTGGGAAACGCGTATGATAAGCCGTAGAGAACGGGTGCTTGATCTTCAGGCACATTTTACGCCCGGCCATGCCCAGCGTACCCTCGGTCACGATATGGATCGCATCTGGCTCAAATTTTTCAAACCGATCCCGAATCCGACGCTCAGCAAAAAGCGCTAGCTTGATCTCTGGATAAGTCGGTAGCGGCATGGTGCGAAACCCATCGCCGGGATGCACAATATCGAATTCATGGCCATCAGCCTCCAACTCTGCGATGACGCGCTGCATCGTGCGAACGACGCCATTGACCTGAGGCTCCCACGCATCCGTGACGATCATAATCTTCATGCTTGATCCTTTGGCGCGTTTCACCACCGATCTGTGCTTTTATCTTGCAAGGCAATCGCGTAAAGTCCTGCTAGCGGTATTTACAATCTGAGCGCGGAGAGCCTCATGCCTGACACACAGACCCTTATCTTGAACGATTGGGACAGTTTGGACGCCCTCAAATTCGTTGATGAGGAAGCGCATCTGGAACATATTTTGGACAATAGTCCTCTGAATGACACACTGCGTCATGCTGCCGTTCGACGGGGTCAGGATCTGGTGAGAATCGCCCGTTCAAAAGGACGTCGCAAAGGCTTGATGGAGAGCTTCCTCGAGGAATTTGGCTTATCCAATTCAGAAGGTTTGGCACTAATGTGTCTGGCTGAAGCCTTGCTGCGTATCCCAGACGCAGAAACGCGCGATGATCTGATTGCAGAGAAAATTCGATCTGGCGATTGGAGTGCACATAGCGGTCAGTCCGATTCGTGGCTGGTCAATGCCTCAACACTCGGTCTTTTGCTCACAGGCCGTGTGATCGGACCCCCACGCGCCGCCATGAAGGGCCCTGGGCGCTTCGTACAGGGGCTGGTGCGCGAAAGCGGGGAGCCCGTCATTCGCGCCGCCATGATGCAGGCCATGCGCATTATGGGCGAGCAATTTGTGTTGGGACGCGATGTCAAAGCTGCGCTGAAGCGCGGGAAGCGCATGATCAAGGCTGGTGACGCAGCCCATATGAGCTTTGATATGCTAGGCGAGGGCGCGCGCACAGTGAGTGACGCTGAGCGCTATTTCAAAGCCTATGATGATGCCATCGATGCGGTTGCCGCAATTGAGCCGAAAGACATTTTTCCTGAGGATAAGAGCGGCATTTCGGTCAAACTCTCAGCCCTGCATCCGCGATATGAGGCGATCAATGAAGCCCGGATTATGGGCGAGATGTATCCCAAGGTCCTGATGCTCGCGGAAAAAGCCAAAGCGGCGAACATTAATTTCTGCATCGATGCTGAGGAGGCCGACCGCCTCGTCATACAGCTCAAAATTCTCGACTGTCTTGCGCGTGAATCCTCGCTACAGAATTGGACAGGGCTCGGTTTGGCGCTGCAAGCCTACCAGAAGCGCGCAGTTGAAGCCGTAGACCGCCTCGCAGTTCTGGCTGGTGAGACCGGAATGCGACTAATGGTCCGTCTCGTGAAAGGGGCCTACTGGGATAGCGAGATCAAACACGCTCAGGAGGAAGGCCATCCTAACTTCCCCGTCTTCACCACAAAGCCCGG
>JBCCDF010000140.1:0-7501 GCA_039030935.1 Pseudomonadota bacterium | reverse complement strand
TTGGCGCTTGGGCAGGCCGAGCGGGCGCGGCTATTTCCAACACTCACGTTCGACGCAAATTTGTTCTCACTGTTCTCAGAAGGCAATGATCTCGGTGATAGTTTCGGTTTTGGAATAGGCCCTTCCATCGTTTGGGATGGGCCTGATTTGAGACGTGTACGCGCTGATATTGACCTGACAGATGCACAGACCGTTGCAGCCTACGCCCGCTATGAGGCTGCGGTCGTGAACGCACTGGGCGAAGTTGAAATTTCTTTGATCCGCTACGCTCAGGAGCAGGCGCGCCGAGAAGACCTGGAAGCGGCTGCGGGGTCTGCTGAACGCGCTGTTGGTTTGGCGCGGTTGCGGTTTGAAGAAGGTTTGGACGATTTTCTGGATGTCATTGATGCACAAAGGACTCTGCTTGATGCCCAAGGTACTCTCGAAAACAGTCGTCTGAACACAACCAGACTCGCTATTGCTGCGTATCGAAGCTTAGGGGGTATATGGGAAACGGAGGAATTAGATGCCGTTCGTCAAACCGGAGTTCGTTCTAATGCGCCTTAATATGTTTATGGTCATTCTCTTTGGTGTCGCTTTGCTAGAGCTGCCGGCTACTGCTCAGCGTGGTGGACCTGCAAGCGTCTTCGTTGAAGAGGTGCGTGAGCGTACTTTTTCCCGTGAAATCGAAGCGCTCGGTACCTTACAGCCGAAAGAGCAAGTTGAACTGACTCTTAACGCGGCGGACCGCGTGACAGCTTTATACTTCGATGATGGGCAACGGGTATCCGAAGGTAAGACCCTTCTGTCGCTCGCTCAGCGTGAGCAGGTTGCACTCGTTGAGGCCTCTGAAGCGAATGTCGAGGAAGCGCGTCGCCAACTCCAGCGCATACAGCGACTGGCGGACGCTCAGGCTGTATCGCAATCCGAACTGGACACTGCACGCCGCGATCTGGATAGCGCGACTGCTAACCTTCGTGCCTTGCAATCGCGTCAACGCGACCGGGTGCTTGTCGCCCCGTTCGACGGTGTGCTCGGGTTCCGGCAGGTAAGTGTGGGATCGTTTATTCGTCCCGGTGATGTTGTTGCCACATTGGTAGATGACAGCGAAATGCGCCTCGATTTCGATGTCCCATCGACTTTCCTAAGGTCTATTCAGCCCGGTACCGAGATTGTCGCTGAGACGGATGATCTGCCGGGTGAAACCTTTATTGGTACCGTTGCGACTTTGGATAATAGGATCGATCCGATCACGCGATCTATTCGCGCCCGCGCCCTCTTGCCAAATCCTGAGCGCCTGCTTCGCGCAGGAATGTTTATGAGGGTTACTGTTGCCGCCGAACCGCGCGTAAACCTCTCAATTCCCGAAGAGGCTGTGCAGCCTGTCGGTCCTCAATCTTTCGTTTGGTTGGTCGATAATTCAGGCGAGCAAATGGTGGCAAGACGTGCGCCCGTTGAACTTGGTGCGCGCAGTGATGGGTACATCGAGGTTCTATCCGGCATACAACTTGGCGACCAAATCATAACTGAAGGGATTATCCGCGTGCGAGAGGGCGCTCCGATTATCATTCGTGACCGCTCCATGCTGGAGCCGCAACCCATGGCTGGTCGGGGTGGTCTATCAATGTCCACAGCCAATTAGGGACGCCCGGAATGTTGTTGTCAGATACTGCCGTTAAACGCCCTGTCTTTGCGTCCGTCATCGCGCTTATCCTGATTATATTTGGGATCGTCTCATTCGACAGGCTTAGTCTGCGCGAATATCCTGACATTGATCCGCCGGTTGTCAGTATTGATACGAACTATCCCGGTGCATCAGCGACTGTCGTTGAAACACGCATTACCCAGATCATTGAGGACCGAATCGCTGGGGTTGAAGGAATCCGTTTTATCGACTCTGATTCCAGAGACGGGCGCTCCAGCATCACTGTTGAGTTTGGTGTTAATCAGGACATTGATGTCGCCGCGAATGACATTCGCGATCGTATCTCCGGTGTTCTCGATAATTTACCCGAAGAAGCCGATCCGCCTGAGGTCGAAAAAGCGGACTCAGACGGTGATGTCATTATCTGGTTGAACCTTGTCGCAGAGGACATGACGACGCCTGAGATATCCGATTATGCGGAGCGCTTTCTTGTCGATCGCTTTTCTGCTGTCGACGGCGTCGCGCGCGTCCGGGTCGGTGGATCGCGAAATTATGCTCTCCGAGTTTGGATCGACCGCAGAGCACTGGCCGCGCGTGATTTAACCGTAGCCGACATCGAACGTGCTCTGCGTCGAGAAAACATCGAGGCGCCAGCAGGCAGTATTGAGTCTGACACCCGCGCTTATACGGTCCGAATTGATCGTGCTTTTCAAACGCCGCAAGACTTCGCCGGTTTGGTCGTTGCTGAAGGGGATGACGGCTATTTGGTTCGCCTTGGTGATGTCGCCCGAGTTGAGCGCGGGACTGTCGAAGATCGCAACATGTTCCGTGGCAACGGTGTCCCCATGGTGGGTCTGGGGATCGTGAAGCAATCAACTGCCAACACAGTTGAGGTCGCCGAAGGCGCAAAGGCGCTGGCAGACCGTATCAATGAGACCTTGCCTGAGGGCATGTATATCGCGCGGAGCTTTGATAGCTCGGTCTTTATCTCGGCTTCTATTCGCGAAGTCTACACGACTTTAGCCATCGCAGTTGGTCTTGTGACGCTCGTCATCTTCTTATTCTTGGGCAGTTTTCGCGCGACGATTATTCCGGCGATCACCGTCCCGATTTCCATCATTGCAACATTCAGCGTTTTGTATGCGCTTGGGCTCTCGATTAACTTGCTAACGCTGCTCGCCATGGTGTTGGCGATCGGCCTCGTGGTTGATGACGCGATCGTTGTCCTGGAAAATATCTCGCGGCGTATGAAAGAGGAGGGTGAGAGCCCGCTCGTCGCGGCCTTTAAAGGCACCAGACAAGTTGGGTTTGCAGTGATTGCAACGACCCTTGTTTTGGTCGCGGTCTTTATACCGATAACGTTCTTGCAGGGCGATGTCGGGCGGTTGTTCACCGAGTTTGCGCTGACGATTGCGGGCGCCGTGGTTATTTCGAGCCTTCTGGCTTTGACGCTGACACCAATGATGGCCTCTAAGCTGCTCAAAGAAAATACGGGTAAACGCTCAATCGTCACCGCGCTACCAAGGGCGGTAGACGCCGGGTTCAGTATACTTCGAAATGGTTATGCATGGCTGTTAGACAGACTGATACGGCGTCCGGTCTTGGTTGGTCTGATCCTGATCTCAACTCTATTCGGCGCGTGGCAGCTGTCGCAGACGGTCAATCAGGAATACGTGCCACGAGAAGATCGGGGCGCGTTTTTCACATTTGTGCGCGGACCCGAGGGGGCATCCTATGCTTATATGGAGCGCTATGTCGATGAGATTGAGCGACGCCTTCTGCCCTATACTGAGAGCCAGGACGGGAAGCCGCCTGAGGTCAACCGTCTGCTCATCCGAGCGCCGGGTTTCAACACCAATGCCTTTAATCAGGCTTTCATTATCGTGGTCCTGAACGACTGGAGCGAGCGCCGTCCAGCTGATGTGATTATTGGCGAAGTCAATCGTGCGCTCAGCGATCTACCCGGTATTCAAGGCTTCGCCCGAATGCGCCAAGGGCTCGGTGGCGGATCTGGAAAGCCGGTCCAATTCGTGCTGAGCGGGCCGGATTACGAAACCTTGCTCAAGTGGCGTGATCTCTTCGTTGAAGCCTTGGAAACCAGCAATATTGGCATCGCGGATATCGATTGGGACTATAAGGAAACGCAACCGCAGTATCGAATTCAGGTGAATTACGACCGCGCAGCCGATCTTGGTGTGACGGTTGCGGACTTAGGCTCAACGCTTCAAACCATGCTCGGTTCCCGACGCGTGACGACATATATTGATAATGGTGAAGAGTATGATGTTATTCTCGAAGGGCTTCGCTCTGATCAGAATACGCCGAATGACGTTGAAAATATCTATGTCCGCTCGGATCGATCAGGGCGCCTGATCCCACTGTCGAACTTGGTCACGATTATTCCGTTTGCCGATAGCTCCAGTCTGAACCGGTATAATCGGGTCCGCTCCATCACAATTGAAGCGGACCTTGCGCCTGACACAACACTTGGAACGGCTTTGGACGACATGGAACGCATCGCCAGAGACGTGCTTCCGAGCGAAGCCGTTATCGACTTCAAAGGCCAATCTTTGGATTTCAAGACATCAGGATCATCCATCGTATTTGTCTTTATGATTGGACTTGTGATTGTCTTTCTTGTTTTGGCGGCTCAGTTTGAGAGTTATCGGCACCCGATCATTATTATGTTGTGTGTCCCCGCAACACTTGCTGGTGGCCTATTAGGGCTTTGGATGACCGGCGTCAGCCTTAATATTTACACCCAGATTGGCCTGATCATGTTGGTCGGCTTAGCGGCTAAGAATGGCATTCTGATCGTAGAGTTTGCCAATCAATTGCGTGATGAAGGGCAGGAGTTTTATGAGGCCCTTAAAGAGGCTTCACTCGCGCGTCTTCGCCCGATTGTGATGACGGGTTTGACCACAGCGGCTGGGACTTTGCCGTTGATTCTCTCAAGTGGAGCTGGGTCTGAAACACGGGCAGCCATTGGGATTGTGATCTTGTTTGGTGTGATAGCGGCTGTTCTGGTGACAGTTCTGTTTGTTCCGACAGCCTATGCGCTCATTGCCAGAGGATCAGGGTCGCCAAATGATGTCGCCCGCCAACTAGAGAAAGAAGCAAAGGCCTCACCTGCACCTGCGGAGTAAGACATCCAATCGAGTTAAGCGCTTCCGCCTTCCATATGCAGGAATGCAGGGTCAATTCCGACCCGGTCGAGGCTTGCTTCCCATTTCCCGTCGAATGAATCGCCGAAGACGAGAGAAAGATCGGGTTTCGAAACAATCCAAGCGTTCTGACTCAGCTCATACTCAAGCTGGCCCGGTCCCCAACCCGCATATCCAAGGCTCAAAACCGAGCGATTGGGGGAGCCGCCCGTTGCCATCGCCACTAAAACATCTCGTGTTGCTGTCATGCAGAGCGTATCTGTAACCTGCAGGGTTGCCCCGTCGCTGTAGTAATCCGTCGAGTGCAGGACGAAGCCACGGTCACCGCCAACGGGGCCACCATTGAGAACAGGAGTGTCAGGCAGGCGGATATCTTGATCGATGCCGAGTTGATCAAATAGATCGGGCAGTGTGAGATCGACCATAGGATCGTTTAATACGAGTCCCATGGCGTAGTCTTCACTGTGAGCGCACACGAGGATCACGGCGCGATTAAACCGCTCATCGCCAATGCCGGGCATGGCGACGAGAAGTTTTCCCGTCAAATTAGATCCTGTTCCAGCACTCATCATTGGTAGGCTGACCGAACTTTCTATGCTTGGCAAGCCCGCATGACTTGCTACATGGCTGTCAAAGCCAAAACAGGAGAAACGGTAATGAGCATAAAGATTGGAGACACACTACCAGAGGCCACATTTATGGAAATGACCAGTAAGGGCCCTGAGCCTCGCAGCACAGCCGATATCTTCGCGGGAAAAACAATTGCTTTCTTCGCTGTTCCAGGAGCGTTCACGCCGACATGCTCGGCCAATCATTTGCCAACTTTCCTCGATAAAAAGGATGAGTTGATGGCCAAAGGTGTTGATGAGATTGCGTGTACAGCCGTCAATGATGCTTTTGTTATGGGCGAGTGGGGTAAGTCTAGCGGTGCTGAAGGACATATCCGAATGTTGGCTGATGGAAACGGCGCTTTTGCAAAAGCGGTCGGCCTAGATTTAGACGCATCAGGGTTCGGTATGGGCGCACGTTCGCAACGGTATTCAATGCTTGTAAAGGATGGGAAAGTCGAACAGCTCAATGTTGAGCAAGGCGGTGGGTTCTCAGTTTCAGGCGCGGATACATTGCTGTCCCAAATGTCTTAGAATGGTTCTGTAAAAGAGTCATAGAATCGAGCGAGAACGGTGTGTCAGTTAGGAAGGCACACCGTTTTTCAATCAATCCTTATTGAAAAACAGAAAATGTCTTCCCACATGAATGTTTGGTCATATTTAGGGAGGACCATAAATGGACGCATTTTTTATTACTGTCATCCTCGCGGCAATTGCAGGGATTGTTCTGCTGACATCTGCTGTCAAAGTTGTTCCGCAAGGCTTTAACTTCACCGTCGAGAACTTTGGGCGCTATACCATAACGCTTACGCCCGGTATGCACTTCATTATTCCGTTCTATCAGCGCGTCGGCCGCAAAATGAACATGATGGAGAGCGTTCTCGATATTCCAACACAGGAAGTGATTACCAAAGACAACGCGCAAGTCTCTTGTGATGCGGTTGTCTTTATTCAAGTCATTGATCCGGTTGCGGCTTCTTATGAGGTCAATAATCTCGAAAACGCGATTACCAATCTGGCCCTGACGAATATCAGGACCGTGGTAGGATCGATGGATCTCGATGAAGTTCTATCCAATCGCGACGATATCAACGCTCGTCTTTTGTCAGTTGTGGATGCGGCAACAAATCCTTGGGGCGTGAAGGTCACCCGAATTGAGATTGCAGACCTGTCACCTCCGGCCGATATTACAGAAGCTATGGCGCGGCAAATGAAGGCTGAACGCTTAAAGCGCGCCGAAGTTTTGACCGCAGAAGGTGACAAACAATCTGCCATCCTCCGTGCAGAAGGTGAGAAGCAGTCTGCAATCCTCGAAGCAGAAGGACGACGCGAAGCAGCTTTCCGCGATGCCGAAGCACGCGAGCGTGAAGGTGAAGCGGAAGCGAAAGCGACAGCCTTCGTGTCCGAAGCGATTGCAAAGGGCGATGTCAACGCGATCAACTACTTCCTCGGTCAGCAATATGTCACGGCCTTTGAGAAGCTGGCATCTGCAGGTGGAAATAAAACTGTGATCATTCCAGCTGAGTTCAGCTCGATCCTAGGCACGATTGAAGGTATTCGTGGATTAACCGATAGCGCTCAGGAAGCACGTGACGCCTCACGTATTGGTGTTCCAGGGACGCGGAGAGACGACTAATGAACGGCCTAACTGAACTGTCCATGTGGCCTCCGAGCGCCTGGCATTGGCTGGCGCTCGGTCTCATCCTCCTCGCGATCGAGATGGCGCTAGGGACTTGGGACCTCTTGTGGATCGCCATTGCAGCAGCGTTTACCTCAGCCTTCACGGCCTTCGGGCCTGACGGTCTGACCGTTTGGCAAGGTCAGCTGATCTTCTTTGGGATCGCGTCCGTAGGGCTTTTCATCCTCGGCCGAACGGTTGGTAAGTCAGTGCGAAACAATATTGAGGAGCATCCGACGCTGAATAAGCGGATGGCGGGCACGCTTGGTAAGCGGGGTGTTGTTGCAACTGACTTTACGGGTGGACTTGGACGCGTGAAACTCGGCGATACGGTATGGTCCGCTGAAACAGTGGATGGTAGCGACCCTATTTCGGGAACCGGAGTCATCGTTCAAGACACACTCGGCAACATGCTTAAAGTCAAAGT
>JBCCDF010000139.1:0-7533 GCA_039030935.1 Pseudomonadota bacterium | reverse complement strand
GACCTTGGCTGGCAAAGGCGAACGCACAACTGATGACCGCCATCGTTCTGGGTCGCCTGCCGTTGGAGCCCCTCGAGCAATTTCCCGACCAAATCCATCGACCACTGCGGATACCCCCCGTGTTGCGACACGGGCCATTGGTAATCCTGTCTCAATGCTGCGGTACCGATTTTGAGCGTAGTGCTGTGCAGGACCCAAGCCCGCCCCAAACCAGGCATCATTCGAGATGACGACAAGCCACTCAGCATTCTGGCGACGCGGCTCTGCCTGCTTCGGGAGTTCTGAAAACAGGCCTTCATAGCATATCAATGGTATAAATGGCGGAACACCATCTGGGTATAGGACGCTTATACCTGTGCCGGGAGTGAAGCCGCTTTTCGCCATACGCTGTATCGCTGATGGTAGAATACCTGCTAAGGCATTTCCAAACGGAACAATTTCAGTGGCTGCCAGTTCACCAAAAGGAACAAGCCGGTGCTTGTCATAGAGGGCAACGAGTTCTGCGTTCACAGTGCTGCTTTGAAAGACAGCGAGACTGTTAAAGTTGAGCTCATCACCTGCCACGCCGTCATTTCTAGCCGTCCCTGCGATCAAGGTACGAGGTCCGAGAAAGCCTGAAATTTGATCCAGAGCCATTGTGTCCCGTAGAAGATAGCTCGGCAGCGCGCCTTCTGGCCAGATCAGAATATCGCCGGGTTCGCTGGGAACCTCTCTTAGAAACTGGGAATACCGTGCCAGCGTATCACGATATCTTTCAAACTTCTCATCTTGGGGAACACCGGCATCCATCAAGATGACGCTTCGTTCCGTCAGTTCAGTCTCATTTGTTAGTCTTTGCGACCCCCATGCGAAACCGAAGGTTAAAAGAGCGACCGCAATCACACTTGGAATGGCTCTAAACATCACTTTCTGATCGGTTCGCGTATCAACAAGAGCAGCGGGAGACACCATGATAATGATGGTTAAAAGTGTGAGCCAATAAACACCGCCAATCGAAACGGCCTGGGATATCGCACCGCCCGGGATCCATGTTGTCCCGGCGAGGTTCCAAGGAAAGCCTCCAAAAAGGTGACCTCGCAACAACTCGGCTAATGCAAAAAACAACGCGAATATGAACACCCGCGATGGCGATGAAGACCAGAACGAACCTGCGATGCTGCACGCGGCCCCCCAAATCAAAGCCATACCGCCGGGCAGGGCGATGAGCGGCATCCAGATAAAGACGGCATGTCGTTCCGGCTCAACCAGAAAGGGCATCGCGGTCCAATACATGCTGACCAAAAAATAGCCGTAACCAAAAGCCCAACCCCTCACAAACATGGCTCGACCCCACCGTTTGTGTCCGCGCGTACCGTCAAGCATCCAAACGAGGCCGATGAAGGCCAGTGCTAAAGCCGGTGAGATATGAAATGGCGCAAAGCCGAGCGCTGCGAAAGCCCCGAGTAGGATTGCAAAGAGTAATCCTGTTAGACCATTGGTGCGGGCAACGGCCTCATGGATGCCTGTCAAAAAGCCCAGCCCATGGCTGATCTTTTCAGCACTCATTCAGCAGCCTCCTGAGCGGTAGGCTTATGGCGAATGATCAGGCGCTGTATCTTTCTGGCATCAGCTTCGAGGATCTCAATGTCGATCCCATCCGGGTGTCTTAATACTTCGCTTCGCAGAGGGATGCGACCCGCAAGGGCAAAGGCAACCCCGCCCAGCGTGTCAACTTCATGATCTTCAAGGATCAGGTTGAGCCCTGTTTCCTGCTGAAAATCTTCAACTTCCATCCGGGCATCGACTTCCCACGCTAACCGCCCGCGTCTGACCAGCATGGCGATCTCTTCGTCATGCTCGTCTTCAATGTCACCGACAATTTCTTCGACAAGGTCCTCGAGGCTGACAAGTCCGTCTGTGCCGCCATACTCATCGACAACCAATGCGAGATGAATTCGCGTCGATTGCATCTTCAAAAGCAAGTCCTGAAGAGACATGCTTGGTGGCACGAAAAGAATATCTCGATGGAGCCGCTGAAGAGCAAGCCCGTCTTGCTTGATTGTGTCGCTTTCCGCTTCAGCACGTGCCAGCTCCGCGACAACGTCCTTAATATGGATAAGGCCGATAGGATCGTCGAGTGTCTCGCGATAAACGGGGAGACGGGAATGGGCTTCGGTTGCGAATATTTTTACGAGTTCTTCAAGTGGCGTTTCAATGTCCACTGCAACGATTTCCGCACGTGGGATCATCGCGTCTGAGACTTTTAAGCTCTGAAACTCGGCGACGCGCAGTCGCATCGCTTTTTGTTCCGCAGTCGCGGACGCTTGTTCGATCTGTTCTGGTGAGCTTTGTTCCGGTTTCCGGAAGAGGCCTAAAAAGCCGCGAGATGACTCTGCCATAGCGTATTAAAGACCTGTCCTGTTTCTATAGAGACTCAAACTTCAATTATATGGATCAGGCCACCCCAGACTGGCAAGCGCCTCAATCTCTAGCGTCTCCATTTTAACAGCGTCTGTGTCTTCCATGTGATCATGACCAATCAGATGAAGATAGCCATGAATGAGTAAATGAGAGAGATGTTGGTCCAGCGGGATCGATTTGGCCGCAGCATCATTCAAACAAGTCTCTATCGCAAAAGCGATATCACCGAGGAGAGGGCGATCCATAAGCTCGGCAGGAAATGACAGCACATCTGTCGGCTTATCTTTGTCGCGAAAGTCACGATTTAACATCTGAATCGCGGCATCACTTGTATAGAGCAAGCTTATTTCACCTGGGACGCCAACGAGTTTGCATACCGCATCGAGAGCGCTCTGTGTTATCCGCTCAAGCTGTGGCAGGGCCTTTGTCCATGACGCTTCATCGATGCGCATTTCGAAAGTGATCATGTCTGATCAGCTCGTTTTTCGTCGGCATCATACGCTCTTATAATCCGACTGACGAGCGCATGACGGCGGACGTCTCTTGCGGTAAAGCGAACGTGCCCGACGCCTTCCACACCGTCGAGAATTTTTAGAGCATGGGCGAGGCCGGACGGCGTTTTCGGGGGCAGGTCAACCTGTCCTGGATCACCTGTTACAACCATTCGTGAGTCCCGCCCAAGGCGCGTCAGGGTCATTTTCATTTGCGCGACTGTCGCATTTTGGGCTTCATCCATGATCACGAAAGCGTTCTTCAGCGTGCGGCCACGCATGAAGGCGAGTGGCGCGATCTCAATGATCTTCTTTTCGCGCATACGGGTCGCCTGATCGAGGCCAAGCGTCTCTTCGAGCGCAT
The DNA here is from genome assembly GCA_039030935.1 of Pseudomonadota bacterium. Taxonomy (GTDB): domain Bacteria; phylum Pseudomonadota; class Alphaproteobacteria; order Caulobacterales; family Hyphomonadaceae; genus Henriciella. The sequence continues at coordinate 4,278 of JBCCDF010000139.1, read as the reverse complement.
CCCAGATTGGGCGCAGATACGGTTCGACTTTTTCCTCTAAATCACCGGGTAAGAAGCCGAGATTTTCACCGGCTTCAACCGCTGGACGTGTAATGATGAGCTTGGCGGCACGCTTGTTCTTAAGCGCGGCAGCACCAGCAGCGACAGCAAGAAATGTCTTGCCTGTTCCAGCGGGGCCAACACCGAAAATCAGGTCACTTTTGGTGCCGGTCAGCAGGTCCAAATACTTTCCTTGGGCGCTCGTTTGCGCTTTGATCGGGACTTTCAGACCCGTCAGCGTTTGATAGGTCTGGCTGGGTGTTCGGGCTTGCTCGAGGGCGCCCTCAAGAGCGGGAATGCCTGCATCAGGATTATTGGCGAGCACCGCTTCAAAGACTGAAAGAGCAACTTCAGCAGTGTTTACCGCTTCTGCTGATCCATCGAGTTGAATGCCCCCACCTTGGCTCTCGGCTTTTAAATCACCGTCTGCAAGTTCGCCCTCAAGGTAGAGCAAATTCATGTGATTTGGTCCGCAGAGAACGGCCAGCAGTGATCCATCGGTCGGCGTCCATAAACGGCTCAAGCCGCAACCTCTTTCGCCATATGGGGCAGTTGTCCGGTCAGAGAATTCAAGGTTGCCCCAACGATCTGAACATTCACAATCTGGCCTGCCATATTGGGATCACCGTCAAAGTGGACCGCTTGCAGCCATGGCGAGCGGCCATGCATTTGACCGGGCATACGGCCTTTTCCAGTGACAAGAACCGGGACAGTCTCCCCGACCTTTGAGGCATTGAAAGCGGCTTGCTGCTCACGCAACAGGGCTTGCAGCGCCTGTAGGCGTTCGTTCTTCACGTCTTCTGGAATGTGGCCAAACATTTCAGCCGCAGGGGTGCCAGGCCGCGCTGAGTATTTAAACGAGTATGCAATTGCGTAACCGACCTCGCGGACCAGATCCATCGTGTCCTCAAAGTCGCGATCCCGTTCGCCAGGGAAACCAACAATAAAGTCGGAGGCAAGCGCAATATCGGGGCGCGCTTCTTTAACCCGGCGCATAATGTCGAAATAGTGCTCACGGGTGTGGCCGCGGTTCATGCATTGCAGGATGCGATTAGATCCAGACTGAACAGGTAAATGCAGGAACGGCATCAGTTCCGGCGTGTCGCCATGGGCGGCAATCAGATCATCATCCATATCGCGCGGATGACTTGTTGTGTAGCGAAGGCGATCGAAGCCGCCAATCTTCGCCATATGGCGAATGAGTTGAGCAAGCGTCCAGTCATCACCGCCCTCAATCGCTGGCGCTGCACCATGATAAGCATTGACGTTCTGACCAAGGAGTTGGACTTCGCGTACGCCTTGAGACGCTAGCGAGCGAGCCTCAATTGTGATCTCATCGACAGATCGGGAGACCTCAGCACCGCGCGTGTAGGGCACAACGCAGAACGTGCAGAACTTATCGCAACCCTCTTGAACCGAGATAAACGCAACCGGGCCGTCCGCTGTGCGCGATTTCGGCAGGGCATCGAACTTTTCGAGCGTATCAAACTCTGTCTCAAGCCGCTCGCCGGTTTGGCGGTGTACCCGCGCAATCATCTCAGGCAATTTGTGATAGGCTTGAGGCCCCAACACCAAATCAACAGCGGGCTGGCGGCGCATGATTTCAGCGCCTTCGGCCTGAGCAACACAGCCTGCAACCGCAATCGTCATCTTCCCGCCCTGGGCCTGTTTCATCTTCTTGATTTGGCCAAGTTCGGAATAGACTTTCTCAGTGGCTTTCTCGCGGATATGGCAAGTGTTCAGAACCACCAGATCGGCCCCCTGCGGTGTATCCACCGGAGCATAGCCAATCGGTGCGAGCACGTCCTTCATACGCTCGCTATCATAGACATTCATCTGACAACCATAGGTCTTGATGTAGACGCTTTTGGTGTTGCGGGTGGTCGGTCCTGTACTCATCCCCAAGATATGGCTCAGGGATATCTAAAAGGCTAGACTCAATCGCGGTATGATCTCAGCCTTGCTGCGATAAGCGCTTCTTCGTGAGCCCCGCATGAGGTTTGGCTGTAGCCGGATCCTCGGGCCAGTCATGCTTTGGGTATCGACCCCGCATATCTTTCGCCATGTCGGCATATCCCGATCCCCAAAAGCTCGCTAAATCCTGCGTCGTCGCAACGGGTTTGCCACCCGGTGACAGCATTTGGATCGTCGCCGGCAAGCGTCCTTTGGCGAACATAATGTGTGATCTCGTTCCATAGACCTCTTGGACACGACATTCGATAAGGGGTGCGCGCTCATCGAGCCAGTCAACGTTTGCCTTGCGTCCAGAAGGCAGCATCGCCTTAAGCGGAGCAAGCCTATCGAGGTCTTGAGAGAGCGACCAGTCCAGTGTTGACCTGAGAGCGCTGACGATATGATGAGGCTCGAGTTTAGAGGGTATATTTGTCAGCCAATTCTGCACGTTACGCTCATAGTCTTGAACACTGACGTCCGGCCACTCACTCCCGAGTGTCTGCCGCAAAGCTGTGACGCGATTAACGAAGCCTTGCACAGCGCCCTCAAGACCGCTGGGACCGAAACCCTCTTGCTCAAAATGGGAGAGATAGGCGGCTTTGATCGCCTGTGCGCTAGGTTTTGGGCGTGGGGTTTCGGATAAGATGATCGCCCCCATGGCTCTCAACCGCCGCGCTTTAAAAGTGCCCTTGCTAGGATCAAACTTGGCGTCCTCTCTGATGTCTGGTGGGTTAGCCGCTAGCGCCTCCTTTTCTGTTAGGGCTGCTGCCAGTGTGATCCGGGCTTGTTTGGCCGATCCCACCATTTCAGCGATGGCGAGCCAGTCTGACTTTGCCAAAGGTGAGGTCTCATCCAACTGTCCAGCACGCCCTGACACTGTGACATAGCTTGCTGATGTTCCGGGTCGTTTTCGAGCAATCATATCCGGCCACGCCTTCGCCAGTATGGCAGCTGGCTTGCCTGAGGGTTTAGAGCCACCAGACCAGCTTTCGGATTGACGGCGAAGCGTCTTTGCCCGCTGGCTATTGTCGCGTTCAAAGCCTGCCAAGCGGTCACTCAGGTCTTCACTATTGCCGCCGATGCCGCGTTCTCCCAACAGGGCTGCGATGCGAGCCGCGAGCGCTTTCTCGCACGGATTATCTGTGTCGGTGATCAGAGCCGCTATGCGCGGTGCGAGCGGTAGACGTGACATGGCGTGGCCTTTGTCGGTGAGACTGCCGTCTTCTGAAAGAGCACCAAGCGAGGCTAACAGGGCACGCGCAGTCTTGATCCGACCCATTGGCGGGGTGTCGAGCCATGTCAGATTACCAGGATCACGTTCGCCCCATTCAGCAAGAGTGAGGAGAAGTCCGCTCAGATCAGCACTTAGAATTTCAGGGCGCGGCGACGCGACCAGACCGCGTGTTTCAGCCTCATCCCAAAGGCGATAACACAATCCCGGGCCTAGGCGACCGGCCCTGCCACGACGCTGATCGACATTGGCACGTGCGGCCCTCAGCGTCACAAGCCGCGTTTGACCATTCGCATCTGTTTCGGGAAGGCGGGCGAGACCGCCATCGACAACGACCGAGACCCCTTCGATTGTCAGAGCAGATTCCGCAATATCGGTCGCAAGGACGACCTTTCGCTGACCCTTCGGTGCGGGTGAAACAGCTGCGTCTTGCTCTTTTGGTGAAAGAGCTCCGAAAAGTGGTGCGATCAGGGTGGTATCAGGTAAATCGAGCCGGTCAGCGACGCGGCGGATTTCCCCTGCACCAGGCAGAAAAGCCAAAATAGATCCACCGGTTTCACTATGGGCTTTGGTGATCGCTGCAACCATCTGATCTTCAATGCGATCGCGGCTACGGCCGAGATAGCGTGTATCGACAGGGTACTGGCGGCCCTCACTTTCAATGACCGGAGCGTCGAGCTTTTTCGCCATCATTTCGGTGTCGAGTGTGGCTGACATGGCAAGAATATGAAGGTCATCGCGCAGGGCGTCTTGAACCTCCAAAGCGAGAGCGAGCCCAAGATCTGCGTTGAGACCGCGTTCGTGGATTTCATCGAAGATCACAGCAGACACGCCGATGAGTTCTGGATCGGCGAGTAGGCGGCGTGTGAACAGGCCATCGGTAATGACTTCGATCACTGTTTCCCTGCTGACGAGTCGATCAATGCGGGTCGAAAGACCAATGCGACCGCCGACTTTTTCACCAAGGGTTTGTGCCATTCGAGCCGCAGCCATCCGTGCAGCGATGCGTCTAGGTTCCAGCATGACGATACGGCCTGGCAGGGGCTCAACTCCAG
>JBCCDF010000138.1:0-7550 GCA_039030935.1 Pseudomonadota bacterium | reverse complement strand
AATCGATTCACGGTAACACCAACATCAGGTTAGCCCTCCAGCGTGCGAGGACGTCATCCGAACCGGCACGCGATCGCGTACAAAGTGAAATTGGAGTTTGCCCATGCGCCTTGCCCTCGCGTCTATAGCGGCCCTCATTGCCGCTCCTTTCACCTCGGCGTCTGCCCAATCGAACATTGAAACGCCGGATTACATTACGGTCGCCGAATCAGGCCCGATGCAAATTCGCGAATATGCGCCCATGATCGCAGCTGAAGTCGTTGTCACGGCTGACAACCGACGTCAGGCCGCGAGTCGCGGGTTTCGCCCGCTTGCCGGATATATTTTCGGGGGAAATACAGCGCGCGATAAGATTGCGATGACGGCTCCGGTCACCAGTCAGGCATCACAAAAGATCGACATGACAGCGCCGGTGACGAGTGCAAAGGCCAGTGATGGTCAGTTCAGAGTCCGGTTCATCATGCCGAGTAAATGGACGATGGACACCCTGCCTGTCCCTAACAATGACAAGGTCGCTCTCATCGAGGTCCCCAAGCACAAAATGGCCGTGTTGCGTTACGTCGGTGATGATAGTGAAAAAATCCGCACCGAAGCGCAAGCAGGCCTAACTGAATGGCTTATAAGCGAAGGCTATCAAGTGAGCGGTGAGCCCGTTTGGGCCGGTTATGATGACCCAATGACCAGGCGCAGCAAACGTCGCTTCGAAATCATGCTGCCCATAGAGACGACAGAATACGCAGCGTAACCTCTTGTCGAAAGACATGAGGGAGGACATTTGTATTTCATGACACAAACTGCCCTGCCCTTTGATGTTCACGATGCCGTGCGCATTCTAGCTACCGCCACAGCTAACGCCGATGACGGCGATATTTACGTACAGCGCGCCCGCTCAGAAAGCTTCGTTTTTGACGATGGTCGACTGAAATCAGCTTCCTACGATACATCACAAGGCTTTGGCCTGCGCGTTGTGGCAGGTGAGGCAAGCGGCAATGCACACTCGGGGGAGCTGACCCTCAATGCAATCCAGCGCGCGGCCGACACAGCGGCCCAAGCCAAACGCGGCTATACAGGAACAATTGCAGCCAGTCCGACGCCGACCAATCGTCGGCTCTATGACCCGATTGACCCTACAGATGCCCCTGACTTTACCATAAAAACAGGTCTCCTTGCTGAAATCGATGCTTGGGTCCGCGCAAAAGACCCAAGGGTCGTTCAGGTCTCTGTATCGCTGTCTGGAAGTCATGAAGAGATCGACATTATTAGACCTGCTGGTGAACAATTTCATGATATCCGTCCTCTCGTAAGGCTAAACATCTCTGTAACACTCGAACAGAATGGGCGTCGCGAAACGGCTTCCTCAGGGGCTGGCGGACGCGCAGCCTATGACGAATGGATGGCAACAGAGCGCTGGCAAGGCCTCGCAAAGCGCGCATTGCGGAAAGCCGAGGTGAACCTCGACTCCGTTCCAGCCCCTGCAGGTGAAATGGAGGTTGTTCTTGGACCCGGTTGGCCGGCTGTCTTGCTGCATGAAGCGGTCGGGCACGGACTGGAAGGTGACTTCAATCGCAAAGGAACAAGTGTGTATTCCGGCCGCGTTGGCGAACAAGTCGCCGCGAAAGGGGTTACGATTATTGATGATGGAACGATTGATGCGCGACGTGGATCCCTCTCATTCGATGATGAAGGCACACCAACGAATCGTACCGTCCTGATCGAAGACGGGATCCTAAAAGGCTATATGCAAGATCGGCAAAATGCCCGCCTCATGGGTGTTGCTGCAACCGGCAATGGCCGCCGCGAAAGCTATGATGCCAGCATCATGCCTCGTATGACCAATACCGTTATGGCTGGGGGAAGCGATGATCCAGACGAAATTGTCTCCTCAATCAAATGCGGCATCTGGGCGGTCGATTTTGGTGGCGGTCAGGTCGACATTACGTCTGGGAACTTTGTCTTCCAGTGCACCGAAGCGTACCTCGTTGAGAACGGTCAGATTATTGCACCGGTCAAAAATGCGACCCTGATTGGTCACGGTCCTACAGCGCTCAGCAAAGTCGAAATGGTCGGCGATGACTTCGCCATGGACGACGGCGTCGGCACGTGCGGTAAGGCCGGCCAAACGGTCCCTGTCGGCGTTGGCCAACCGACCCTCAAACTCGGCGGTCTGACCGTTGGTGGCGCGGGTTAAGCGATCGGAACTTTTCGACAGGGTTTGAGACGTGTGCGGTCGACAAACCCGGGTTCTATATCCTCGATCAAATATTCCAGAGGATAAAGCACGTCCCGGCGTATACGCGGCTCGCCATTGTCCATTGCTGGTTCAAACAGAACGTCCGCGACCGCTTTCTTGGACTGAAAACAAAAAATATAATCCGTGCAGCTCGTAAAATGATTGAATGAGTATCCGCGCTCATCAACGTCAAAACGCACCTCACAGTAGCCATTCATACCAAACAAAGACGCCAGAAAGGGGTATGAAGGTACAGGCGGCTTCACCGGCCGTGCGTCATGAGAAATGGGTGCGTCAGCGACTTGTGCATGCCCCGCTAAAACTGACATTACCGCACTGACTAGGCATACCAAACAAACCCGACCTGCATTCACCCACATAATCTACTTGTCCCCAAATTGCAGTGTTGTCAGGCTATTATGGTCATCCTAATTGTGTCCAGCCGCTTGCAGTTCATCTGCAAGACTGGGTTTTGCCACCTCATCCAGAGTCATCCACCTTTTTATGATCGGGGATATTAGCAACATGAACACGCCAATGCCCATGGCAACATAGGCGACGTTTGAATAAACCTGAACATAGGTTGCCTTGGCAGCTGCGACATCGGTGATCTGACCGCCAATTGTCTTCGCACCTGTGGTTCGGGCGATAACACCTGCAAGATAGTTGGACAGACCAGAGAATAAAAACCACGCACCCATCGACATACCGACAACTCGTGCCGGTGCCATCTTTGTCACCGCAGACAATCCGACGGGCGAGACCATCAACTCCCCCATGGTGTGGATCCAGTAAATCAGAAAGATAAAACTGACGGCCGTCAGACCCGCACCGGAAAGACCAATTCCACCGACGAGTGAGAGGAAACCCAAGCCAGCGAGAAAAACACCAATCGCGAATTTTACAGGTGTCGACGGTTCCAAATTGCGTTTCGCAAGTGCCAACCACATCCATGCGAAGATCGGTGCAAAAATCACAATGTAACCCGCATTGAGCGACTGGAAGACGGGCGTTGGGACATTCCAACCGAAAATCTCTTTATCAACCAAACGGTCCGTAAACAGCGTCAGGGATGAACCAGCTTGTTCAAACAACGCCCAAAACGGGATCTGAGCCAGAATGAAATATATCGCAGCAAACATGCGATTGCGCTCATTGCCCTGCAGTTTGACGAAGGCGTAAGCAACCAAACCGACAAACATCGCGACTCCTAGCGACCCAACAAACCAATCAGGAATGATCTCGGCGTTCATCACAATCAGCATCGAGACAGCGATCACGAGTAGTCCTGCGAGATAGCACGCAATCTCTACAGATATTGGGCCAAGAACAGACTTCTTGAGTAAGTCAGGATTTGGGGATTCAGCTTTGTTTTCGAGATACTTTTGTCCCCACACAAAAACCAACAGACCCGCAAACATTCCAATACCTGCAAGCCCAAAACCCCACTTCCAACCATATTCGATACCGATCCAGCCAATCGTCAACGTCGAAAGAAGCGACCCCAAATTTATGCCCGTATAGAAAAGACTGAAACCAGAATCGCGACGGGGGTCATCATAATCATAGAGCGCTCCAACAATCGTGGAGATATTCGCTTTAAGATATCCAACACCGGCGATGATAAAAGCGAGCGATAGATAAAGAATATTCACAAATAGAGCTTGCTGTTCGACGCGCGTATCAAAAGCGCTTCGTTGAATTTCTTCAATGACTTCAGCAGTGGGGTCTTCTGCACGGTCGGCACTAGCAAGGATTTGCAGATTTCCAGTGCCTTGCTCGAATACCAATCGACGCAATTCACCATCGCGTTCTACGAAAAGCTGACGGTTATCTCCGCGACCCTCATACTGAATCTCAATCTCGTCGCCATTCGTAACGATGTATTCCTTTGATCCCGTTCCCTCAAAAGCCATTCCAAGATGGCCTAGGCAGAGCAGGATAGCACCAAAAGTCACCGCCTTGCGCTGCCCCAGATACCGATCAGCGAGTGTGCCCCCAACAATGGTCATAACGTAGACCAGTGCCGTATAAGCGCCGTACATTACCGAGGACTTCTCATCAGAGAACAAGAAATGTTGTGTCAGATAAAGGATTAGAAGTCCGCGCATCCCATAGTAAGAGAAGCGCTCCCACATTTCTGTGAAAAATAGAACAGCGAGCCCTTTTGGATGACCAAAGAAACTCGTATCGCGCTCCTGCGCTGCGGTCGTGTCTGTCAATGAACCCTCCCCGGTTCGAATGTCAAAGCCCGCTCTCAACCGGGTGCTAGATAAGTATCACCACGCCTTCAGCCGAGCGACAAGGCGCGTTCTGACAAACGAGAAGACTGAAGACTAATAGGCCATTTCTTCGAAGACGGGACTTACATCGCCATCCCATGCTTCGTGGTAACGCTTCAGTAGTCGTTCCGCCGGAGTAATACCGCTCTGCGCGATTTCTTGCAGGCCGCTCACAAACCCTGTCTCATCGTCCCCGCTGACGGATAACTTCGCGCGATTGCTCAGGCCTTTTCGAGATTGTTCGAGCATCTCTTTCGCAAGATCTTGCAGGGTCTGGCCGCCGGGAATGGGAGTTTTCAAACCCAAAACCCTCGCACTCTGCCGCATTGCTTCGCGCTCAGCAGGGGTCCAGTTTTTCACGCGCTGCCATGCTGCATCGAGACAATCTGAGCAGTATAGAATCCCCGTCCAGAAGGCCGAAAAGGCACAGAGCTGTGACCAAGGCCCTGAATCACTGCCGCGCATTTCAAGGAAGCGCTTCAATCGAACTTCTGGGAAAATCGTCGACAAATGATCTTCAAAATCGTCCATTGCAGGCAGTTCACCCGGCAAAATTGGCAGCTTTCCAGCCATAAAATCGCGAAAGCTTAGACCGGATGCATCTAGATACTCGCCCCCGCGACGCACAAAATACATAGGCACATCAAGGGCATAATCGACATAACGTTCGAAACCGAAGCCATCCTCGAAAACAAACGGCAACATGCCTGTCCTGTCAGGATCTGTGTCCGTCCAGATATGCGCGCGATAAGATAGAAACCCGTTTGGACGCCCGTCCAAAAACGGCGAGTTTGCGAATAACGCGGTGCCAAGGGGCTGCAAAGCTAGTGAGACCCGAAACTTCTTCACCATGTCGGCTTCATCAGCGTAGTCGAGATTACTCTGGACCGTGCACGTGCGAAACATCATCTGACGGCCAAGACGGCCCACTTTATCCATGTAAGCGCGCATAATTTTATAGCGGCCTTTGGGCATGATCGGCGTTTCATCCATCGACCACAACGGACTTGCGCCAAGCCCGAGGAAACCGATCCCGAGTGGGTCTGCAATTTGGCGAACCTCTTCTAGATGCTGACCAACTTCATTGCAGGTGTCGTGCATCGTCTCCAAAGGCGCACCCGATAGCTCAAACTGTCCACCAGGTTCCAGACTGACGCTGGCACCCCCCTTTTTTAGCCCAATTAGGAAACCGTTTTCTTCAATAGGTGACCAGCCAAACTGATCACGCAGTCCTTCCAGCATGGCTTTGACTGAGGCTTCACCCTCATAGGGCAGCGGTTTCAGACCGTCCCTGATAAAGCCGAATTTTTCATGCTCGGTCCCAACGCGCCATTTGTCTTTCGGTGTTGCGCCAGCCTCAAACCATTCGACCAATTCAGCCTTGCCTGCGATGCGCGGCGCGTTTTCGTCGATGTCTTTTGTCGGTGTCGTCACGCCTGCAGCCTTCCAAAAGTGATTTCGGGCACATAGGGGGCTTCGGTCCAATCGCCAACCAGTGCTTGCCAGAGGGATAATACGCTGACGGCTGCTGTTTCAGCACGCAGAATGCGCGGGCCAAGCGTGACTGGAACAACAAAATCAAGCGCATGAAGCATTTCTCTTTCACGCGGTGAGAATCCCCCCTCAGGACCAATGAGAAACCCTGCAGATTGCCGGGGGTTCTTGCGCAAACCATCTGCTATGGGTTGCGCCTCGCTGCCTTCATCGCAGTGGTAAAGCGGCTTTGTTTCATCCCATACGGCAAGCGCTTTCGCCAAGGGGAGATCCTTACGGACGTCGGGAACGTCCAATCGCTCCGTCTGTTCCGCCGCTTCAATGACCAAGTTTTGTAGGCGATCTGTGCGCACGCGAGCCGACTGCGTATATTCGGTTATGACGGGTTGAAGCGTCTTTACACCGAGCTCGCTCGCTTTTTCGACAATGAAATCTGTTCGCGTTTTTTTGATTGGTGCAAACATCAGGGTCAGGTCCAAGCCGACAGTCTGCGCTCGCATTTGTGCGATAGGTTCAAGAGCAACCGTCTTGCCACTGACGCGTAGCGCACATCGCCACTCACCGTCGCGCCCGTTAAACGCCCTCAGCATCTCGCCTTCTTGCAGACGCATGACCCGAAGCAAATATTTCGATTGCCCCTGATCCAAGGCGACGGAGGCGCTTGTTTTCAGAGGCTGATCAACGAAAAGACGAGCAACATGAGACATGGCACGCGTATAAGCTGCAAATCGAGCGACGTTAACCCGTGGCATGCGGCACGAAACTCGCTATAAAAGCCTCATGAGTGAACAGACTGAGACACATGCAGACAATTCACCGGAGCAAGCGGCCACTCCTGACAGCGCTTTGCCAGACTGGCTCGTCAGCCTTCCAAAGGTCGCTCGCCCCTATGTGGCGCTCGCACGCGTCGACAGGCCCGTTGGGATTTGGCTGCTCTATCTGCCGTGCCTCATGGGCCTTTTTCTCATGCGGTTTGAGACGGGTCCGGCTTGGATTGATCTCTTATGGGCTCTGCTCTTCTTAGTCGGTGCCGTTGCGATGCGCGGTGCAGGTTGCACATGGAATGACATCACAGATCGAAAGATCGACGCAGACGTTGCGCGCACAGCCTCGCGACCAATTCCGTCTGGCGCTGTCACACTGCAAAATGCCTATATTTTCCTTGGTGCACAGCTCTTTATTGGGTTTCTGGTCTGGGTGAGCCTGCCTAGGGATGCAAAGTGGATCGCGATTTTCGCCGTTCCGCTCGTCATCGCATATCCCTTCATGAAACGGATAACTTGGTGGCCACAAGCTTGGCTCGGCTTCACCTTTAATTGGGGACTTTTGGTCGGCGCAGCGACAGCAGCGAGCATCACTGGCGCAACGGTCGTTTTCTATCTCGGCCTCGTCCTTTGGACGGTTGCATATGATACGATCTATGCGCTTCAAGACAGAGAGGATGACGCACTGATCGGAGTGAAATCAACAGCTCGCTTGTTCGACGAGAAAGTCCTGACGGCAACCTTCATATTCCAGCTTGGCGCGACGATGCTTCTGTTTTT
>JBCCDF010000137.1:0-7560 GCA_039030935.1 Pseudomonadota bacterium | reverse complement strand
GGTGATTGGCTGACAGCAATGCCATCATCATCATAGAAGTCGATGATTTGCTGGTTTGACAAACCCGTAAAGAAGGCTGGATCTAGACCACAATTGTAGACGGGGCGTCCATCTGGTGCCGCAGCAACCGCATCGTCTGCACAGGAAATGTCTCTCCAGAACGGGGCATTGTCATTGACACCATGGATCAGGTCGAATGAGAATTCCCAGTCTTCGGAACGGCCAAAATCGACGTTTAGGTCCATCCCCAGATTTGCACGCCATAGGCTTGGAACCTTAAAGTCAGGATCGAGCACGTTCACATCGCCATCGCCAGCTGTAAGGGCGTCTTGAGCGCTTTGTGGAATATTGAAGCCGTCAACATTGTTGATTGGACCCGGAACAAAGACGCTGTCGATGGTTACGCCATCGTTAGAGTAGTTGTTTGAAATCCAAACCGCCGGGCTGCCGCCAGAGAAGCGGCCAAAACCGCCACGGAAAGTGACATTGTCACTGTAGGCATAGTTAAAGCCAAAGCGTGGCAGGAGAATATCCAGACCATCAACGTCTGCGGTGTTTGAGAACCCATAACGTGATGCGAAGTTCGCGTTCTCAGTAATAGAGCCACTAGATGAGTAGCGGTCATACCGCAGACCTGCATTTAGGGTCAGCTTATCGTTGAATTGCCACTCATCTTGAATGTAGAGACTATCAACCGCGAAACCCCACTCGGCCGCGCCATCTGTTTTCACATTCGTGACGGCGTTTTGATAAAAAAGGCTGTCGGCAACGCGATTTTCGAGATCGGCGATTGAAGCAAACTCATAGTTACCTGAAGAGCCGGGCACGAAGAGGTTGAAGACATCTTGGTCTTCACGCTCATAACCGAATTTGATCAGGTGATCGCCGTAGATGTATTCACCCTTGGCCTTGATTTGGAGCAGTTCATTCTCCAACGCGTTAGCTTGCCGGAAGAAGTCTGGGCCAATCGAAATTGTGCCCTCTGGTGTCACAACTTCGAAGTTTGCAAAGTCAGTTCCGTTTAGAGAAACCTGACCTGTGATTTGCTCAGAATAAGCCAGTTTAAACTCGGTCGAGAAGTTTTCTGTCCAGTCGGAGAAAACCTGAACGGCGTAAGCTGTCGTTTCCTCAGAACGGTCATACCAAGTTGACGGTGAACCGAGATCAGCGCCGTTGTTTCTAGGCTGGAGCTCATTTCCTTCATTGTCGATATAAGTGAACTTCGCGCGGTGATCATTGGTGATGTTCCAATCGAGTGTTGCGAGAAGCTTCTTATCTTCAACAGGCTCTGCTCCGCCAAAGGCTAGCGGATCAAATCCGTAGACATTGTTCACGATTGAGGCGACCTGGTCATATGTCCCTTGGCTAATACCAGATACGGCACCTGGGAAATCACCCTCATCAATGAGCTGCTGCTCTTCGAAGTCCTCATAAGCGACAAAGAAGAAGAGCTTGTCTTCGATGATTGGTCCACCGAGTGTGAAGCCAAACGTTTTCTCCTCAAAGCTTTGGTCGATGTCGCGGCCGTTAATGCTGTCACCAGCGAGGCTATCATCGGTGTAGAAGTAATAAGCGGAACCAAAGAAGTCGTTTTCACCAGACTTGGTCAGAATGTTGACTGTGCCGCCGGTAAAGCCAGAGAATTCAACGTCGTATGGTGCGGCTTCAACCGAGAGAGTTTGAAGAGCGTCAACCGAAATTGGTGAGCGCTGGGACGGGAAGCCGTTCGCGTTCAAACCGAAGAGGTCGTTGAACTTGATGCCGTCAATTGTCAGAGAGTTGAAACGGTTGTTGACACCAGCGATTGTGATCGCGCCGCCATTTGTTGGGTCAACGCTGACTAGCGGGTCGAGGCGTGCGATGTCGCGAATGTCACGCGAGATCGTTGGGAGCGAGTTGATTGTGTCGATGTCGAATGTTGAGGCTGGACCCTGACGCAGAAGCGAGTCCCCAGTTGAGCCTGTGACAACAACTGTTTCGAGTGTTGCAACGTCTACAATTGTCAGATCGCCATCAAAAGTTTCGTTGACTTGAAGAAAGACATTCGCCGCGCGGGCAGAACCGTCAGGGGCCTGGACGGTGATGTCGTAAGGACCGCCAACGCGGAGATTACGAATGTTGTAGACCCCGCTCGCATTCGTTGTTGCGGTGTCGACATTGCCTGTTCGTGTATCGATAATCGTAACATTTGCACCAGCGACAGCCTGTCCGGCTTCATTCGTGATCTGGCCACGAATGTTCGATGTTGTCACCTGAGCCTGAGCCGGCGCTATAATAGCGGCGGTCGCCAGAGTTGCTGCAGCAACACCGGCATGTAATTTCCAGTTGGACATTGAGATAACCCCTCGGTTTTGGAACCACAGCGCAATCGTTAATGACGCTGTTGGTGTGGGCATTATTTCCAATGCGTAACAGTAATATGACAGTTCTGTTAGACTTCCGTGTCTGAGCGGATACAGGCTGAATCCTATTGTAAATAGGCCACACCTGCAGCACAGGCTTTATTAGTGAGACCATGGCTCTTATGCAGGTTTTGTGAGCACTCGGGATCACAGCGATACGCGTATTTTGCGTCTGGTTTTCCTAATTATTTCAGGACTCTTAGCGCTGCGCCTTTTGCTCGTCGTGGTCTCTCCGATGGAACTCTATGCGGACGAGGCGCAGTATTGGAGGTGGAGCACCTCGCTTGACTGGGGGTATTACTCGAAACCGCCCTTGATTGCCTGGGTGATTGCTTTGGGCACATCCATCTTTGGCGATAGCGAATGGGCGATTCGGATTTTTGCGCCTGTCCTGCACAGCCTTGCCGCGGTCTTCTTATTCGTCCTTGCCCGCCAGATGTTCGGGCTTAAAGCCGGATTGATCACCGTGGTTGCCTATCTCTCTATGCCGGGAATAACCCTGTCATCGAGTGTGATCTCAACCGATGGCGTCTTGTTTCCGTTCTGGTGCTTGGCTTTGCTCTTGTTCTGGAGACTGCGAGAAGGCGAGGCTGGCTGGGGATCGGTGATCTTGCTTGGTGTCGCGGTCGGGCTCGGTTTCCTGTCAAAATATGCGATGCTGTATTTTGCACTCGGTATCGGCCTCACAATTCTATTCGATCAGCCAAGCCGGCGCGCTCTCCTGTCGGCCAGAGGCGGCCTCGTCGCCGCTGTCGCATTGGCTGTTTTATCACCGCATCTGATTTGGAATGCTACCAACAATTTTGCGACCGTGGGCCACACACTCGATAATGCAAATCTGAGTGGCCCCCTCTTTAATTGGGACCACTTGCCGGAGTTTATTACCGATCAGATGACGGTATTTGGTCCTGTCAGTTTTGTGGCGTTGGTTGTGGCGTTGGTCGCTCGACCCAAGGACTATTTGGCTGCAGTTGGCGATCCCAGTCATTCATTAGCAACAAAGCGACGCTGGCTCGCCTGTTTCATTATTCCTGTTCTGATCATTATTGCCTTTCAAGCCGTGTTATCTCGTGCCCATGCGAATTGGGCCGCGACAGCGTATCCTGCTGCTTGTCTTCTGGTTGCGAGCCTCGTCGTGCGCAGTCGAGGTTGGACGATCGCATTCTGGATCGGGATTGGAATTCATATCTTGGTCGCCGCGTTTGCAGGACTTTTGGCCATGTCGCCACCGAGCGTCAGTGCAGCTCTGGGGCAGGATAATGCCGTGAAACGCGTCCGCGGATGGCAGGACTTATCCGATCAGCTGATGCTTGAAGTCGAGCGGACAAACCCAACGGCGATCCTGCTTGATGAGCGTGAAATCTGGCATGGGATCGATTATTATACGCGTGGGCGCCTAGATGTGCCTCTGATCTTGTGGCGTTATCAGTCCGACCCGAAGAGCTTTGCCGAGACGCAGCCGATGAGCGACGCGATCGATGACCGAGTCCTAGTTGCAAGTTATCGCCCCGAGTTCCGACCGCGTATTCGAGCAGACTTTGCGCGCTGGCAGCCTGTTGGTGAAGTTGGTGTTGCGCTCGGTCATCGCAGTAATGGGTGCCCAATCTCAAGAACTTTAAAGCTTTATCTGGTCGATGGGTTTGAGCCACTTGAGCGTACGGACGCTTGGCTTGACCGCTTCGATAGACTGACAATTGATGCGCCGGAACCATGTCCTGCCCCTGCAGACTAACCCTGTTTGTATAATCGTATTGAATAGACCCACCAACGGTGTCTTTGTGATGGACAGAATTCAAAGTGGCGCTATGGCACTTGCAAATACTCCAGACAAAAGGATGCCTTGAAATGATGACAGCGAACGACCGAAGCCTGCAGACCAATCGTGCTCGCCTAGCGAAATATTTTGGCCTTGCCGTGATCGGGAGCTGCTTGCTGACACTGTCGTCTTATCTGGCTGTGCCAATGGTTCCTGTGCCAATTACAATGCAGACGCTGGCTGTCACCGTGATTGGCGCTCTATACGGTTGGCGCTTGGGGTTTGCGACCATTGTGTTCTGGCTCATTCAAGGCGCGATGGGTTTGCCTGTTTTTGCCGGTGGAGCATCCGGTCCAGCAGTCTTCCTAGGTTTCAGTGCAGGCTATCTGATAGCGTTCCCCCTCGCCGCGGCGGCCACAGGTTGGCTCACTCAAATCGGTTGGGGTCGCGGGCGCCCGATGATGGCCTTCCTGTCGATGCTGATCGGGAATGCGATCTGCTTAATCGTCGGCACCGCTTGGCTATCGACATTTATTGGAGCTGAAGCGGCATTCCTATCCGGCTTTGCTCCATTTATTCCCGGCGCAATCATTAAATCCGTAATGGGCGTTGGTTGCCTTTACCTGGCTTACCACTTCACCAGAGCCAAGCGCAGCAACCTCTGAAACGTCAGAGGTTGCCGGTTACAAAACGAAGAGCCTAGGCTGGTTTTTGGAATTTAAGTGTCATGCGGTTGGACTCGCCAATCGCTTCCATAGCGGCGCGCTGTGGCGTGCCTTCTTGTGTGCCGTTCAGACTTGGCGGTAGGCGCCACACAAAGCCATTCTCACCGGGTATATCGAGCGGGTTTGCGTTCACGTCACTTTCGCCGACAAATTCAAAACCGGCACTTTCGAAAGCTGCAATAAGCTCACTCTTCTTGAGATATCCACGACTGCCATCCGTCCACTCAGCGGGATTGGTTTCAGGTGCGGCATGCTGCACAACACCGACAATACCACCCGGTTTAAGAATAGCCATCGTCTCCTCCATCGCGGTGGTGAGGTAGCCATCACTCTCATTGAAGCGATTGAGATTATGAAGCGCACGAATGAAGAGGACGGCGTCGGCCGTGCCTTTCTTGTCATCAGGCAACGCGCCCATTTTGAAATTGGACACGGCGGAAGGATTGTCGACGTCCCATTCAGAAGCGGTGGTCACCCAGTTATTCCCACGCTCGATAAAAGTCGCCACGCGTTCTTCTGACATGCCAAATTTCGACCAGATGCCATCTGGATAGTGAGCGCCGATCAGTTCACCTTCGGGGCCGAGATAGGGCATCAGGATTTTTGAGTACCAGCCACCGCCGGGTAGGGCTTCGACGACCGTCATATCAGGTTCCAGTCCAAAGAAGGTGATGGTCTCAGCGGGGTTCCGTGCATCAAAGCGAGCCTTTGCCTCATCGGGCTGGGCAGCGAGGATCGTTTCTAAAAGCGCTTCATTTGCGCTAGCCTCAGCGGCGGCTTCGACGTTTTCAGAAGAAACCGCGGCTGTGTCGCTTTGGTCGAGCGCTGTGCAGCCGCTCAGTATGATTGCGAGGCTGGACCCCATGGTGGCGAGCGTCTTCATCGTGTTCTCCTGTTTAGTATTTTTAATGTGTATAGTCCGGCTTTTCTCTTCTGTCGCGTGTAATCGGAGATTGAAACTCGCTTTAGCGGTTATACTGGCCTGAAATGTCTATTTAGATTTTCCGGCTTTGGTTTAGACGTCTTGCGAGCATCAAGCGGAGGCTCTCATGGATTTGAAAAATATTGCTGAGGCCCAGCCTTATGCACAGCTGTTGGGTGTAAAGTTGGTTGAGGCCAATGCTGATCGGGTTGTCGGCGAGCTACTGATCAAGGACGAGCTTTGTACGTCTAATGGGACTCTTCATGGCGGTGTCATGATGGGGTTTTGCGATATTTTGGGTGCAACCGGGGCATGGTTTGCGCTGCCTGAAGGGGCCAACGGAACGACCACGATCGAGAGCAATACAAGCATGATGCGTGGGCCGAAAGCTGGACTGACCATTCGGGGCGTCTCGACGCCCGTAAAGATAGGGCGGCGGCTCTCCATCTGGCAGACGGAAGTGACGGACCCGAGCGGAAAAAAGGTCTGTCTTGTGCGTCAGACACAGCTTGTGC
Source organism: Pseudomonadota bacterium (assembly GCA_039030935.1). GTDB lineage: Bacteria > Pseudomonadota > Alphaproteobacteria > Caulobacterales > Hyphomonadaceae > Henriciella. The sequence continues at coordinate 1,240 of JBCCDF010000137.1, read as the reverse complement.
TTTGACCCGCTGATAGGCTGGCACTAGTCAGAGGCAGTCCAGGTCAGGAACAGCGTCATGAGCAAAACAGTGTTTGTCACCGGGGGCGCTGGGTATGTTGGCAGCCATAGCGCAAAAGCGTTTGCGCAGGCCGGTTGGCAAGTTGTGACCTATGATAACCTCTCTCGCGGTTGGCGCGACCTCGTGCAATGGGGGCCTCTTATTGAAGGTGATATCCTCGATACCGCTTTCCTGACCAAAACGCTGACAGAGGTGCGTCCTGATGCAGTCGCGCATTTTGCGGCTTTTGCATACGTTCATGAAAGTATGCAGCAGCCAGAGATATATTATCGCAACAATGTCGTCGGAACGCTGAGCCTGCTTGAGGCGATGCGCGAGGCGGAGGTCAATCAGATGGTGTTTTCATCATCGTGTGCGACCTATGGCGAGCATGATGACTTGATCATCGAAACCACACCACAAAACCCCATCAACCCTTATGGTACCAGCAAAATGATCTGCGAGCGCATGATCCGGGATTATGGGCGAGCCCATGGTCTGAAGTCAGTAATCCTGCGCTATTTCAATGCGGCGGGCTGTGATGCCAATGGCGAAACAGGTGAACGCCATATTCCGGAGCCGCATGTTATCCCTCTGGCGATAAAAGGCGCGATGGACGGAACTTTTACCTTCAACATTCTCGGTGGTGACTACGATACGCCGGATGGGACCCCCGTTCGTGACTACGTCCATGTCAGTGATCTGGCTGACGCGCATTGGCGCGCGCTCGATTATCTTGATCAGGGTGGTGAGAGTGACGCCTTCAATTTGGGCACAGGGCGGGGATATAGCGTTCTGGAGTTGGCGGATGCCGTCTCGAAAGTAGCAGGCCATGAGATTCCGAGAGTGATTGCTGAGCGCCGGCCCGGCGATCCGCCGAGCCTTGTGGCAAGTGCTGAAAAGGCTGAGCGCGTCTTGGGCTGGCGACCAGAACATAGCGATCTTGAGACGATGTTGAAAACGGCATGGGATTGGTTTGAAACAGAGCGCGCCAATGACTGAGCCTCAAACCATCCTCGCCTATTGCGATAAGATGTTCACGCCCTCGGAGAGTTTCATCCCGAGGGGCTATAGTGCCTTCAGTCGGCTCAAGCCTGTCTATATCGGCCATACGATCAACGGACCTATGCCTAGTGGCGCTGAGGCGATTGATATCATCTCTCTGCATGGTGTTTTCGGGGTGAATGGGTTCAAGCAGTTC
>JBCCDF010000136.1:0-7570 GCA_039030935.1 Pseudomonadota bacterium | reverse complement strand
GCGCGAACGCCAAGAACAGCGGCTACCGTGAGGCAAAACTTTGTGAACCGCGTCTTTGAGACGCTGGGCTCTGCCTGTGCAAAGGTCCAGTATTCGTGACCGAAGTAGACGACCAGGGCTCCTGCCAGAACGCCAATCATAGCCGCGATGGGCGCTGGCCAGCCGAGCATCTCACTCAGGCCCCATGCAACCGCGATATCAAGCAGTGTACCGGTCGCGACGACCGTAAAATAGACCAGAAATTCCCGTCCGATCATGGATGTCCTGCCTGTTTAAATATCTTTAGGTTGCGAGGGCTGAGGTAACGCAGTGTAGTCATCAAACGAGTGGCAATCAGGACAAAGCGATGCAGGCGAACACTGATTATTCGAGGCCGTTGAGACTGCATATCTACCATATCAAATGGACCCTTCATCCCTATCAGATTATGCTAAAAAGCGATCACCGACCACCCCAGCCACATAGATGATGCACATCCCTGCCGCGTCGGCACGCTTGGCACTGGGCGGAACGACGGCTAACGACAGTGCTATGAGCAAAAATAACGGTTACCACCCCCTCACCTCAATTGACGCCATCACGGAAGGTTTGGGCAGCGTCGGTTATATTTCAACGCGAGAGATTTCGACCGCGATCTACATCGCACACAATCTGCGTAAACCGATCTTAATTGAGGGGCCCGCCGGGGTCGGCAAGACCGATCTGGCTGCATCAATGGCGCGTTGGCTGGATGCGCCCCTCACCCGCTTGCAGTGTTATGAGGGCCTCGATGAGGGCAAATCTCTGTACGAGTGGAAGTATGGAAAACAGCTGCTCTACACGCAGCTTCTGAAGGAAAAGCTCAGCGACGTCATGGACGGCGCTAGCACTTTGGATACCGCGTTAGACAAGCTGACCTCGTTTGAAGATTTGTTCTTTTCAGAGACGTTTTTAGAGCCACGCCCGCTCCTGACGGCAATGCAGCAAGATAGCGGCTCTGTCCTGTTGATCGATGAGATTGATAAATCTGATGAGGAATTTGAAGCGTTCCTACTCGAAGTTCTCTCAGACTATCAAGTCACAGTCCCCGAGATCGGGACAATTCGTGCGAAAGTTCCACCGCTTGTTATTCTGACCTCTAACAATATCCGCGAATTAGGCGACGCCTTAAAGCGCCGGTGCCTGCATCTTCATATCGATTTCCCAGAAGCCGAGCGAGAGCGCGCCATTGTCCGAGCTCGTGTGCCTGATGTCTCAGACAGCCTTCTGACGCAGCTTGTGAGTTTTGTTCAGGGCTTGCGCGATCTCGATATCCGTAAGCAACCCTCCATCTCGGAAACCGTTGATTGGGCGAGGACACTGCTCTTGATGCATGCAACCGAACTTGATGAAGACATGGTGCGGGCAACGCTGAATGTGCTTCTCAAGCATGAGAGCGATATTAGCGCCGTCGATACAGATGTTAGAACCCTGACGCGTACAGTGACAGCGTGATGAGCGGGAGGAAAACTCGGACAGAGACCCTCTAATGGCTGAACACGTCCTCACTGACTTTATTCGCGCGCTACGATCCGCCGAAGTCCGTGTCTCAACAGGCGAGGCTATTGATGCCGCAGAAGCGGTTAAATTAATCGGATATGCCGACCGCACCCGCCTCTCAAACACGCTGCGTTGCGTCCTCGCAAAAAGCCCAAGCGAAAAAGAAACTCATGATCGCCTCTTCGATCTCTATTTTTCGAGGCGGGCATCGTCTGAAACTCCGCGAAGTGAAGCAGATTCAAATCAAGACAGTGAAAATTCCAGCGAACAAGCCTCCGTACCTGAAGACCTCCTCGACCTCGTTCAATACGGCGATGAAACCCAAGTCACCCTTGCGATGGAGCGTGCGGCCCAACAGGCTGAGCTCGCCAATATCCGCTTCTCGACGCAAATCTCTTACTACGCCCAACAGATGATGCAGGCCCTGGGCGTCGAACGTCTGGAGCAGAAAATGATGGCGGCGTTTAAGCAGCGCACGCCGGAAGGCGATGCCGAGGCTCAGGATCTGATTGATGCGCGAAAGGCCATGTTCCTCCGCGCCCGCGAGCACGCACAGCAAGCCTTCGAAACCTATGGCACAGACGCGACAGAAGCGTTTCGCGAGGATTTTCTATCTGAACAGTCGATTTCTTCGCTGGATGTGCGCGACCTCCAACGGATGCAGGCTCTGGTGCAAAAAATTGCCAAACGGCTCGCCGTGAAGCATTCGCGTCGACGTCGGAAAAAGAATCGCGGCCAACTCGATATTCGAAAGACCCTTAGGGCCAATGCGGGTTTTGACGGCGTCCCTTTCGATCTCTCGTGGAAGCAGAAAAAGCGGGATCGGCCAAAGATTGTTGCAATCTGCGACGTCTCCGGATCGGTCGCGCGTGTTGTGCGCTTCCTGCTGATGTTTCTCTACAGTTTGGACGAAGCCGTTCCGGATATTGAGAGTTTTGCCTTTTCAGGCCGCCTGAAATCCGTCGGGCATTTGCTTGAAACCGAAGACTTTGGGCCCGCCATGTCGGAGATCATCAACACAATCGGCATGAGTTCGACTGATTATGGACAATCATTGTCGGACCTTCGAATGGAGCACTGGGACACGATTGATCGGCGCACCACTGTGATCATTCTGGGCGATGGTCGATCCAATTATGGCGATCCACGCATCGATTTGTTTCGAGAACTCACCGCACGTGCCAAACGCACCATCTGGCTGACCCCGGAAGGCGAAAGCCAATGGGGCAGCGGCGACAGCGAACTCCTGCGCTATCGCCCTTATTGCTCAACCATGATGCAGGTCAGAACAGTTAAAGACCTCGAGCGTATCTTGGATGAAGCGCTGGCGAGATATAACTAGCCAGCACGTTGATCTAAAAGAAGCCCAGCCACCGCAACGACACCGATGAGATTGAAAGCGTAAGGCGCGGGCGTGCTAAATAGCGCTCCATTTCCAAATAAAGACACACCGAGCCCCAAAGCACCGATGCCCAGCACCAACGCCGTAGCGAACACCCCTACTACGCGATTACCGGGTTTGAAGGCAGAATAAGCAAACGCGACGGCCGCGACCAACAAAGCAACTGTACCGTCGTGCCAGCAAAAATAGAGTAACCAAGCCACCGTTTCTGAGACATCTTTTGACGCCATCAATTCGGGCACGACTAAGGGGCCACCTAGAAAGACGTGAGCGGCTGTGACCAGAACCGTTAGCAGAGACGCAAGCGCGAGTAAGTGTTTTCCCATTTCGCCTCTTTTAGCACCAAACTGAAACTAGTTCATCAATCCCATCTCATGACGGTAGCGTCTGCGGAGCAAATCAATCGGGGCCAGCTCGCCCTTTTTCGGCTCTTCATAGTGCCAATACGTCCAACCATTGCACGCCGGGGCCTGCTGAACGTGAGCGCCTACGCGGTGAATAGACCCCGTCGCATCACCGGTCGTAAGGCTACCATCCACACGGATACGCGCATTGAACCGCTTTTTTGGGCTCCAGAGCCGGTCACCCGGTTTGAGCCAACCGTTTTCAACGAGCGCTCCAAACGGCACGCGAGGCAGGGCTTTCTTACTCTCCTGAACTTTCAGCATGTCGCCCTCAACGGGGGTAATGCCAGCCAGACGGGCGCGGGCTAAGCGAACATAGACAGGGTCTTGCTCGATGCCGACAAAGGCACGCCCGAGCATCTTTGCGACCGCAGCCGTTGTGCCGGTTCCTGAAAACGGATCGAGGACAACATCACCTGGCTTCGACGTCGCTAATAGAATGCGCTGCAGGAGGGCTTCTGGTTTCTGCGTCGGATGGGCCTTCTTACCATCCTCACCTTTCAGGCGTTCGCCGCCGGAGCAGATCGGGATCAACCAATCAGAGCGCATCTGCTTGTCTTCATTGAAAGTTTTCAGCGCATCGTAATTGAATGTGACCTTTGAGGCCTCAGACTTACCGGCCCAAATCATCGTCTCATGGGCGTTTTGAAAACGTGTCCCTTTGAAATTTGGCATCGGGTTAGACTTTCGCCAAATCACATCGTTCTGGATCCAGAAGCCGCTATCCTGAAGGATCGTCCCAACCCTGAAAATATTGTGGTACGAACCTATGACCCAGATTGCACCGTCATCTTTCAAAATACGGCGACATTCGCTGAGCCAGTTGTGCGTAAACAGGTCATAAGCGTCGAAGCTGTCGAACTGATCCCAAGCATCAGTGACCCCGTCAACATGGCTCTGGTCTGGGCGAGTCAGGTCACCGCCTAGCTGCAAATTATAAGGCGGATCGGCAAAAATCAGATCGACTGACCGGTCCGGTAAGCGGGACAGCACATCGACGCACTCGCCTTGAATGATTGTATTTTTACGCAACTCCATGACCAAGGTCCATTTCGAATCAGAAGGGAAAGAACAGGGCGCAAACTCATCCGCTTCGGGTTTCGGATTGGTTACTGCCGCACACCTTCTTTTGTTTTGATGTCGAAACTGACGCAAAAATGGGCTGTGGACAAGTCTGTGCACAAAACGCAATGAAAACAATTGACTTGCATTTCATCGCGCAGGCGTCACTGTTTTCGTGTGGCAGAGTCTCAATCAAAACTTCCCCTTCCACGCGTCTTAGCCTTCGCTGGGGTTGGCGTACCGCTTGCTGCCGTTGGCCTGCCAATGGCGGTTTTTGTCGCGCCAATGTATTCAGACAATCTTGGCCTTGGAACGACACTTGTCGGCACGATTTTCATGCTGCTTCGCTTCTGGGACCTTGCAAGCGATGTGATTATGGGTTGGCTGGTGGACACTCGCCCAACCAAGCGAGGGCGGATTAAGCATTGGCTTATCTTGGGCATTCCAGTTCTGGGCCTTGGCGCGTGGTTGGTTTTTGCACCTCAAAGCGAGAGCGTAGGCACTGTCTATCTGAGCATTTCACTCGCCATTCTCTGGGCGGGCTTCACGCTCGTTATGACCCCGCACCAGTCTTGGGTTCCTCTGATCACTGACACGTATGACGAGAGATCGCGCATGTTTATGTGGCGCGAAGTGATCAACACAGCAACGCTTTTGAGCCTGCTTATTTTACCTTTCTTCTTGCAGCAGCGTTTTGGCTTTGACCTACGCCAGCAAGTCGCGGTTATGGGCATCGTTGTTGTGATTGCCCTTCCCATTACAATCGGTTTGGCCGTCAAATTCGTTCCAGATGCGCCTCCCAATCCGAGTGATCCGACAAACGTGTTCACCTGGACTGAGGTCTGGGCGGCGTTGCGTGATCCGGTTATTGCGCGTCTTCTCCTGATCGAAATCTTCATAGGCTTTGCCGTTGCTGCAACGGGCAGCACCTTCCTATTCGCCGCTCGCGAGGGCTTCGGTCTCGGCCCGGAAGCACCCATCGTTCTGCTGATTTATTTCGTAGCCGGTTTCGCATCAATGCCGTTATGGATCGCTTTCTCGAAGCGCAGCGAGAAGCATTTAATCATGCGCTTTGTCTGCCTATGGTCAGCGCTGACTTTTCCTCTGTATTTCATCTTTGCATCGGTGGGGGGAGGATTAGCCATGATCATCTGCGGGGCTGTTTTAACAGGCATCGGGTATGGAACGCCGTTTATTCTGGCGCGGTCTATGATGGCTGACATTATCGAACGCGCGGAGGTTCAGACAGGGACTGTTCGACCGGGCCTTTATTACTCCATTATGTCGGCGTCGTATAAAACCGGGGCCAGCCTCGCCATTGGTATTCCTTATATTATTCTCGGGGTATTGATCGGCTTTGATGCGTCAGGAAATAATCCCCCTGAGGTCGTTACAGGGCTGATGCTGGTCTTTGTTGGTATTCCAGTCGTTTGCAATTTATTGGCCGCGTTTTTGACATTTGGCTATTCTCTGACCCGGCAAGTTCAGGAAGATAATGCTGCGGTTCTGGGTAGCAAAAAACCGAACAGTATCAGAGATTAAAGCCCTAAACATTTAAGCGATACTGCTGGCCCTGTATAATGGGGGGCTGGAACAAATCTGTGCGCAGAGGCGGTGGATCGATGCTGTTTAAGCCGGCTCTCTTGGCGGCTTTAGCGAAGCGCATCGCAATAAAACGCGCCCTCTCGCCTGTGCCTTTTCCACGCTGAAACCACTCTGCATCATAGTCTTTACCGCCGCGCATCTCTCTTAGGATATTTATGATCCGGGCGGCGCGATCGGGATAATGCTGAACAAGCCACTCGTGGAAAATATCCTTTAACTCATGCGGCAGGCGAAGCAGGACATAGCCCGCTCGAAAAGCGCCATGATCTGCGGCGGCATTGAGGAGGGTTTCAATCTCATTTTCGTTCAACGCCGGAATAATCGGGGCAGTCATCACCGTCGTTGGAATGCCAGCATCACTGAGCGCTCTAACCGTCTGAAACCGCAAGCGAGGCGCGGCGGCTCTTGGCTCCATCGCCCGGGCGAGTTTACCATCCAGCGTTGTGATCGAGACCCCAACGCGGCAAAGGCCCTTTGCTGCCATGGGGGCCAGAATATCGATGTCGCGTTGGATCATCGCGGATTTGGTCAGCAGCGTGACCGGATGATTGTGCGCGCTGAGGATTTCCAGAAAGTCGCGTGTGAGCCTCAGCTTCTTTTCAATCGGTTGATAGGCATCTGTGTTCATGCCGAGTGCAACCGGCCTTGGGACATAGCTGGGGCGGCTAAGTTCATGCTCCAACAGGCGTGGCCCGGTTGGTTTATAGAAAAGCTTGCTCTCAAAATCCAAACCCGCCGACAGACCGTGAAAGGCGTGGGTCGGTCGGGCAAAGCAGTAAACACAGCCATGCTCGCAGCCGCGATAAGGATTGATCGTGCGATCAAAAGGAATATCGGGCGAGCGATTAAACGTGATGATCTTGCGCGGTGTTTCCTTTCTCAGCGTGGTTTTGAGCCGGGCGGCCTCTTCCTCAATCGTGCCCCAGCCATCATCATGCGCTTCACGCGTCTCGCGTTCAAACCGCCCCGTCTGGTTGGAGACAGCCCCACGGCCGCGATGGTGAAATCGCTCGCCCACCGCGGCCACCTCGCCGCGCGCCACCCGGCCTGATTTGATCAATTTTTGCGTCGTTCTCATAGCGTGTATGAGGAGCACAGATTTTAGAACAAAACAAGAACTTATTTATATCCCGCGCTAAGAGGCTTGCGCCTCACGCGGGATGAAGCAGGTTCCGCGCGCTTTGCGCGCATGAACCAGGCTGAGGGCTCCAAGTGCTCCAAATCAAATTTACGCGCTGGCTTTCTCTCTTCAAATGTCTGTCCTGTCTTGATTGGGGGTGAGCGCCTGCGGCTTGGTTCATGGGCTGGCGAAGCCAGACCGGAACCCGCTTCGCCCGTCTGACGCGGAGCGTCTCAGAGACGGGCAAAACACAAGACACACGCCCGTGTTCGCGCTGAGGCACGTTAGAGCACTCTAATTCTGGGCGGGGGTCTCGGAACGGGGCCGAGTGGCGGGGGCCGGGCGCGGCTTTGGCTCAGGATGCCTGTCGCCATGGCGGTGTAGAGCGCTGAAAACTCTGTTCCGTGGCGGTTGCGCACCTCATCCGCACGACCCGGCGCCAGTAAGAGGCCGGGGCGT
>JBCCDF010000135.1:0-7610 GCA_039030935.1 Pseudomonadota bacterium | reverse complement strand
TACTCGCTTCAGGATAAGGCCAAGGGTTGATCCCCGTTGAGAGGTCGATCCATGGCTTTTGCGTATCAGGGTACGCTGCGCTCATGGCGTCCAATGCGCCCCCATGGCGTAGATCGCGGTTCATAGCATCAGTCCCAGCACCATAAGGCCGAGCATACTAAAAGCCAGCACCATGGCCCTTCGATAAAGGACAAGCCCCTCTGCGACATCAGCGCCCAACGGGTCGCGCGCCTCTTGGTTCAGCCACGCATCCTGTGTGAGGTCGTCGCCATAGGAGCACGGCCCTGATAAGCGCGTATCCAGTCCGCCAGCCATCGCCGCTTCAGGCCATCCCGCATTCGGGGACCGATGATGACGCGCATCGCGAAACATCACCAAAAAAGAGGATGCCTTGAAGCTCGCGAGGCAGATCAACACACCTGTCAGACGCGCAGGAACCAGATTTGCAACATCATCTAAGCGCGCCGCAAAACCGCCAAACGCAGAATAACGCTCATTTTTGTGCCCAATCATCGAGTCGAGCGTATTGATAGCTTTGTACGCGGCAAGTCCCGGAAGGCCGAAAATCGCGCCCCAGAAGATCGGCGCGATAATCCCATCTGAAGTATTCTCTGCAAGGCTCTCAAGGCTGGCTCGCGCAATGCCCGCCTCATCGAGTTGCTCTGGATTACGACCAACAATCATTGAAACAGCCTGACGGGCTTGGCTGAGATCTCCGGCAATAAGAGGGCTAGCAACAGCTCTCACATGCCTATGAAGGCTCCGGGATGCAATCAGGCTGGACGCGATCAGCGCCTGAAGTGCAAATCCCCACCATGTGCCCGGTAGTATTACAACAATAAGCCAAGCCATACCCGTCGCCGCGCCGATGCAAACACAAGTGGTCACAACCCCTGCCCCGTAACGTACGCTCTTCGCCCATTCAGGCCTGTTCAGAACACGCTCCAGTCCCGAGATGAGAGCACCCAACCACGCAACAGGATGGCGAAGTCTTTGATACAGCCAATCGGGCCAGCCGAAAACCAGCTCAAAAGCCCATGCCAACAGCATCAAAGCTGCAGGCGTCATCGCGCGAGCGCCAAGAGCGCATCAACATCGACCGCAGCCTCAACCTCATCGGCCAGAGCATCCAGAGCATCCTCAACGGCTGCGCTATAGCGCAATTGAGACTGTGTTTCCACGCCGAGGTGGCCGAGCCAAGCAGCCCTGAAACCATCCTTGGCAAAAGCACCGTGAATATAGGTTCCCTGAACGCGGCCATCTGTACTGATTGCCCCATCACCCTGCCCTTTAATAAAAGCAAACGGTCGAGCCGTGTCAGGCCCATACGTCTTCCCCATATGGATTTCATAGCCCGAAATGATCTCACCAGTTTGGGCACATTGGCCTTCAATAGGCGCGACGCGCTTCTCGCCGGCCATCACCGTCTCAACATTCAGCAGGCCCAGACCCTCAGCATCGCCGGCCATACCATCGACGCCGTCTGAATCCGTAATCTTTCGGCCAAGCATTTGATACCCACCGCATATCCCCAAGACCCGCCCGCCACCACGGGCATGAGCGATAATGTCGTGGTCCCAGCCCTGCGCCCTCAGAAAGGCCAAATCTCCAAGCGTTGATTTCGTCCCGAACAGGATAATCAGGTCTGCGTCGCGCGGAATAGGCTTGCCCGGTGGCACCCACTCAAAGTCAAGTTCGGGCTCTAGCCGTAACGGATCTGCATCATCGAAATTGGCGATCCGGCTCAGCATGGGGGCGGCAATTTTGAGTGAGGCGTCTTTGGAGGCGCTCGGCTTACTTAAAGCGACCGCATCCTCAGCAGGCAAGCGAGCCGTCGCCGTCAACCATGGGATCACTCCAAAACAGGGCCAGCCAGTGCGGGTTTCAATCTCCGTAACACCGTCATCAAAGAGGCGTGGATCACCGCGAAACTTATTGACAAGAAAGCCGCCGATCATCGCTGCATCATCAGGATCAATCACAGCCTTGGTCCCAACAAGGCTTGCAATCACGCCGCCTTTTTCAATGTCGCCAATCAAGCAGACAGGAACGTCAGCGCGCCTTGCAAATCCCATATTCGCGATATCGAGGGCGCGCAGATTGGTCTCCGCCGGGCTACCCGCGCCTTCGACAAGTACAAGATCATGGCGAGCTTTTAAACGCTCAAAGCTCTCCATAACCGCACCCATCAGCCTGTCTCGGCGGGCCATATAATCGGCCGCGTCCATGGCTTGGACCGCGCGCCCTTGCACCACAATCTGTGAGGTCCGATCGGTCTGCGGCTTCAACAGAACCGGGTTCATATCGACATGGGGATCAAGACCACACGCCAAGGCCTGCAGCGCTTGGGCGCGGCCAATCTCGCCGCCATCGCGACAGGCGGCGGCATTGTTAGACATATTCTGCGGCTTGAATGGCGCGACGCTCATCCCTCGCCTATGGGCAATTCTACAGAAGGCGGCCGTTAGGACCGACTTACCAACGTCGGAGCCTGTGCCCTGAAACATCAGTGCTTTTGCGCTCACACGGGCCCCGCCATCTGGATGCGTAAATCCTGGACATCAGCCTGAATGCCATACACGTCAGCAAGGCGTTCAGCACTCAACGTGTCGTGCGGCGTGCCATCGGCAACAATACGGCCATCTTTCATCCAAATTAGTCGAGAGGCATATCGGGCCGCCATTTGGATATCATGCAAGACAACAAGAGCACCACCACCCCCCGAGACATAGTCCTTGATCAGATCGAGGATTCTGAATTGGTGTCTGGGATCAAGAGCCGCAGTCGGCTCATCAGCGACCAGAAGAGGCGCTTCAGCGGCAAACGCTCGGGCACAATGCATGCGGGCGAGCTCACCGCCTGAAAGGGTGTCCGCGCTTCGATGCGCCAAATGAACAAGATCACAAGCCGCCATCGCGCGATTGACGGCCTCAGCATCGGCCTGCTTCAATCGTCCAAGCGCAGCGCCGTGGCTGAAGCGCCCGAGCGCCACAACATCCCGCACACTATTTGGCCAAGCGAGTGGCCTGATCTGTGGGAGGTAGGAAACCTGCCGCGCGCGCGTTACCGGATCCAACTTGGCTGTTGAGCGACCGTCAAGAGTCGCTGTTCCGGCACTTAGCGTCTCAAGGCCAAGGGTAGCGCGGATTAAACTGGTTTTTCCGGCGCCATTCGGGCCGAGCATAACCACGAACTCGGCGGGCGACAGAGTGAAGCTCGCAGCTTCTACGAGCGTCGCGCTTTTCGCTTTCAGAGTGATATCAGTAGCTTGAAGCTCAGTCATGAACCGCCCGCCTTTGCATCGCGATCCAGACAAAGAAGGGCGCACCAATCAAGGCTGCAACAACGCCAAGCTTAAGCTCATTATCCGTCGGGATGACCCGAACCCCAATATCGGCGATCACCAGAATAAGCCCGGCAAGGAGCGCTGATGGGACTAATGAGCGGGCCGGATCGTGGCCGACAAAAGGACGAATAATGTGTGGTGCCACAATGCCGACAAAGCCAATCGCCCCGGCGAGCGCAACGGAGGCTCCAGTCGCGAGCCCTGCGCCAAGAACTGTAAAGATACGCTGATTGCGAAGGTTCAACCCTACCCCGCTCGCAGCCTCTTCACCTAAAGTAAGCGCAGAAAGACCCCGCCCCGTGGCTAAGAGAATACCACTCCCTATAATAAGGAACGGCATCGCAAACATGATTTCATCAAAGCTTCGATTGGCCACGGATCCAAGCATCCAGCTAATCATGTCAGAGAGTGAAAACGGGTTCGGCGCAAGGTTCATCAGAAGGCTCATCAGGGCACCTGAAAAGCTCGACAAACCGACCCCGATCAGGATCAGCGTGACTACAGATTGGGTACGGATCGCTGCAAGCGCCAACAGAGCCGTCGCGGCTAAGGCGCCAAGGATGGCGGCCAGCGGCAAGATCCATGCGCTGACACCCACTAGTCCGTAATAGAGCGCAAATGTCGCCGCTAATGACGCGGTCGCCGATACGCCGAGGACACCGGGTTCAGCGAGCGGGTTTCGCAATAATCCTTGAAGAGCCGCCCCACTCAAGCCGAGTGCAGCGCCAACCAGAAAAGCTGCAAGGGCTCTGGGCAAGCGAATGGACCAGACGACCAGTCGGTCACCCACTTCACCGCCCCCGAAAAAAGCCATCAAAACACGATCAATTGGAAGCGGGGTCGAGCCAAGTAAGCAGGCTATAAAAATAGCGATGATGCTCGCTATTAGAAGTACAGGAACAAGCCAAGGCGATCCGCTCATTCTCCAGCCCTCTCAGCAATCGCTTCAATTGCGTCCATGATGAACCAGCCACCACAAGCCGTCCATGCCCCTTGCAGAGGGACCACTGCGGGTCCGTCGAGCTGTTCACGGGCGACTGGATGCTTCGCTGCGCTCCAGGCATTGGGGTGGTTGGTCAGCGTCTCAAAAAAGGCTGCAACAACTAGGTCGGGCTGCTCATAAGCGAGCCGTTCAAGCGGCAGCGATCGCCACCCCGGACTGTCCTGAAAATTCTCCAATCCCGCCTCGACCATCATCTCATGAACAAGGGAGCCTGGCCCTGTCGTCACACCTGCCGGTGTCATATAAAGAGCAGCCTTATCAGTTGCGTTTGCGCGGATCAGGCTCAACCTCTCCCGAAAGTCGTCAACCAAAGCCTCGCCGCGCTCTGACTGACCAAGGCCATCTGCCATCGACTGGACCAAGGCTGGAATGGACCCCATCTCTTCACTATCGACATTTGAGGCCCAACCCACTTGAAGGACAGGCACCCCGGCACGCTCAAAAAATGAAGCTGCATTGGGGCCGCCCCCATAAGACCGAACGACCAGATCAGGCTTCAGGATCAAAACATCTTCAGCAATCGGACGAACCGTAGGAACGCCGACAGCGCTTTCACGCATATAGGAATAGTCGTCAATTGCACTTGGAGAGATCGCTAAAATCTGGTCGCGATCTGCGAGCTTAAGGACATATTGATCAGCGCAGAAGTCGAGGCTGACAATCCGCATAGGCTTGTCGGTTTTTGCCACTTCTGGGTCTGACGCATTGCTGCAAGCAACAAGCGCCAAACCGAGTAAGGAGACGGCCAGCCTCAACAAAGCGACTAATACCGGAACCGAATACCGATAGAGCCAGAAAGGTCCGGCGTGCCATAGCCGAGGATCTGCTGATACTCTTCATCGAACAGGTTCTCGATCCGCCCGAAGAGTTCGATGCTCTCATTCAAGTCATAGCTACCGGCCAGATCGACGCGCGTCCAACCATCGACCTGCTGGGTCGCGCTGTTTGGTTCTTCACCATTATAGCGTACGAGAACGGAGCCTGCGAACGGACCCTCTGGATCGATGCGGAAACGAATATCACCCGAATGCTCAGGGATCCGACGGAGCGGGTCACCGTCAGTATCTGTTGCATCAATGAAGGCATAATTGGCTTCGACACCGAGCCATTCAGTGATCTGAACGCTCCCGGCGAGTTCAATCCCCCGGGTTTGAACTTTGGCTTCGTTGAAATAGCCCGTGGATGCAAAGCTGATCAAATCTTCAATGTCAGCGTCGAAGATTGTGAAGCTCGCTGTTGCGCGTCCATCGGGTGTACGAAAGTCGATACCCGCATCAATGGCCCGCGATGTTTCCGGCTGAAGATCAGGGTTTGGCGGCGCAAAACCACCCCCTGAAAGCTGGAACAAAGTTGGTGCCTTAAAGCCCTGGCCCCAGCTTGCGCGAAAGGTCACCATCTCATTCGGATTATAGGCGACCGCGAGCCGACCTGTCGTTTCCGTCCCGAACGTCTCGTGGTCATCGACACGCAGTCCACCCGTCACCGTCAGCTGCTCAGTCGCTTGAAGCTCATACAGTCCGAATAAGCCATCAATCGTGATGTCATCACCGTTTACAGTGGTTTCTTCGCGCTCGACGCCAAAAGCCAGCGTATTCATATCATTCACATTCAGAGTACCCTGATAGCGATAGATCATGCGCTCGCCTTTAGCACTGAAACTCGGCGCGCCATTGGTAAAGTTCTGGCGGTCAATTTCGGAATATCCAACCAAGACGAGATTGTCCAAACGACCGTCGAGTAAGGAGCCAGTCAGGGACACATCACCTGATAGTTCCTCGGTTTCACTGAGCTGATCACCATCACCGACATTGCCCTGCGCCCCAAAAACGAAGCTATCGAACTCAGACTCAGCATCGGTAAACAGAACATTCGCAGCCAAACGCGCATCACCGCCGAGATTAAGACCGCCTTTGGCGGAATAGGTTAGGGACTCATAAGAGTCGTCTTCTGTGTTGCCATTATTCTCATCGGCCTTGGAAATTCCATCGGACGTGATGCCAGTGACCGCCAAACGGAAATCGCCAGTGTCATTGGCATTTTCGACAGAGGCCCCGCCGCGGAAGGTATTGAACGATCCGTATTCGGCAAAAGCACTACCGCCAAGACCTTCGTCTGGGCGCTTCGTAATGATCGAGACAACACCCCCAATAGCATCAGTGCCCCAAAGCGTTGATTGAGGGCCCTTCAGGACCTCAATACGCTCAATGTTTTCAGTGTCGAGGCGGGCGAAGTTGAAACCACCACCGGGAGAGCTTGGGTCATTGACGGGTACGCCGTCGATCAGAGCGAGGGTCTGCTCCGTCGCTGCACCCCGAATACGAACGCTGGCTTGGCCGCCAAATGCGCCATTTGAGTTAATCGTAACGCCGGGTGCTAAAGCAACAGCATCAAGGGCGAAGTCAAAGCCGAGCTCTTCAATATCCTCGGCTGTAATAATAGTGACGCTTGATCCAATCTCGGTTTGCGCTTGTTCAAGACGTGAGCCTTCAACAATAACGGTATCAAGAACGGTTTCATCCGTTTCTTGTGCAAACGCAGGGAAAGCGAGCGAAAGGGAGACAGCACCAAGCAGCGCGGTTCTATAAGACATGAGGTTATCCCTCTTGCGCCCTGCCACCTGTGAGAATGGGCACAGTTTTGAAACGATGTCTGGCCCACGAAACAATCGTCCCGCGCAGGCAGCCAGGCCTTAAGCGATGTCGTTTCAAAGGAGAGGAACCAGACACGTGCCCGGCCTTCCCGCCCGCTGAGAACTTTTCCCGGTCTCCGGACGAACGACGCGATGGCAGGTTTCCTGGCTCACCAATCATAGTTTCCGGCCGCCTTCCCAGAACACGCCCCATTCAGGCACGCTCCAGTGACATAATGGCCATCAACTCATGGCTGACAGTTGCGGGTACAGCGCCGGATTTACACCGACTTCCCTCTTAGCCCCTTATAGTAGAGGCACCATCTGCGCGCGGTCTTGCTGCCTGCTCAAGACTTTGTCAATGACAATAAGCGCCCGTCAGACCTGTCCAGCGTCCTTCTGAGTGCACCAAGCACGTGCGCCTTCTGCGACACAATCAAAGACAGCGCGTCCTACAGCTTCGCCAAATTCAGTATGTAAACCAGCATAGCGCGTTGTTCCAGAATTGCAGCCGTGCGTGCTTGAACAATGATACTCATCGCTTCCAAGCGTGCCTGCTCTGTCAGACCCAGATTTGTTGCGACGGCAATATTTATCGTCCCAACACTTTCGCCTTGGCTCATCATCCGCTG
>JBCCDF010000134.1:0-7641 GCA_039030935.1 Pseudomonadota bacterium | reverse complement strand
GTGAAACGTTTTGTCTTTATCTCGACTGATAAAGCGGTCGATCCTGACAATGTTATGGGGGCGACCAAGCGTTTGGCTGAGCTTGCGATTGCATACCGGGCGCATGGCCAGAAGATTTCGGTCTCAATGGTCCGCTTTGGAAATGTTCTCGGATCCTCTGGTTCTGTTGTGCCACTGTTTGAGCGTCAAATCCTCGCTGGAGGGCCAGTGACGCTCACCCATGAGGACGTGACCCGGTACTTTATGACGGTCGAAGAGGCAGCAGGTCTTGTGTTGCAGGCGTCCGTTCGTGACCAAGTCGAAGGTGAAGCCGGTCTCTATGTCTTGGATATGGGTCAGCCGATTCAGATTAAGGCGCTCGCTCAAGCGATGGTTCGAATGAAGGGGATGGTCCCCGGGCTGGATATCGATATTCAAACGACAGGTCTGCGCCCCGGCGAGAAGTTGCACGAAGCCTTGACCTATCCAGATGAGAGATTGGACGAGACTGGAATTGAAGGCTTGCGCGTTGTCGTTCCAGAAGAGCGCCGCAAGGAACCTGCTGACTTTTGGAAACGTCTGGACACTTTATTGGGCCAAGCCAAGGCGCGCGATCGAGAGGCTGCGCTAAAGACCCTATCAGACCTTGTGCCTGCCTATCAGCCAAATAAAGACAAGCATTCTGAGCGTTGACCGAGAGGACGGTCATGTTAGGGCCAAAGCGGTCTTCTCTCTTTCTCTACGGGCTCACACATGACGTCTTCGACCCTTATTCGCCGCGCTCTGATCTCAGTTTCTGATAAGGAGGGGTTGGTCGAACGCGCGACGCGACTCGCCGCACATAATGTTGAATTGATCTCGACAGGGGGCACGGCGAGGGCGCTTAAACAGGCGGGTCTTTCGGTTAAAGATGTTTCTGACCTGACAGGGTATCCGGAAATGATGGATGGCCGGGTTAAGACGTTGCATCCTGCGGTCCATGGTGGCCTTCTGTTTTTGCGCGATAATGAGAGCCATAAAGCGGATGCTGACGCGCATGGCATTCAGCCGATCGACCTTGTCTACATCAATCTCTATCCGTTTGAGGCAACCGTGAGCTCCGGCGCTGACTTTGATCACTGTATCGAGAATATCGATATTGGTGGGCCTGCAATGCTGCGCGCGGCGGCGAAAAACGGCGACAGTGTTAGCGTTTGCACAGATGGGAATGACCTTGATCGCGTGCTGTCCGAAATGGATGAAAACGGCGGGCATGTCAGCTCGGAGACGTCGCGCCATCTCGCTGCAAAAACATATGCCCGAACGGCTGCTTATGATGCTGCAATCAGCAGCTGGTATGCGCGCCAACTTGGTGAGTCTGCGCCTGATTGGGCGGCGATTGGCGGGAAGTTGCAGGAAAAACTGCGCTATGGTGAAAATCCGCATCAGAGTGCGGGCTTCTATGTGACCGGCGACCCGAGGCCCGGCGTTGCAACCGCCCGTCAGGTCCAGGGAAAGGCCCTGTCTTACAACAACATCAATGATACTGACGCGGCTTACGAGTTGATTGGTGAGCTTGGCGATGAGATGCCGGCCGTCGCAATCATCAAGCACGCTAATCCATGCGGTGTCGCTTTGGGCGATACGATCATCGAGGCTTATCGCGAAGCTCTCGCGTGTGACTCGACAAGTGCTTTTGGCGGGATTGTGGCGATGAACCGTTCACTGGACAAAGAGACCGCCCAAGAAATCACCTCAATCTTCACCGAAGTCGTTATAGCTCCCGGGGCCGACGAGGCCGCTATTGAGGTGTTCTCAAAGAAAAAGAATTTGCGGCTTTTACTGACCGATGGATTGCCAGACCCCTCCGCGTCAGGCGCTTTCGCGAAAACGGTCGCGGGTGGGCTGTTGATACAGGATCGTGACTTTGGCCGTATTACTCGAGAGGATTTGAAGGTCGTCACGAAACTTGCGCCGACAGATCAGCAGCTGGACGACTTGTTATTTGCGTGGCGCGTGGCCAAGCACGTGAAATCGAACACGATTGTCTATGCGAGAGACCTTGCCACAGTTGGGATTGGGGCGGGGCAAATGAGCCGAATAGACTCGGCGCGGATTGCCGCCCGTAAGGCCGAAGACGCCAAGGAAAAAGAAGGCTTTGAGCGCCTTCGCACGAATGGCTGTGTTGCCGCCTCAGATGCGTTTTTCCCGTTTCCTGATGGGATGCTTGCTGCAGCATCCGCTGGTGCAAGCGCGATTATTCAGCCCGGTGGGTCCATCCGCGATGATGAAGTGATTGCCGCAGCTGATGAGGCAGGATTGGCGATGGTCCTAACGGGAATGAGGCACTTTAGGCATTGACGCGGTGCTGAACCTCCCTCTCCCCCCGCCCAACCGCCCCAGTTTATGGCGACCATGGGGCGGTTGGGCGGGGGAGAGGGCGGACCATAAGTATAAAAAAAGGCCTCCGCGGACGGAGGCCTTCGGTCTCGGGGGAGAGACTTTAGTTAGTTGAAACGCGCTGGTGCGGGAACAACGTAAGCGCCGTCTTCGCGGAACTCGACAAAGACATTCATGCCTGGCTGGAACTGGTAATCCAGAGGTTGGACATAAGATCGAAGACCGTCAGCACCGCCGAAATCGACTGTTACAGCTTGGCCCTGCTGAGTGCCTAGGCTTTGGCCGAGGTAGTTACCCGCCGCTCCGAAAACGACTGCGCCTGCAATAGCGCCTGCGGCATTGGCTTTGTCGCCGCCGCCAAGCTCTGAGCCGGCGAGACCACCAAGAACCGCACCCGTTGCTGTTCCAATGACTGAGCGGTCAGGTCGGATGGTGACTTCACGGACAGCTGCAACCTGTCCTTCACGGACGGTGATGGACGTCCCGGAAGCCTGCGAACCCACGACGGAGCCGCTATTGGTGCTGGCACAGCCAGTCACAGCGAGCGCCATAGCGGCGAAAGCGCCAGCGATGAATGTGTTGCCCGCTTTGCGGGTAGAAACTGTAGTCGTCATGATAAGTGCTCCTTTGCACGAGTTGACCCGCTTATTTTTGCAGACCTGATTGAACTCTAAATGAACGGGATGGGGCCTTTTCAGGGCAGAAGCCGACTCTGTTCATGAAACTTGTGTTAAGTTTCACGTCTCAGGCGGGAGATGAAGAAAGCGTCATGCTTGAGCGAACTTGTTGGCAGTGTCAGGAGGCCGCCTTCAGAGTTGAGGGCAGCTTCGAAGTGAGGGACTTCATCTTTCTTTATGGGCAATCGCGTAAGTCCAGTGTCCTGTATAGCGGCATCGACAATCGCTTGACCCTCTTGGGGCCGGGGCGAGCAGACGCAGTATAAGAGTGTTCCACCGGGTTTAAGCCACTTTGCTGCGTGGCGCAGAAGGCGAGCCTGAATGCTAGGGAAGCGCGCAATATCTTCCGCTGATTTGATAAAAGCTCCTTCAGGGTGGCGCCTGAGCGTTCCAAGCGCGGAGCAGGGCGCATCAATCAAAATCTTATCCACGGGCTCTGGTGGGGACCATTGTGTTGCATCAGCTAAGACCGTCTCAATCTTGCCGTGAAAGCCGGTGCGCCAGAGATTTTGCTTCAGGCGTTTCAAACGGGGCTTTGATCGATCCACAGCAGTGATGCTCGCCCCGCTCGCAGCAAGTTGCATCGTTTTACCACCGGGCGCGGCGCAGAGGTCGAGGACGGTTTCCCCTGGTTTTACGTCGAGTAGTCGCGCGGGCAGGGCGGCGGCGACATCCTGGACCCACCAGTCTCCCTCTTCATAGCCGGGGATCTCCGCGACATTTCTCGTGTGATCGACTTTGACAGCGTAAGGCGTGACTGCAGCGCCATCGACTTGCTCAGCAAGATCGGCTGCGTTGCTATTCTTTGGAATCAAATAAATGTCCGGCGTTTCCATTTGAGCGGACGCGAGCGCGGTTGCTGCGTCATGCCCGAGGCTGCTTGATAAATCCTCATACAGCCATTCAGGCCAGATCGCATGTGCTGGAGCGGCATCGAACTCGCTTCTGTCGGCGACGACTTTGCGTAAAACAGCATTTAGAAATCCGGTCGCCCTCTGCGCGCGCGGCCATTGTTTGGCGGCGGCAACGGTCTCTCCAACGACGGCATGATCTGGGGTTTCCATGACCCATGCTTGCGCTGCGCCGATCCGCAAAAGCGCGCGGGCGGGGGGTGTCGCTGTTTCAATCGGTCGATCAAGAAAAGGGGCTAGTCCGGAGTCGAGCCGCCCCAGATATCGGAGCACCGTGCTCGCCATCGCCCTCGCAAAGCCTCTGTCGGGCCCTATAAGCGCGTTAAACGCTTCACTTTTTCCGAGCGCTTCATCGAGCATTCGTCGTTCTTCAAGAACGATGATTAGAAGCTCAGCTGCTGCAAGGCGGGCCTTTGCGCCGCTCACCCCCAAGGTCCGGCTTGGTGATCGGGTTCAGTCTGTTGAGGCTCATAATCCATGTCGCGCTCTTCGACCATTTTCATCAAGGCATCAATCCGGTTTTGTGTGGCTGGATGAGTTGAAAAGAGTTTATCACCACGCCGTCCTGCCAAAGGATTGATGATATACATATGGGCTTGAGCTGGATTGCGCTCGGCGCGATGATTAATCGTAGCACGCGCGCCGCGGTCAATTTTCATCAGGGCAGATGCGAGCCATTCTGGGTGACCACAGATTTCTGCGCCTCGTTTATCTGCCTCGTATTCGCGTGACCGACTGATCGCCATCTGGACCAGTCCCGCAGCCATTGGGGCAAAGATCATGATTGCGATGCTGGTGATCAGGCCACCTCGACTTCGGTTCCCAAAGAAGAGAGCAAAATTGGCCAGCATTCCAATCGCGCCTGCAATGGTTGCTGTCACCGTCATTGTCAGCGTGTCGCGGTTTTTCACATGCGCCAGTTCATGCGCCATGACGCCGGCTGTCTCTTCCCGAGTTAGCATATTTAGAAGCCCGGTCGTGGCTGCAACGGCGGCATTATCGGGGTTGCGACCAGTCGCAAAAGCGTTCGGTTGTTCGGTATCGATAATGTAGATTTTCGGCTCTGGCATATGCGCACTGCGCGAGAGCGCTTTTGTGTCACCTACAAAAGTTCGGATCATCGGGCTGGGATCGCCTTCATCAACTTCGCGCGCGCCCTGCATCTTCAGAACGATTTTGTCAGAGTTCCAGTAAGAAAAAATGTTCAAGCCAGCAGCAACGACGAAAGCAAACCCCATTCCTGCAACGCCACCTACAATGAAGCCAATAGCCATGAACAGGGCTGTCATTGCGGCGAGTAGAATGAATGTCTTTGCTGTGCCCATTGTGCACGCTCCTTGATCGCAAAAGCGGAAACCTTAATTCTCTATCTGAATATATAGAGAAGCGTTAATAGGATCGCGAGTTGTAGTGATGTCAGATGACGAAAATGTCACGAAGAAAGAGCTGTCGCCTGCAGCGCAGAGAGCGCTGGCCGAGGCGGCTGAACGTCGTGAGCAACTAGATGCCAAGGAACGCGAGCTTGAAGATCAGCGCGAAGTCGAAAAGGGCGGGCCGAAGAAAAAAGAACCCGTCCGATATGGTGATTGGGAGCGTGATGGGCGCGCCTATGATTTTTAGAACCTGATCTTCCAATACGCGAGTGCCACTCGCCTCTGGGGTTAAGCTGTTTGCACAAATGAATTCGATGGCGTTTATACTGTGCAGACGCGTGATCGCTCAGCTTTCATGCACAATTTCCAATTCGCTTAGGAGGCGGGACCGATGTCGGCTTTGAATAAAATTGCAGTTCTTGTATTCGCTGGTGGTCTATTGAGTGCGCCCGTTTTCGCTGATGGTGTTTCCGGTCAGAAAATCAATCGCGGCCCAACACCCCTAAAAGCACACACGATGACACCGCCTGAGCCGGGCTGCGTCTTAAACGCTCAAGGAAAATGGTCGTGCCCGATCCCTCCCGCGCGCTTTACCAATGTTGCGCCGACACAAAAACACTACACAACGACAACACATCATAACACGGCTAGGCATCATACGAGCACAAGTCGGTCCTATACGACGACGAGACGATCCCATGCGCCTGTCGTGACCCGCCGTGTCGTATCGGCACCCACGACGATGACCATCGATACGTCTGGTTTTACAGGCGGTGTTGGCGTCGGTCTGGGCGGTGAGCCTGTTTATGGAAACGGCACTGGTTTTGTCGTCGTCCAAAGCGGTGAGAGATTTTCAGGGCTTTCAAGCCGTCGCAATTTTGCGTTCAGCTCGCGCAAGCGAGGCGGTAAAATGGGCGGTGGCAAAAGAGGTGGCGGCCACAAATAGGCTTGCACAGCCCTCCCCTACTTTTTGGGCCATGGTCTGCAATGTCGTTCGTCTAAGATCTTCGATCCAAGGTATACTGCGCTTAAGGGCATGAGCTTTGCATGGCTTTGGCATGCAAAACCTACCATCAATACCTTCATCGGACATCGTCGCCCTAACGGCGGGCGGCCCTCATGCATGGATCATGATCAATGCTTTGCGCGAACGATTTGGCGCCTTCCCTGTCATTCAGGAGGCGGGCGAGTCATCTTCAGTCTTCTGGAAACGTCGCCTGAAGCTTTTGGGTGGTTTGAAAGTCGCCAGCATGATGGCCGCACGCGTGCCGCTTAAATTCACAAAGCGTGGAACAGATCAGCTGATCAAAGAGATGATCGATCAGCACGGTTTGAAACCGGAGCGTGATGAAGACCAGTCCATTCTCGACGTGCCTTCCGTCAATTCGGACCCATGTCGTGAACGGCTCAAAGCGCTCAATCCAAAAGTGGTTTTCGTCGTATCGACCCGCATGATCGGTCGAAAAACACTGGGTGTTATCGACGCGCCCTTCCTGAATTATCATTCCGGGGTCAACCCTGCCTATCGCGGCATGTTTGGGGGATACTTCGCTTTGGCGAATGGTGAGCCTGAGTATTTTGGCGCCACGATACATCTTGTCGATCAAGGCGTCGACACAGGCGACGTCCTTTATCAATCAAGGGTCAACGTCGATCCGCGCGACAATTTTCATACCTATCTATGGCGTATTGCGGCGGGCAGTCGTGAGATTGTCGTCAACGCTGTTGAAGATGCGCTGGAAGAGCGATTGGAACCCTATTCTGTCGATTTGCCATCACGTCAGTATTTCGCGCCAACACTAGGTGGTTACCTTAAGACCGGGATACTTCGAGGGGTTTGGTGAGCAGTCGATGATTGGCTTCCAGAGCGCTGGCGTGAAGATTTAGCCTGTCGGGGACCAAGGATCGCCAGCCCTTTGTAGAGGGAGGCATCGCGTGGCGAACCAGAAAAGATGGTTTTTCAGTCGGGAGAACGCTGTCGTCACATCGCTTGAAACGACCATCGAAGATGTCGTCATAGGTCTTGAACTCTGGGTTATCTGGCGCTCGACCAATTAGGATGTCATCCCCTGATCTCTGAAGCCATGCTCCACCAAGCGTGCAGCGCGCGCCTTTAGATTCAAGCAACCTCGACACAGCGCTTAAGCGAGTCTGCTTCTTAGGGATCATATCTGTGCCGCTTGCGGCTGGGATTAGGGTGGCCATCAAATCTACCAGCATGACAGCTCCAAAATCGATTGGGACACGGATGAGCCCTTGTGCGTCGCAGCCTTTGGCGCACTCGCGAAGTCTAGAGGCAAGCACGACCTCTTCTGCGGACCG
>JBCCDF010000133.1:0-7753 GCA_039030935.1 Pseudomonadota bacterium | reverse complement strand
CGTCAGCTCGCTGAGATGCGCTCGCTTGCGCGTACGCTCGATATAACGGGGACACCTTATTTCATTATAGGGACGTCGCAGGTCCCAGGCGCTGACGAAGATGCCGTGCGCGCTCTGATTGATGCAGAGCTTGCGGCTTTAAACTAAATCAGGCCAGCTAGGGGCGATGATGGGTCAGCATATCGCTTACGACCCATCCGCCCTGCCAAATAGGCTTGTCGGCCAGCAGTCACGGCATTTTTCATCGCTTGCGCCATCAGGATCGGGTCTTTTGCTTCGGCAATTGCGGTGTTCATCAGAACGCCGTCACACCCAAGTTCCATGGCCTGCGCCGCATCCGAAGCTGTCCCAACACCGGCATCGACAATGACAGGAACACGCGATTGCTCAACAATGAGACGAATATTCAGTGGATTCTGAATTCCAAGCCCTGACCCGATCAAACTTCCCAAGGGCATGATTGCACAGCACCCTGCATCCTCGAGCTTTCTGGCGTAGACGGGATCATCTGAGCAATACACCATCACTTCAAAACCCTCAGCAATCAGCACTTTTGCCGCTTTCAGCGTCTCCTCCATGTCCGGATAGAGTGTCTTTTGATCCGCCAGCACCTCAAGCTTCACCAGATCCCAGCCTCCGGCTTCACGGGCTAACCTCAAAGTGCGCAACGCATCATCAGCGGTGAAACACCCGGCCGTATTTGGAAGGTAGATAAACTCTTCAGGCGTTAAATGGTCTTGTAGACGCTCCTCGCTCGGATCAGACCAATTCACCCGTCTCAGAGCGACTGTAACCATCTCCGCCCCAGCCGCGCGAGCCGCTTCTGCGTTCTGTGCGTACGATGCATACTTGCCAGTCCCAACAATCAAACGAGAGTGGAGAACACGGCCAGCAACCTTGAGCGGAGTATCATTCGTCGAGTGGATCAGATCAGTCATGGGTTCGACCTACTCTTAGTGGCTAACAGGCGCAAGACGCCGCCTCGCTCAGATTTGCAAGCGACCTATGCAGGGCCGTTTACACCTCACATAGATAACTCAATACTGCTTTGCGAGTCGTAGCAAAAGCGCATCGATCTCAGGTCTAACAGAGGGGGCAGTCAGAGGCCGATCATTCGCGAGAATTGCGAAAACCAGAACTTCACCACTCTCAGCTTCCATATATCCGGCCAGCGCATCAACGTGATTCAGGGTCCCGGTCTTGGCAAAAATCTTACCGTCCAGAGATGTTCCCCGAAATCTAAATCTCAGCGTCCCGGCGCGGCCCCCACCGACGGGAAGGCTCGCCTGAAAACGCTCACCCCAATCCGCTTTCGCAGCATATCGAAGAAGCGCTGTAAGCGCTGCCGGTGTGGTTCGGTTATAATTCGAAAGACCGGAGCCATCTGCAATCTCATAGGCGTCGCGCGGCAAGCCCATGCGCTCCAGCAGGCCTTCTATTTGCACCAAACCGCAAAAAGAGGACCCAGGTCCCTCTGCGCGGCCAAGTTGACGGAGCAAGACCTCGGCATAAAGGTTGTGACTGTCACGATTGATCTTGGTAATGATCTCTTGCAGTGGCGCGGGGTCTAGTGATGCAACAACCTTAGCCTTGGGCCGGGCTGGCGCAGTGGCCGCACATTTTCTCTGCGACTCTCGGTCAGTTCTATCGACAGGCTTTGCCTCATCTTCATATTGAAGGGGACGGCGCTGTGTTCGCACTTCCCCTGATACATCTATGCCTTCGGCTTCAAGCGCGGTCTTAAACGACCATGCGACGAAATGCGCCGGGTCTTCCACGCCAAGCCGGAGCGTTGTCGATCGTGAACCTAGAGGCATCTCACCATAAAGCCGTGCTGTCCTTGCTCCAAACAAGCGCTCCAATCGTAGCGCCCATTCGCCATCCGTTGGACCTGTCACCGCTTCGTTTTGAAGCTTGAAATAGGCGCTCCCTGCCTCCCACCATCCCGCGCTCACAACGTCACCCATCTCTTTCGCAGGTGAAACACGCATCGCGACAGTGTTGTCGTTGACCGAGAGGGCTGAAATTGACGTTCCGTGCCAGAACTTTAGATCATCCCAGCTCCATCCCAGCGGCACGCGCTCATCCGCAAACCACTGATCATCGCCGACAATATCCCCAACTTCCGTCAGTCCAGCGTCTTTGACCGCGGCAACCAAGGTCTCGAGGCATCTTTCCCTGCAAGTCTCTCCCGAACCAATGGTTGGGTCACCGCGCCCAATCAGGACCAGTGTTGGCGACCCCACACTTGAAGGCTCTACGACGAGTTTTAAGCCCGTGTCTAAACTTGCCAGAGCCGTCTCGGCCTCTAGCGCTGCTGCGGTAACGAATAGTTTGGCGGTTGAGGCAGGCATGAAACGCTCATTGGCGCGATGCTCAAGCAGGACATTTCCCTCAAGGTCCGTTACAGAAATCCCATACCTAAACCCGATTGTCTCTGAATGCTGTTGAAAGTCGCTGATCGGTTCGCTGTAAGTCGGCAGCAAGAATAAGCTGGATGTTAGTAGCCATATGGCGAGGGCCTTGCCACTATTTTTAAAGCTCGTACCGGCAAAAGTATGACGGCAAAAACTCAATAGCCCGTTGCCCACAATCACCCACCGCCCACAAACTGCACCACTTCCAGTCTGTCGCCATCTTCTAAGACCGTTGTCGAATGCTCACTCTTAGGAACAATCTCAAGATTGCGCTCGATCGCGATGCCGCGCGAATCACCGCCGAGGGTTTCCACCAAGGCCAAGAGGGTCATTCCCGGCTCAATGTCTCGGATCTCGCCATTCAAAACGATCTGCATCATCGCAACTCCCGACTTCAAGTCTGCTCTTGCCAAGTGACACATTCCATCCCAAACGACGTGTGACAATGACGCAACACATATTTGTTCTCAATGGGCCCAATCTCAACTTGCTCGGCACGCGCGAGCCGGAGATTTATGGCACTCAGACCCTTCATGACATCGAAGCCAGCCTTCGCCAAATCTCAAGCGATGCCAACATCACTTTCCGACAGAGCAATTCTGAGGGCGAGCTGGTCGATTGGGTGCAAGAGGCGTCGAAAACAGCGAATGCCGTTATTATAAACGCTGGGGCCTACACCCATACATCAGTCGCCTTACATGATGCGCTGCGCGCCTGCGCAGTTCCGGTGATTGAGGTCCACCTGTCCAATCCGGCTGCAAGAGAGCCGTTCCGTCAGACGAACTATGTCAGTCCTTGCGCGCACGCCACTATTGCGGGTCTTGGCGCTGATGGTTACGTTATCGCCTTGAAAGCAGCGCTTAAATTGACGCGTTGAGGAGTTACAAACGCATGTCCACCAGTAAATCAAAACTTGATGCAGCTTTGGTCCGGGAGTTGGCCGCTATTCTGCGTGAAGCCGATCTCGGCGAAGTTGAGGTCGAACATGACGGCCTGCGCATACGTGTTTCTAAAGCCACATCGATGCCTGCGACCCCTGCCCCGCAATTTGTTCAAGCCCCAGCTGCAATCGCGCCTCAAGCACCAGCTCCGGTCGCTGCACCCAGCGCGGCTTCAGCACCAACAGCCGAAACAGAAGCGCCGTCCAATGCCGTTACAAGCCCCATGGTTGGCACCGTCTATCTGTCCGCCGAACCGGGGGCGAAACCGTTTGTGGCTGTTGGGGACAAAGTTAAAGCCGGTGACACGCTCATGCTGATCGAAGCGATGAAGACGTTTAACCCCGTCGACTCCGCCGTTGCAGGCACGGTTAAACAAATTATCGTTGGCGACGCACAACCTGTTGAGTTTGGCGAACCCCTGATCGTCATCGAATAAGGAACGCATCGATGATCGAAAAAGTCCTCATCGCAAACCGCGGAGAGATTGCTCTGCGGATCCATCGCGCTTGTAAGGAAATGGGCCTGCAGACCATTGCCGTCCACTCAGAGGCCGACCGAGATGCCATGGTCGTCAGGCTCGCCGACGAGGCCGTCTGTATCGGCCCCGCACCCAGCAATATGAGCTACCTTAAAAAGTCTCAGATCATTGCAGCGGCAGAGATCACCGATGCCGACGCCATTCACCCTGGCTACGGCTTCTTGTCTGAGAACGCACAATTTGCTGAGATGGTTGAGGCACACGACCTCGTTTTCATCGGCCCAACAGCGGACCATATTCGCACAATGGGCGACAAGATCGCGGCCAAACAAACCATGATAGATGCGGGTGTCCCCGTCGTGCCCGGCTCTGAAGGTGGCATTAAAACCATCAGCGAAGCGAAGAAAATTGCCAAGAAAATCGGCTACCCTGTCCTGATTAAAGCCGCTTCTGGCGGGGGTGGACGCGGCATGAAAGTCGCGAAAACCGAGAAGGACCTCGAAACAGCAATCAAGACAGCCAAAACTGAGGCCAAGGCCGCTTTTGGTGATGACGCTGTTTATCTCGAAAAGTACTTAGCCAAACCCCGCCATATCGAAATCCAGCTTATCGCCGATACACATGGCAATGTCTGCCATCTTTGGGAACGCGATTGCTCTCTGCAACGCCGTCACCAAAAGGTCTTCGAAGAGGCCCCGTCTCCAGCCCTCAATCAGGCACAGCGCGAAGATATCGGTGCCATTGTCGTTAAAGCCGTCAAAAAGATGGGATACCGTGGGGCCGGCACGATGGAATTCCTCTATGAGGACGGCGCGTTCTACTTCATCGAGATGAATACACGCATTCAGGTCGAACATCCGGTGACAGAGATGATCACTGGAATCGATCTTATCCGCGAGCAAATCCGTGTTGCTGATGGCAAAAAGCTCTCTTTCACACAGGATGATATTCTTCTGGTCGGGCACGCCATCGAGTGCCGAATCAATGCCGAACACCCTGAAACTTTCGTCCCGTCGCCCGGAACGATTACGGACTTTCATCCTCCTGGTGGTTTAGACGTTCGTCTCGATAGTGCTGTCTATTCCGGCTACAAAATTCCACCGCACTACGACTCTATGATCGGGAAGCTCATTGTTCATGGGCGAAATCGTAATGAGTGCATTATGCGACTGCGCCGGGCGCTCGGGGAAATGGTGATTGGTGGCGTAAACACGACATTGCCCTTGCATCAACGTCTTGTTGAGGCTCAGGATGTTATAGATGGAAACTACGACATTCACTGGCTGGAGCGATTTCTCGGCCTGAAATAGAGGCGCACATGTCAAAGAGGTTTGGAACAGACGACCTGCTAAACTGCTACCGACGCGGTGTCTTTCCAATGGCGGACTCACGCGACGATCCACGCCTCTTCATCATGGATCCTGACCGACGCGGTATCCTGCCTCTCGATGATTTCCATACGCCGAGACGCCTGCGCAAGACGATCCGAAAAGACCCCTTCAGAATTACCACCGACACAGCCTTCAACCGCGTCATCGATGCCTGTGCCGAAGCCCATATCAGCCGTCCATCAACATGGATCAACGACACAATCCTGAACCTATACAGTGGTCTGCACCGGAAAGGTCATGCACATTCAATAGAGTGCTGGGACGATCACGGCCAACTCATTGGTGGACTTTATGGCGTTTCAATTGGCGGTGCTTTCTTCGGTGAGAGTATGTTCTCACGCGCGACAGATGCGTCAAAGATCGCTTTGGTCCATCTCGTCGCGCGCCTCATAGCCGGGGGTTACACCCTACTTGACGCTCAGTTCCACAATCCACATCTCGACCAGTTCGGCCTACTTGAAATTCCAAGAGCGGACTTTCACAGCCGTTTAGCACAAGCTCTTCAAGTTCAAGCGGACTTTTACTCGATTGGCGACAAAGTAGAGGGCAGCGTCTCGGGTGATACCGCCCTGCATTGGATCACCCAAATATCGTAGACGGGGTGCTCTAAAGCGTTCAGCCCTGGTGACGATGCAAACATCCAGCCAGAAAAGTAGGTCTCGGCCTCTTCGCTTTCGCTCGCTTCGCGTTCCTCATCGGTCATGGCTCTCGGTATAGCCATACTCTGCACGCGGCGCGCCACTGCTGTCGTCAGCTTCAGAAAAGCCACGCTTTCGGGTGGTTCTTCTGGTGGGGCCTGGAAACAGGTTTCAAGATCGATCCGCAAGGACCCATAGACCATCGGCTCACCCACACGCATCTCAAAATCAGTTGATCGGCCAGTAATCTTATCCAGCGCCCGCAGCGTCGCAGTCTCGTACTGAGCGTACGTTTCGTTCGCATAAGATCCCGCAACACCGAGTGTGCTCAATAGCCCCAAACAAAGCGTGGTACGTATCATTCGCTTCCGCCACCCTGCGCGAAGGACGCGAACAAAGTCATGAGGTCAACGGACCCTTGTGCATAGAGCAGCTCGTTGCATCCGCTATCCCCGAAGATATCTTCTCCATCTGAACATTCAGGGATATCGCCAAACCCAGGCGCTGGCTCGAGATTGATATAGGTTCCTCCCAGCAATCCGTCAGACTGGACACGCGCAGTCGTCCCATCGCCGAGTGGGAGGATTGAAGAGTCGACCGCCATGATAACTTTTGCCTCAACGCGATCTCTGTCCAGCGTCTTTTCGCGTACGGTTCCAATCTTAACGCCCGCCATTCGAACATCCGTGCCTCGCTCGACACCGCTTGCTGAACTAAACCGCGCACCTAGCTCAATCGTTTCATCACCGGTCGCAGCATCCCCGCCTTGACCGAGGGCGAAAAAGAAAAACAGGCCCGCAACAACGAGGACCCCAAGCCCGACCAGAGTTTCAAAAATTGATTCACGCATTGGCTCAGACCCTATTTCAAATTTACCGCGCGGATTGGTTAAACCCCGCGCCACATTCCGCTTTTAACACCTGCTTGTGTTTCAAGGCACGAATATGGCGCTCGATTGATTCCGAATCCAGTTACAACCTGATTAAACACTGTTTCGGCGTCTGTCAGCCTGCCCCTAAAGAGGAGCTTCCCGAATGGCACTCAAAACAAGTCCTAAGGCCATTTTGGACGCTGCCCAAGACGCAGGTCTGGTCAGCGGCGTCATGCCCTTGGCGGACATCTCACCGGCTTTTACAGCTCAGAGCACGGATGCGTCGGAAGCCTTAGAGAATGTGCAGTCCAAAACACGGCGCAAAATCAGCCTCCTTGCAGCTGCAGAAACACTCGAAACTTTGAGCGACCAGCCCAAAAATGCGGAACTCGCCGAAGCTGTCTCTCAAGGCATACCCCTGTCACTGATCGAAGCAGGATTGAAGCATGAGGATGGCTTTTCAGCCTTTTCAGATACGCTTCGCGAGGAAGCCCTATCCTGCACGACATCGACGTCGCTACATCTCACCGATCAGACAGATGTTGAGACGATCAAGTCGCTCAGGCAAAAAGGTCTGAATGTCCTGATCGGCGATCTACCGTTCGAACCATCAGACGATGCCATTGCGATAGATCTGTCCCGCTTCGTGACTTCAGATGGCTTGGACGCGAGGATCATCGCAGAGATCATTGACGCTGCAAAGTCGCTTCAAGCTAATCGCCTCCATGTCATCCCATGCGGCCTCAGCGCGGCTATAATGGCCCTTGGAAAGCCGTACGAAACAAAGAGTGTCGTAGACATCTGCCGGACACTCAATCAGCCATGGCTTATCACTCCCCTGTCTGCGCAAGCCCTGATCGACTTCATTCCAACCACTCAAGGGCTCATGCCCTTCTCGCAATCCGCCTTGCAAAACTCTGACGGGCATTGGGCTTTGACCACCCCTATAAAACTCGGCCTCGCACGGACAGTTCCAGAGTCGCTGACAGCACTTCAAAAAGCACTCGAACACCCGAT
>JBCCDF010000132.1:0-7802 GCA_039030935.1 Pseudomonadota bacterium | reverse complement strand
TTATTTGCTCTTCGCTTCTTCTCCTTTTACCCGATTGGATAATCCACCGCTGCAAGGCTCTGACCTAAATCCGCTTTTGCAGGATCCTGCGCTGGCGGCGCATCCTCCCATGCTTTATCTCGGCTATGTCGGATATTCATTTGTTTTCGCTTTGGCTGCTGCTGGCTTGATGGAAGGACGAATAGACCGCGTTTGGGCCAAGACGGCTCGCGTGTGGGCTATGGCCGCCTTTGTGCCACTCACGGCTGGGATCGCTCTCGGCTCGTATTGGGCTTACTATGAACTAGGCTGGGGGGGCTGGTGGTTTTGGGATCCTGTGGAAAACGCGAGTCTTATGCCTTGGCTGGTTGGTGCGGCTCTTCTCCATAGCATCGTCGTTACAGAGAAACGTGACAGTTTTAGAGCTTGGACAGCGCTTTTGGCAGTGATGGCCTTCTGTTTCGCTATTCTGGGCGCGTTTCTGGTACGCTCCGGTCTTTTAACCAGCGTACATGCTTTTGCAGTCGATCCTACCCGAGGAACGCTTTTACTTATTGGCCTGCTGACATATGGCGGAGCTGCTCTTGTTATCTTTGCACTGCGAGCCCCCAGCCTGAAAGGTGGCGCAGAGCACATGCTGGTAAGTCGAGAAGGGGCGCTTATGGGCAACAATTTGGTATTCGGCGTGGCGACTTTGACGGTTCTTCTTGGGACACTTTTTCCCCTAATCGCTGAAGCTTTTGGTGAGGTGATGTCTGTCGGCGAGCCCTACTTCAATCTGACATTTACTCCGATCATGGCGCTTGCTCTCGTTAGTCTGCCAATCGTGCAATCTTGGGCATGGGGAAAGGCGAGTTTCCGATCTATCTGGAAATGGGCAGTCGCCTTCATTGGCGTAGTCGCTGCTTTCTATTTGCTAGGGGTAGGGCCATTCGATATCTCGCTACTCTCTGGGTTTGGCTTTGGCCTTGGCGTGTGGCTCGTTGCGGGTGCAGCTATCGAGATCTGGCGTCGCGCCAAGACGTTAAGGCGATTGCCGCGTCTACCCGGGCGCGTCTGGGGTATGACGCTCGCGCATGCTGGTCTAGGTGTCTTCATCATCGGTGCTGTTGGAGAAACAAGTCTGCGCCAGCATCAAACGCTTGCCTTGGAAGAGGGGCAATCCATGGAGATCGCCGGGTGGACAATAACGCTAGATGATGTGCAGTCAGTGGAGGGACCAAACTGGTATGCTGATAGAGCGTTCTTGACCGCCCAGCGGGGGGGAACGACAGCGCAATTATCCCCTGAAAAGCGGATCTATCCAGCTGCGCAAATGCCAACGACGGAGACCGCTATATACAGCTCTGGTCTCTCCGATCTTTATATGGCTCTAGGTGAAGGTCGCCGTGTTGATGGCGTTACCCGATGGACGTTTGAGGTGTTTAAAAAGCCGCTCGTCGATTTAATCTATTGGGGCGTTTTGTTGATGTCTCTCGGTGGGCTGCTGTGTTTTATGCCCGGACGTAGAAGGGTAATGACGTCGCAATGATTAAGAGTGCTCTTCTATCAATGGCTATAGCGCTCCAAGGGGCTATACCTTTGGATGATCCTCAAGATGAGGCCCGCGCTCAGAATTTGATGCGCGAAATCAGATGTGTTGCGTGTGAAAACGAGCCTGTTAGTCAATCAGCTGCCGAGATCGCAGGCGATATGCGGGTTCGCATTCGAGTCATGGTCTCCGAAGGTCAATCGGATGATGAAATCAGAACTTGGTTTGTAGAGCGCTATGGAGAGTTCGTTCTTTTTCGACCCGGATCGCGAAGCATAACGGGAAAACTGCTTTGGGGGCTACCGTTTGCACTCCTTCTATTTGGGGGTGGTTTTCTCTTATTGCGCCATCGGCCTCAGAAGACTGTTGATATCGACTCCATCGATCCACAGGATGCATAATTCCACTCTCACGGTCGGAACACTTGCTTGTGAGTAGCAGAACAAGATCGCCCGTCCTATCTCTGCTCTAAATGAGGCATGGAGGCGTCGGTGGCCAGCGAAAAAGTAGTCTTTCAGAATTCGAGCGGTTTGGACCTCTCGGGTGTGCTCGAAAGGCCAGACGGAGATCTACGCGGTTGGGCGGTTTTCGCCCATTGTTTTACCTGCTCGAAGACGGGCTTAGCAGCGAGCCGGATAGCACGCTATCTGACCGAACACGGGATCGGTGTATTGCGATTCGACTTTACGGGACTGGGCGAGAGCGATGGGGACTTTACTGGAACGGGTTTCTCTACCAACGTTCAAGACCTCAAAGATGCTGTCGGTTGGATGGAGACGCAGACACGTTCAGTCGCTCTGATTATTGGCCACTCGCTGGGAGGCGCAGCAAGCGTTGTGGCAGCAAGTCAACTGTCTGACGTCAGAGCTATTGTCACGATTGGCGCTCCATCAGATGCTGAACATGTCATTCAACAATTTGGTCGACATGTTCCTGAAATAG
Source organism: Pseudomonadota bacterium (assembly GCA_039030935.1). Taxonomy (GTDB): domain Bacteria; phylum Pseudomonadota; class Alphaproteobacteria; order Caulobacterales; family Hyphomonadaceae; genus Henriciella. The sequence goes on along the minus strand of JBCCDF010000132.1, from coordinate 5,350 downwards.
AAGCCAAGGGCGAAAAAGAGGTGCTTCTGGCAGGGCGGCCTTTCACGTTGCGCAAGAGCTTTATCGATGATGTCCGCGGATCAAGGGTGAGTGAAGCAGCAAAGTCTCTAAAGAAGCCGCTTTTGGTTATGCACTCGCCAGTGGACCAAACGGTCAGCATTGAGAACGCGACAGAGCTCTTCCTTGCAGCGAAACACCCCAAGAGTTTTGTAAGCCTAGATCAGGCTGATCACTTGCTGACCAAACGGCAGGATGCGCAGTATGTTGCCTCAGTGATTGCGGGTTGGGCTGGACGCTATCTACAGCCGGCTGACGAGCCCCATAGTCTTTCATCTGTAAAACAGGACAATGTAATAGTCCGCGAGACCCGTGGTGGGGCCGGCGCGTTCCAAAATGAAGTTTCTGTCGGAAAGCATCATTTTCTCTCAGATGAACCCACCAGCGTTGGCGGCGGCGACACTGGCCCTGATCCTTATGAGCTTGTGACGGCTGGCCTTGGTGCTTGCACATCTATGACTTTGCGCATGTATGCTGATCGCAAGGGCTGGCCGCTTGAGCGCGTGACCGTCAAACTGTTCCATGAAAAAACGCATAAAAAAGACTGTGTTGATTGCGGTCCACAAGATCGTATCGATACGTTTGTTCGCGATATTTCTATTGAGGGTGACCTTAACGGTAGCCAACGCGAGCGACTGCTTGAAATAGCGGATAAGTGCCCTGTTCACCGCACGTTCGAATCCGACGTCAATATCGAAACAAGGCTTGCCCCGGCTGTAGCTTAATGATCTTTAATAACCAAGACCCTGTTTGCGTCGTAATAATGTTCATAAATGATCAAAAAGATCAGTACTTTAGAAAGATACAATGATGAAATTACTGGGATTATCTCGCACTGCCTTAATTGCCGGTCTCGTTGGGGCTGGTGCTAGCGCCGGACTTCTTTTGGGTCCGCAATATCAGAGTGCAGATGCCCGACCGATAGCAATAGAGGCGCCTGCTGGTGCGCCCGTCAGCTTGGCTGATCTGATCGAACAGGTCAGTCCTGCAGTTGTTTCGGTAAATGTTGTATCAGAACGCGAAGCCAGTGACCTATCTGAGTTAGAGCGATTTTTTGATCGCTTCCGCGGTGAGCCAGCGCCTGATGAAGAAGAGAATGAGGATGGTCCGACACGCGAGGCGCGTTCACTAGGGTCTGGTTTTTTCATCTCCGATAGCGGGCTTATCGTAACCAATAACCACGTCGTAGAAGGTGCGACTCAAATAGAAGTCGTTTTAGAAGACGGGCGAGAGTTGGATGCTGAATTGGTTGGTGCTGATTCTGAGACAGACTTAGCTGTTTTGCGCGTCATGGAAGGCTCGGGCTTCCCGCATGTGCGGTTTGGTGACTCTTCTCAGCTCCGGCGTGGCGATTGGGTGGTCGCAGTCGGTAACCCATTCGGTCTAGGCGGAACGGCGACTGCTGGGATCGTTTCTGCAATTGCAAAACCGGGTGATGCGCGTCGCTCCAGCACCTATATTGATTATCTGCAAATAGATGCAGCCATCAACCGAGGTAATTCCGGCGGTCCAACATTCGACTTGTACGGAAATGTCGTCGGTGTGAATACCGCTATCTATTCGCCAACTGGCGGTTCAGTCGGGATTGGTTTCGCGATCACTTCGGATCAAGCGAGAACCGTCACAGACATGCTGATCAAAGATGGCAAGGTCACACGTGGCTGGCTTGGCGTTACGATTCAAGACGTTACGGACGATATGGCTGATGCGAGAGGACTGTCAAACTCTGAGGGGGCAATCGTTGCTGATCTCGTAACGGATGGACCAGCAAAGAAATCTGGTATTAGACGCGGTGACATTATTGTAGAGGTGAACGGCACGAAAGTTACTGACGCGACAAGCACAACGCGTATCGTCGGTGCTCTTCTCGCAGGATCAGATAATTCGTTTATCGTTCTGCGAAATGGCGCACGTGTCACGGTTCCTGTAACGGTTGGTGAGCGCCCAGAAAACATCAATGCGAGCTTTAGTCAGAGCGACAATAACCGGCCTGAAGACGATGCGGAGACTGAAGAAGCTCCGTTTGGTCTAACCTTAAGCGCGCTGGCTGATGACACACGCGACGAGATGGACATGGAGGCAGACGAGCCTGGCATGATTATCGCCGATTTAGCTAGTGACAGCCCCTTGCGTGAGACTGGCCTTCTGCCCGGAATGGTCATTCTAGACGTCAACGGACAACCGCTGACTTCAGTTGAGACGCTTGAGAATGAAATCGAAGCAACAAAAGACCGTGGCCGAAGCAAAATATTGATGGCTGTCCGGTCGAATACGCAAACGCTTTTCGTCACTGTTGATATCACTGACGAGTAAAAGAAGGCTCAAATTTCAATGCGTGTACTAGTTATAGAAGACGATTTGGAGCAATCCGGCTTTATCAAGAAAGTGCTTTCTGATGCCGGGCATGATGTGGTCACTGCAGACGATGGAGAGGTGGGTTTAACAGAGGCGCGCGGAGGTGACTTCGATGCCTTGGTTGTTGATCGTATGCTGCCGCAGAAGCCGGGCCTGAAGCTGGTCGAGGAATATCGAAATGGTGGTGGTAAAACACCAGCGCTATTCTTATCAGCCCTTTCTGATGTTGAGAACCGAGTTGAGGGCTTGAAGGTTGGCGCCGACGATTACCTCGCCAAGCCATTCGCGCCTGAGGAACTTATCGCGCGCGTTGAGGCTCTAGGGCGCCGCCAATTGAGCGGTGAACCACCGGTCACAAAATTGAGAGTTGGTGACCTTGAGATGGACTTACTCTCTAGGCAGGTCGTTCGCGGCGAAACGAAAATCGATCTTCAGCCGCGCGAATTTAAATTACTCGAATATCTGATGCGTCACGCGGGACAGACGGTCACGCGTACAATGCTGCTCGAAGGTGTCTGGAATTACCATTTTGACCCTCAAACGAATGTTATTGATGTTCACATCTCAAGATTGAGAGCAAAGATCGATAAGGAGTTTGACAGTCAGCTCTTGCAGACGGTGCGCGGTGCGGGTTACTGCCTGACGGCATGAAGCCGGGGCCTTTAGCTTTTCTGCGGACAACCAGTTTCAGGCTTGCCCTGATCTACTCACTAGTGTTCGCCGTCTTCTCAGCGGTTCTGATGGCCTATTTGTTCCAAGCGACAGTCGGTAGCCTGCGCGCGGAAGCGAAGTCCCAACTCGAAGCTGAATTACGTGCTCTTGCTGTTGCGTACAACACAGCTGGACAAGCCCGTCTTGAGACGGCTGTTCGGGAACGCTCTTTCGTCCGGGTGCGAAATTTCACTTATCAATTCGAAACAGGTACTGGCCTAAAGATTGTCGGTGACATGGCACAAATGCCAGTTGCTGCGCCCGAGGAACCAGGCGTTGTGAAAGCTGTCACATTCGAGATAGAGGGACGACGGCCGACAGGCGAAGTGTCAATCATTCCTATCGAAGGCCGTATCGTACGTCTGGACAATCAAAGCGTTCTGCTTGTCGGTATCGAAATGAGTGATCGACTGAGTGTGGTGAGGCGGATTAATCGAACGATTTTCATCGCCGCGCCAATTGGAATGTTCTTGGCTTTAATCGGTGGGTTCTTTACATCTCGCTATGCATCTCAGCGTGCTGAAGCGTTATCAAAAACGTCTTCCGCGGTGATGGCTGGCGATCTTTCACAGCGTGTTCCGGTTATTGGCTCTGGCGACGAATTTGACCGTCTAGCCGATACCGTCAACGCTATGCTTTCTAAGATCGAAACGCTTATGGCTGCGACGCGTCATGCTGGCGATGCTATTGCCCATGATTTACGCTCTCCATTGTCCCGTTTGCGCAACCGACTCGAGGATGCCTTAAGAGGTCCGATGGATGAGATGACTGCGCGAGAAACACTCGGTGAGACTGTCGAAGAAGTGGATCAAGTTCTTGCAACCTTCAATTCAATTCTAAAGCTCTCGCGCGTTCGATCGACTGGAGAAGAGCATTTGCATTTACTCAACATCAGCGAGTTGTGCGCCGATGTCGCTGAACTGTTTGAACCAGCGTGTGAGGAGGCAGGGCTGACGTTTACTGCTGAGATCGAACCTGATCTCTCTGTCAAAGCTGATCAGGCCCTGCTCGCGCAGGCGCTTTCAAACCTCATAGACAATGCGATAAAATACACACCTCGCGGCGGTGCCGTCGCGCTCAATGTAAAAGAGACAGCTCAGACCGTTCGTATAGCGGTGAGTGATACTGGCCCGGGGATTCCTGAAGCGGACCGTCAGCGTGTCAAAGATCGTTTTGTTCGCCTTGATGACGCTCGAACAGAAGTCGGATCCGGCCTCGGACTCGCTTTGGTTGAAGCCGTTTGCGATCTGCATAATGGGCATTTTGAGCTTGACGATAGTATATTGGAAGCAGGTGGTTTGAGAGCGTCCATGACTTTCAAGCAGGCTTAATCGTGGCGCGCTCAATCGCAGACGCAAGTACGCTAGCGCAGCAACACGCGCCTTACCTTAGGCGGCTCTTAGAGACAGAAACGCTAACGCTGTCTGATCCAGGAAGCCTTGAATCCCAAATCGATGACATTCTCACGGAGCCTGATCTTGATCTGACTGTTCCAGAACTCATGGTGCATTTGCGCCGAAACAAATCCAAAATTCATCTTGCCCTTGCTTTACTCGATATTTCTGGGTCTCTTAGTCAATCGCAGGTGACGCGCATTCTAACGCGGTTTGCCGATTGTTGCTGCGAGCGAGCGCTTCAACTCGCGCTGATGCAAGAGGGGTGTGGGTCGGGTCATCTCGCCATATTCGCACTCGGAAAAATGGGCGCTTTCGAGCTTAACTATTCAAGCGATATCGATCTCATTGCATTTTATGATGGTGACGCGTTCGATGGAGGAGCTCGTGATGCCGGAGAGGCAGCGAGTCGGGCCATACGAGAAGCCATGTGTATACTGTCGGAAAGAACCGCTGACGGGTATGTGTTTCGTACCGACTTACGGCTTCGACCCGACCCCTCTTCAACACCTCTCGCAATCTCAACACGCCGAGCAGAACTGTACTATGAGAGTGTAGGCCAAAATTGGGAACGCATGGCTTGGATTAAGGGACGCCCAGCCGCAGGCGATTTAGACCTTGGTACAGCATTCCTTAAGACACTCGAGCCCTACATGTGGCGTAAGCACCTAGACTATTGGGCAATCGCCGACGTTCAGGCCGTCAAGTCGATGATCAATACCAAATTGGATCGAAAAGACGTTAAAGATCCTTCGCCAGACCTTAAACTCGGTCCGGGCGGCATCCGAGAGATAGAATTTTTTGTTCAAACTCAGCAAATTATACTCGGTGGG
>JBCCDF010000131.1:0-7839 GCA_039030935.1 Pseudomonadota bacterium | reverse complement strand
TGAACGCTTATGCCCGTATCGCAAAGGGTTTTCGTGGTCCCTCTATTCAGGGACGTTTGGTCTTCGGAAATACAGTTTCAGATGCTGAAAGCGAAACCGTTCTCTCTTACGAAGCGGGCGTGAAGTCTGAGCTGCTTGATAACCGTGTGCGTTTGAATGCAAACGTCTTCCTATATGAACTTGATGACCAACAGCTCACGATCGTTGGCGGCCTGGATAACACTGTTGCCCTTTTCAATGCCGACGAAGGTCAGGGCTATGGATTTGAGGTCGATTTCGAAGCCGCTCCGGTTGAAAACCTCCTTGTGACTGCCGGTCTGTCATATAACAACACGGAAATCAAAGACGACCTCCTTATTGCTCCTGGATGCGGGGCACCGTGTACGCTTCTTGATCCGGCTGTCTTTGACGTGAACGGAACTGTTGTCGAAGTTGCGCCGGGTGGTGCCGCGCCAGCAGGCAGTACGCTTCTGGGGTATAACATCTCCGGCAACAGCTTCCCGAATGCGCCGGAGTGGATCGCGAACTTCACCGCTCGGTACGCGATTCCGTTCCAAGGTGGGGAACTCTTTGCCTACACCGATTGGTCTTATAAAGGTGAAACTAACTTCTTCCTGTATGACAGCGTCGAGTTTGGGGAAGACGGCTATTGGATTGGTGGTCTTCGTGCTGGTTGGCAAAGTGATAATGGTCTGGAAGCATCCGTATTTGTCAGGAATATCACTGATGAGTTGGTTCTCGAAGGGGCGATCGACTTCAACAACCTAACCGGTTTCGTCAACGAACCTCGAATTGTTGGAGCTGAAATCCGCTACGACTTTTAGAGAGTTTTGATATCTCACAAAAGAAAAACCCCAGCGCTGTCGCTGGGGTTTTGTTACCTCGAATGAAGTTTTTAAGCGCCTGGAATCCGAAGAACCTGACCAGGATAAATCCGATCAGGGTGCTTTAGCATAGGTGTGTTGGCTTCGAAGATATCGGGATAGCGCATAGCGTCGCCGTAAAATTTCTTCGCAATCTTTGACAGACTGTCACCGGACTTGACTGTATATAGTGTCGCCTCATCGACTTTCGCTTTCGATTTGACTTTCATGGAGTCGTCGACTTCGGCAATGCCACTGACATTACCGGCCGCAAGGATGAGTTTTTCTTTCGTTGCCTGATCAGGAACTTTGCCTTCAAGCTTAACTTTGGCGCCGTCTACAAGAACACGAAAGTCCCCGCCAAGATCATCATCAAGGCCCAAATCCTCGACTTCTTTCTTGATGGCTTTCTCAGCCACGCGATCACGCTGGGCAATCAATTCTTTGCCCTTTGATTTCATAAATTTGAATATACCCATAGTTTTCTCCCCTTCTCAGGTGATCAAACGCTAGAGGGCGTGTGTTGATTTGCAAAGCTGTTTCCGCGACGTTCCTGCAGTTTACGTCAACGTTACCCCTAGTCGTGGGCAAGTTTGACGCGTAGGAAGCACGTATAACACAACCTCAATCGGGAGAGTTCCAATGCGGGAAGCCGTCATCGTTTCAACTGCGCGTACAGGTTTGGCAAAAGCCGGGCGCGGATCACTCAATAACACACACGGCATTACAATGGCCGGTCATGCGATCAAGCACGCTATTTCTCGCGCGGGCATTGAAGCGGCAGAGGTTGAGGATGTCTTTCTCGGTTCTGCCCAGCCTGAAGGCGCAACAGGTCACAACGTAGCACGCAACGCAGCGCTTTGGGCGGGTTGTCCAACTTCAACAGCAGGTGCCACGATCAACCGGTTCTGCTCATCTGGTCTTCAGGCTATCGCTAACGCCGCCCACACCGTTGTCAGTGAAGGGGCTCCCGTAGCAATTGGTGGTGGCGTAGAGAGCCTGTCGCTCGTGTCTCGCTCAGGTCACATGAACATGCACCGCTATGTCGAAGAAGACCTTATGGCCAAGCATCCTGCGATTTGGATGACGATGATTGAAACGGCTGAGATTGTTGCTGAGCGCTATGGCGTCAGCCGCGAGTATCAGGACGAATACTCTGCTGAATCACAACGCCGTACGGCTGAGTTCCAGAAAAACGGCTACATGGCCGAGGAAATTGCTCCGCTAGATGCGGTGATGATGCTCAAGAACAAAGAAACAGGGGAGATCACCGAAGAGAAAGTCACGTGTGATCGCGATGAGTGTAATCGTCCCGGCACAACGGCTGAAGCACTAGGCGGTCTGCCACCTGTCTTTTCTGGCGGTCAGCAGGTTCAGCAGGGGAAATATATTACAGCGGGCAATGCCTCACAGCTTTCCGACGGTGCAGCAGCAGTTGTCGTTATGGAGGCTGAGGAAGCCGCAAAGCGCAATATTGAGCCGCTTGGGCGCTTTATGGGTTTCAACGTTGCTGGATGCGATCCGGATGAAATGGGCATTGGCCCTGTGTTTGCCGTACCGCGTCTGCTGGAGCGTCACGGCCTAAAAGTCGATGATATTGATCTTTGGGAGCTGAACGAGGCTTTCGCATCGCAGTGCCTCTATAGCCGTGATCGCCTCGGCATTGACCCTGAAAAATACAATGTCAACGGCGGGTCTATTTCTATTGGGCACCCATTCGGCATGACCGGCGCGCGTTGCACAGGATCTATCCTGCTTGAGGGCCGTCGCCGTAAAGCGAAATACGGTGTCGTCACGATGTGTATTGGTGGCGGTATGGGCGCTGCAGGCCTGTTCGAGTTCCTGCACTAGAACCCGATCACAATTTAATGGCAAAACCCCGGCCATTGTGTCGGGGTTTTGTTTGCGGCCAAAGCATTCTGCGTTAGGTTAAAGGGATGAACACACCTTCAATCCGTATCCCTGATGGTTTTGTCGATGAGATGAAGGCTCGCCTTCGCCCATCTGACATTATTGGGCGCAAGGTGAAGCTTAAAAAGCAAGGCAAGGAATGGGTCGGCCTATCGCCTTTTACAAATGAGAAAACACCGAGCTTTTACGTCAACGATCAGAAAAAGATCTTCAAATGCTTTTCTTCTGGTCTTGGCGGCGACGTCATCACCTTCGTGATGGAAACAGAGCGCCTTTCATTTATGGAGGCTGTTGAGAAACTCGCCGATGAAGCGGGTATGTCTCTGCCAAAGGCGACGCCACAAGACCAGGAGGCGTATAATCGTCGCGAACGGCTCTATGCTGCGTGCGAAGCCGCAGCGGCCTATTTTGAAGAACAACTTCGCGGTGAGGCTGGAGCGCAAGCCCGGGCTTATCTTGAGGGCAGGGGGCTTTTATCTGCGTCATGGGAACGTTATCGATTGGGATTTGCTCCCAATGGCTGGCAGACGCTTCTCGATGTCTTGAAAGATCGCGGGTTCACAATTGATGAGTTACAAGGGGCAGGACTTGCGAGCGTAAAGGAGGGGCGCAACCCAATCAGCTTTTTCCGTAACCGCCTAATGTTTCCGATCGAAGACATTCGTGGGCGCGTCATGGCCTTTGGTGCGCGCGCCCTTGGAGCGGATGATAAACCGAAATATCTCAATACAGGCGACACCGAGTTATTCGATAAGTCGCGATCTCTCTATCGCTACAAACGAGCCCGAGAGGCTTTTGGAGATAGCGATGCTGATGGCCTTATCGTTTGCGAGGGCTATATGGACGTCATCGCGCTCGCCGAAGCGGGCATTGGACATTCTGTTGCGCCTTTGGGGACCGCGCTGACAGTTCCGCAACTCGATTTGTTATGGCGAGCCGGACCTGAGCCTATTGTGTGCTTTGATGGTGACGCGGCTGGGCAGCGGGCCATGAATAAAGCCATCGAAAATGCACTCCCAGATGTGCAACCCGGCCAGTCTCTATTCTTCTGCGAGCTTCCTCAAGGCATGGACCCTGATGACTTTCTGAAAGACCATAGCGCGCATGAGATGCGAGAGCGCCTCGACCGCGCAGAGGCATTGGTGGCGCGCCTCTGGCGACGTGAGCGCGACCTCGAAGCGCTCGACACACCTGAACGTCAAGCGGGTCTTGAGGCGCGTTTGATGAATGCCGTCTCAGTAATTCGTAATCCGACCGTTAAGCAGGCCTATCAGCGTGATCTGAAAGGGCGAATGCGAGACTATTTCTGGGACCTAAGAACGGCACAAAAAGGTCACTTTCAATCTAAACCACACCGGCAGATTAAATCTCTTCAAACAGGCGCAGTGAGTAAGCTTACGGGTCTAGGGCACCTTGTGCGTGCTGTTGATACGCCCCACCTCGCCGAAGTGGGTTATGAGGAATTGGCAGTGGCACAATTTAAGTCTGATGATGTTGCCGCCATTCGAGATGCGGTTTTGGGCTTACATGATGCTGAATTACCCATTGACCGCGCAGGCGTTTATGCCCATTTGGTAGATTGTGGAAATTTGCGCGCCGCAGACTTGCTAAATACATATCCCGATACACCCTCTGTGCCTCCGGGCGGAACTGACGAACGGGAATGGCTGATCGCCCTAGAGCAATATGCGCGTCAGGATGAAACCAGTGATGTCGCTGGTAGCCTTGGTGATGCTTTTGCGACACCTGAGGATGCCAAGTTACGTCACAAGCGTGTTTCTGAGCGACGAGCCCGCGCAGCGCGTTTGAGTGACGCGGCAGAAAAGGCAGATCAAGATTAACCTCTTGGCCATAGGAATCGAGCTGTTGTGAAAGACAGCGACAGGAGAATAGTAGATGGCGAAAGCCGCTAGCAAAGCTGACATCAATGTTGAGGATCGTCCTGTCCTCGATATGAATGATACCAAAGTCAAAAAATTCATGAAAGACGCCAAAGCAAAAGGCTTTGTGACCGTCGAGGAATTAAACAAAATCTTGCCCGCAGATGAGATGTCATCTGATCGGATCGAAGATACGATGGCGATGCTCTCCGAGGAAGGGATCTCTGTCGTTGATAGCGAGGAAGAGGGTGAAAACGCTGCCAAGGGAACAGCACTCGCTAAAACGGGAACAACTGCTGCGGTTGCTAAGAAAGGCAATGCGCGCGGCTCAGACCGTACAGATGATCCGGTAAGAATGTATCTCCGCGAAATGGGAGCTGTAGAGCTTCTGTCACGGGAAGGTGAGATTGCGATCGCCAAGAGAATTGAGGCGGGTCGTGATGCGATGATCCGTGGTCTTTGTGAATCACCACTCACATTCGAGGCCATGATGGTTTGGCGTGATGAGCTTGTAAATGAGCGCATTCTGCTTCGCGACTTGATCGACCTTGAGGCGACGTATGGTGCTGAGAACCCAGCGCCTGAGCCGGAAGAAGAGGACGAAGAGGAAGAGCATCGCGAGGAAACGGTTGAAGAGCGCCATGCCCGCGAGGAACGTGAGGACGAGGAAGAGGGTGCAGCCATGTCTATGTCGGGCATGGAAGCTGAACTTCGCGAAGGCGTGCTTGACAAACTTGATGCGATGGCGAGCGGGTTCGCGAAGTTTCGCAAGCTTCAAGAAAAGCTCGTCGCGCGCCGTCTCGAAGCTAAAGGTCTGACCCCTAAAGACCAAGAAACGTATGACGGCACGTCCGTTGAGATCGTTGATACGCTCAAGACGATGCATATTAACAATGCCCGGATCGAAGCACTCGTTGAGCAGCTCTATGCGATCAATAAAAAGTTGATGGGCCTCGAAGGCCAGCTTATGCGTCTCGCGGACGCTCATGGCGTGTCTCGCGCAGACTTCCTGAAAAGCTATTTCGGCCACGAACTTGATCCAAATTGGATTGAGGACGTTGCAGCTCAGTCGAAAAAGTGGGAACGCTTTACGATACGTGAGGCTGAAAAGATCGATGATATCCGCAGCGAGATTCGTGCTGTTGCTGAAGAAATCGGTATCCCGATTGATGATTACCGCAGGATCGTCCAGCGTGTCCAAAAAGGGGAACGTGAAGCACGGATTGCGAAGAAAGAAATGGTCGAGGCAAATCTCCGTCTCGTGATTTCCATCGCTAAGAAGTACACAAATCGCGGACTGCAGTTTCTTGATCTCATTCAGGAAGGCAATATTGGTCTGATGAAGGCCGTCGATAAATTTGAATATCGGCGAGGTTACAAATTCTCGACTTACGCCACCTGGTGGATCAGGCAGGCGATTACGCGCTCTATCGCAGATCAGGCCCGCACGATCCGTATCCCGGTTCACATGATCGAGACAATTAACAAGATCGTTCGGTCACAGCGTCAGATGCTTCATGAGATTGGTCGTGAACCAACACCCGAGGAACTTGCTGAAAAGCTTGGATTGCCGCTCGAGAAGATCCGTAAAGTGCTTAAAATCGCGAAAGAGCCAATCTCACTCGAGACGCCGATTGGAGATGACGAGGATTCAAATCTAGGGGATTTCATCGAGGATAAGGCTGCTCTTTTGCCTGTTGATGCTGCCATTCAATCTAATCTTCGTGAGACGACGACGCGGGTCCTGGCCTCACTCACGCCACGGGAAGAACGTGTTCTTCGCATGCGCTTCGGCATCGGGATGAATACCGACCACACACTTGAAGAAGTTGGTCAGCAATTCAGCGTGACACGTGAGCGTATTCGCCAGATTGAGGCTAAGGCGCTGCGTAAGCTGAAACATCCGTCGAGATCGAGAAAACTGCGTAGCTTCCTCGATACTTAGATCGCTTGAAAGCGGACTTTTTCAGAGCTTCTACACGCCCATCGCATTTATCTGCGCTGCGTTCAGTTTTGATAAATCATGTTTATGGCATGGCTTATCGAAGCGCGGAGAAGCGATTTTGAAACAGCTGCTCATCTTAATCTCGATCTTGCTGCTTGGGCCTACGGTAAGTGCCCATGCTGAGATTCGCTCGATCGCCATGGCTGGTGATCTGGATCTCACTCGCCTGACAATTGAGACCGATCTTAGCGTTGAAGGAAGCATCTTCTTGGCGATGCGGGGCGAGAGCCCTGTTATCGAGTTTGTCCCAACTCGTGCAGAAGTGTCGGCTGACGCGTATCTTGGGGAACCAACGGGGGCTGTTGCCGCTTATACGATCCATCCCAATCGAGTCAGCTTTGAGCTGGCCTCTCCAATGCTTGTTCTTAGAGAGTTGTCGCCCCCTCCTGCCCACGGTGATGAAACACGGCGTTTCATCATTGATCTGACATCGGCGTCGGAGGCCCGGTTTCGTCGAGCGGCCAAGCGGGACGACAAAACGCTGGTCGCGGCTCTTGCAAGTCCAGCATTAGTAGAGATCACCGAAACTTCAGGCCAAGGTGATGCAATTGTCCCTGCGCCTTCGTTTAAGCCGTGGGGTCTCGATAAGGTTGTGCAGAACGCATCTCTTTCAAAGAGAACGATTGTAATTGACCCTGGTCACGGTGGACGCGATCCGGGAGCGACTTCAAGTTTCGGCGGAAACGAAAAGGACATCGCCTTAGCGACATCTAAGCGCTTAAAGGTATTGCTTGCTTCCGATCCCAGCTATGACGTCTATCTCACGCGTGACACAGACGTCTACGTGGATCATAAGGACCGTGTTAGCAAAGCACGCGATTTAGGTGCTGACCTCTTCATTTCCATTCACGTCGATGCCAGTCGCTCAAAACAAACGAATGGGGCTTCCGTGTACTCCATTGATGCACGCGGTGAGAAACGCAAAGATGGTGCGGCTCAACGCAATGGTTGGCATGTGCCAATCGGTGATGTGGATTCGCAAGAGGTTGAAGGCATTCTAGAAGACCTCATCAGACGAGAGACAAAATCGAACTCAGTGATATTTGCGGAATTGGTCCTGCCCGAGCTTGCTTCGTCGGGGCCACTTTTGAAGAACCCTTTGCGGAAGGATAATTTCGCGGTTCTCTTGGCTCCAGATGTGCCAGCAGCTTTGATTGAATTGGGTTTCATTACCAATCGT
>JBCCDF010000130.1:0-7999 GCA_039030935.1 Pseudomonadota bacterium | reverse complement strand
ACCACTTTGCGCGTATGAAAGCCGATTTGCTTATCTTCTTCGGGACGGCGATATCCAAGCAGAACTTTATCTCCAGCTCCAACGGGCTTTTTGACGGCACGCTTCCGAGGTTTTGCGGTCCTTTTTTGTGTCGGCTTTGTCCTTGCAGCCATGATAAAGTCTCCAGCAAGCCGCTATCACGCATCCGCAGTCTTTTGCGCACACTGAGATCGTCGTCTGTTATTTGATCAAGCCTAAGACCCTACGCCGAGAAGATGGCTAAATCTCATGTCGAATAAGGTAAAATTACGCCATATTTGTTAAGGTTCGATTAATCCGTTTCGATGACGTATCAATCTGTCTGAAGCGCTGCCATAGCCAAACTCGCCTGCCCCGTGTATGGCGCGAAAAAACGAATATTTGCAGCGAAAGCCTCCCGCTATGACCGAGCCGACATCTCTCCGTAATATTGCGATTATCGCCCACGTCGATCACGGCAAAACCACACTTGTCGATTGCCTTTTGAAACAATCCGGGACGTTTCGCGAAAATGAAGCAACCCAAGAGCGAATGATGGACTCCAACGATCTTGAGAAAGAGCGCGGGATTACCATTCTAGCGAAAACAACGAGCGTCGTTTGGGGCGATACCCGGATCAACATCGTCGACACACCGGGACACGCGGACTTCGGAGGCGAGGTTGAGCGGATCCTGTCTATGGTCGATGGAGCGATCGTGCTCGTCGATGCTGCAGAAGGCCCCATGCCGCAAACAAAGTTTGTTGTCTCAAAAGCGCTGAAAATTGGTCTTCGTCCGATTGTTGCGGTCAATAAGATCGACAAACCTGAACGCCGCCCTGATGCGGTTATTGACGAAGTCTTTGACCTGTTCGCGAATCTCGACGCCACCGATGAGCAACTTGATTTCCCCATCCTCTATGGCTCAGCCAAGAATGGTTGGATGAGTACGCAGTATGAAGATGAACGCAGCGATATGAGCGAACTGTTCGATCTCGTTGTTGAGCATGTGCCGGAACCTGTTACCGAAGACGGACCTCTCCGAATGCTGGCGACAACAATCAGTGCCGATAATTTCCTCGGACGCATTCTGACAGGGCGCATAACCTCGGGAAACGTAAAGCCTAATCAAAGCGTGAAAGTCCTCGCTCGCGACGGTGCACTTATTGAGCAAGGGCGAGTTTCTAAAGTGTTGGCATTTCGCGGACTCCAACGTGAGCCGATCGAAGAAGGCTTTGCCGGGGATATCGTTTCAATTGCAGGCCTCAGCAAAGCGAATGTTGCGGATACGTTTGTCGATCCAAGTGTCAGCGACCCAATTGAAGCCCAACCTATTGATCCACCAACCCTTTCGATGACGTTCCGCGTCAATGATAGTCCCTTAGCAGGCACCGAGGGGGATAAAGTCACCTCGCGCGTCATTTGGGATCGCCTCCTGAAAGAGGCAGAAGGCAACGTCGCGCTTAAGGTCGAACGCTCGAGCGAGGCTGAGGCCTTTATCGTATCCGGCAGAGGCGAACTTCAACTCGCCGTTCTGATCGAGACGATGCGTCGGGAAGGCTATGAGCTCGGTGTTTCACGCCCTCAAGTTGTCATGAAAGAAAGTGATGACGGCGAGCGGCTCGAGCCTATTGAAGAAGTTGTCATCGATGTTGACGATGAATTCTCAGGCGCCGTGGTTCAGAAGCTGGCTGAACGCAAAGGCGAAATGGTTGAGATGAAACCATCGGGGGTCGGGCGCACTCGGATGGTGTTTCATGCACCAACGCGCGGACTGATTGGGTATCAAGGCGAGTTGATGACTGACTCCCGCGGGACAGCGATCATGAACCGTCTCTTCCTCGAATACGCGCCTTATAAAGGTAAAATTCAGGGCCGACGCACAGGCACGCTGATTGCGATGGATAAGGGTGAAGCGGTGGCGTTTGCGCTGTGGAATCTCGAGGACCGCGGCCCGATGATGATCCACCCCGGGGACAAAGTTTATCAAGGTATGATCATCGGGGAGCATACGCGCGACAATGACCTTGAAGTGAATGTCCTGAAGGGTAAGAAACTCACCAATGTTCGCGCATCCGGAAGTGACGAGGCCGTGCGGCTCACACCGCCTTTGAAGATGACACTGGAACGATCACTCGCCTATATTGCAGATGATGAATTGGTCGAGGTAACCCCACAGAGCATTCGTCTGCGCAAGGTCCACCTTGATCCACATGAGCGCAAACGGGCTGCCAAGAAGGCTGTTTAGTCAGGAGAAGCGATGCCGACTCTGACGATCATTGAAACCGGACAAGCGCCTGAAGCCATTCGGTCAGATTGGCCTGACTATCCGACCATGTTCCAAACACTTCTGGAACCTCACTTAGACGGTTGGGACTATTCGAGTGTCAGACTCTCTCAAGGTGAGGTACTCCCAGACCCCGCTAGCCTAGATGCCATATTGATCACAGGCTCTCCAGCCGGGGTTTACGACAACGAGCCCTGGATGCCCCCGCTGATGGATTTCATAAGATGGTCAGCGTCTGCTGAAACACCTCAGATTGGCATCTGCTTTGGACATCAGGCGATTGCGCACGCGCTTGGGGCCAAAGTCGGCAAGTCAGGAAAAGGCTGGGGCATAGGGCGTCATATCTATGATGTTGTCCACTCGCAGGACTGGATGGGGACTGAGCCACCCGATAATTTTAGTCTGGGTGTAAGCCATCAAGACCAAGTGCAATCTCTAGCACCCGGCGCAACGCTGATCGGGCGCAGCGATTTCTGCGAGTTTGCCGCGATCGCTTATCCAGCAGCAAAGGCGATCAGTTTTCAGGGACACCCCGAATTCACCCCAGACTTCAATTGCTCACTTTATGGCGTTCGAAAAGGCACGGTGTTGCCAACCGATTTTGTCAATGCCGCCGAGGAGAGCCTCCAAACGCCAGTGGACAATCATCTGGTTGGTTCTTGGATGGCGGCTTTCCTAAAAGCGGCTACCGCTTGAGCCTACTCCGCTGGAAGCGGAGCGCTCTGCTCGGTATTCTTCGAGACTTTCACAGATTTAGCATCCGAAGACCAATACTCATGTCCGAGACCCGTCTCAACATAATGGCAGCCCCTCAACGAGCGTATAAAGTCAAACAAGACAAATCGGTTTGAGGTTATATACCAGCCTTCAAGGGCCGGGCGAACAGCGTCAGTCGCCTCTCTTAATCGGTAATGCGGTATCGTCGGAAAGAGATGATGGATCATGTGCAGATTGCCAATATTATGCGTCAGCCAATTAAATGGACCATAATTTCGGTCGACCGTGGCAAGCGCGCCTTTCAAGCGCGTCCAGTCTTCACGATCGTAAACAGGCACCTCGGGCGCCACGTGCTGCATATAGGTGACGAAGGTAAGCCAAGCCGCATAAATCAGGTAAGGCGCGAGGATATATTTGGCGAAAAATACCCATCCGTAAACGACGCCGAGCCCGATGTAGATGACCAAAAACGCTGTGATTGCGGCAAGACCTAGCCACCAAGATATCTGAACACTTTTGGTATAGAGATCGCTATTTGGTAAAAAGTGACTGGTTTTGCCGGGGTCCCGCTTTGCTGAATTGCGAAACCCAAGCTTATAAAGCGGCCAGCCAATGAGTACGAACACACCTGTTCGAAAAAGCACCTTATGGGTTAGGCTCTCATCTTCTTTTCGATGCGCGCGAAAGACCTCTTCATCGTGGAGATGCCCTGTCTTCATATGATGCGAAGCGTGACTGCGCTGCCAACCACGATAGGGCACAAAAATGGCTGAATGGGTAAGAATGCCGATGAGTGTATTGAGTTTTCTATGCTTCGAAAACGAGCCATGCCCTGCCTCATGCCCGATTACAAAAAGCGACCAGCACATTGTTCCGATCAGCAAGATCAAAGGCCATTCCAGCCACCAGACTGATACGTTTGCAATCGCCATGTAACATAAGAGAATCACCGCAACATCAAATACCAGATAAGCCATGGATCGCCATGTACTGGGTTGAAAACAACGATCGGGGATCATCGCCCGCAAGTCTGCTTGGCTAACACTTAAGTCTGGTCTGGTCATACAAAGTCCCCGATACGCCTGACATTAAGACTTTAGCCAAGCGGAATCGTATGACAAGCGCTCAGCCCTGAGCGGCTTTTCCAACGCCCTCTTTGACTTTTCCAAGCGGCTCGGTGACTTGCATATATCCAGCCTCCGCGGGAATATGCAAACATGGCGCACCGTCACTATCAGTCCCAATTACGGGTAAAACTGTGACGACAGGCTCAGCCTGAAAACGCTCGACAGCGGCTGCAACGCTCTGAACTTCTGCCAGTTTTCCGAGGTTCATTCGGGTCGGAAAGATAATTGTCGCCTTACCATCCGCTTCCATATCCAACGCTTGTTGCGCACCGAGCCAGATTGCTTCGGTTGTTTCGCGACCATCTTGTTCGGCGCGTTGTTCAGGAGGCGTAGGCGCTAGATAAAAATGCGTATCAAAGCGTTTCGGCATCATATCCGGGGTAATCCAGTGACCAAAGTGAATGAGCGTATCGAGGGCCAGGACAAGGCCATTCTCACGCATCAAGTCCAAGAAGCTCTGCTCTCCGCGATCAACCGCGGCACGAAATGAATCAAGTGCTCCGGTGACATCCTGAGACACAAGCGCCTCCCCTGCCCCATGATGATCAGAATGACGAGCCACCAATATTCCCGCTTCTTCAAACGCCTCACGTACGGCGCAAATGCGTGCCGTGCGCTCTATGCCTTCAAAGCCTCCGTCGCAAACGTCTGCCCAGTCAGGGTGTTCGTCTTCGTCATTCGCCTTGCCACCCGGAAAGACTAAAGCGCCAGAAGCGAAATCAATCTCGTAGTGGCGCTTCACCATAAGAACCTGCAAGTCGGGCGCATCGCGCAGGAGTAGAACTGTAGCTGAAAGGCGAGGTTCAACTGGAGTAGTGGTCATAATTTATTCCAAAGTAGTCGATGAAATTTGAAAGAAATCATCGCGTGGTTCTACGCGCGTCTTCAATGCGTTTTTGATATTTGTCACGCTTCACCTAGCGTCACGGAAGCAGAATGCACCCGACTTTACCAAGACCTGAGCAGCGGCTGTCGCAACTGCGTCTAATCCCCGTCCTGCATTTGCAGACCGGCGAAGCAACAACGATTATGGCTGAAACGATTAAGCGCTATGAAGAGCGTGTTTCCTTCGGCCCGGCTGCGCACCGCAGCATGCCTCAGTCGCCTGCGATAATTGTGGCAGAGCAGTTGATCAACATCGCACAAACTGCACACAAGACGACCGATGTCAGACCAATCATTGTCACAATGCCTATGGCTGCTCTTATTCATCAAGATACGCCACTTGCCTGTGATGCAGCGATCCGGCGAACAACTCTGTGCCACCAAGAAATTTGCTTTGACATCAGTGACGCAAGTTTGGCGCGCGGCTCAAAAGACGCTCGCCGAGGCCTGAACCGCCTGAAAGAACTTGGTTTTCGCCTCTCGCTCGATGCAACCCGCTCGTGGCAAGCTCCGCTCAGCACTGACCTCCGCATTCTCCTCGATGCAATGCGCATAGACCGCCGCCAGATCGAAATAGAAGATGACATTGAAGCGCGGATCGACGCCGCCGCGTCATCCGGACTTCAGGTCATTGCTGACAATGCAAACTGGCGCGATGGGGACTGGCTCAGCTCTCTTGGTGTAGACTTCGCAATCAGGCCTAAGACAGACGCCTAAGCCACAGCCTCTTCGCGGCGCTTGGCTTCTTCGGAGTAAGCATCGAGCTTCTCGAGAAGATAATCGAGATCCTCTTTAGGAATGGCCTGAAACTGAGTCAGGACCCGCTCGATCATGCGCATACGAAACCGCGCACGGTCATTCGCTTCGCCATCCATCTCAAGCTCATGATAAACTTTCACGCCAGCCCTGAACGCTGGCAAGAGCTTGCGGTGAAGCCCTGCGCGGTCAAAAACAGCTTGAAGGCCAAGTGGTCCAGCATCATGGATCATGAGCCAAACACGCCCATGTGGAACACCTGATAGTTCCGCTAAAGCATGTTCAACGAAAGGCATATGCCCAACACAAAGAGCTCGCATAATAAGCGACTGTGTCAAACGACCATTGAGGTGAAGCTGCGACACAAAGCGTGGCAAGTCATTTGTCCGACCCGCTTGCTCAACCAAGTCGATGGTTGCACGTTCCCGAGAGCCTGCCGCGAGATCAATCGCCATTTGAGCTGGAAGCTCGTGTCGATTGATAAGCATGTCAAAGACCGAACCAGACACGAGAGACACCATCTTCTCCGCGATATGCACAGGAACATGATCACGCAGCACGATCTTTTCATGCAGATTTGTGTTCTTCGGGAAGCGTTTGAGTTGAGTTTCAAAGGCCCTGTCAGAGAGATCAGCGCCAGAATTTCCAGCGAGTGTCTCAACAGCAGCTTCAGCGGCATATTCTGAAATGGCTTCGGCTAGCGTAGAAGACACCGTAGAGCGTGATGCAATCGCCGATTGTTTGGCAGCGGTGACCGACAGAACGAGCTCGCGCAGATCTTCATCAGAAAATACGGGTGAGTTTTCTAGAACCGGAAGCGCAACCGATTCGACATCTTCAGCGAGCTTTAGAGCAACGCCGCGAGGCAGCTTTGGCGAATTCCGCAAAGTGACCGCCAAGGTTCGACGAACAAGTTCAGCCGCATCCTGCGCAAGGATTGCAATAATCTCTTCTGCATACTGGCGTTCATCTTCAGTAAGAGCATCAATGGCGATGCGTCGACAGAGCCTATGGGCAACGCTCGCGCGCTCTTCTGACGTCTCTCCCTTCATCAGGCGAACAATGTCAGCTTCGGTCAACTGCGGTCGCATGCTTTGAACAGTCATGATCGCCGGCTCCTTATCCCCGTGTCTCTGATCTCGACAATTAGACTCGGCGGGTTAATACCCGGTTTACCAAACGCCTGCGCAAGACGGGCCTTATTTTGAGGGAGACATCATGCTCGACGGAATTCGCGTCATCGAACACGCAACGTATATGGCTGCACCCGGGGCGGGTGGCATGCTCAGCGATTGGGGTGCCGATGTGATTAAAATCGAGCCGCCAAGCGGGGATCCGATTCGTAACTTCTTCTCAACAATCGGCACAGACATTCAAGACAATCCCGTTTTCGACTTCGATAATCGCGGAAAGAAATCCATCATCCTCGACACACGAACAGATGAAGGCAATGCGATCCTACGAAAACTGACCGAAAGCGCAGACGTGTTCCTCACAAATGTCCGACCCGGCGGGTTAAACCGCGCGGGACTCGACTATGAAAGCCTTGCAAAAGCAAACCCTAAGCTCGTTTATTGCACGTTGACGGGTTATGGGCTCGAAGGACCGGATGCCGATAAGCCCGGCTTTGATGTCGCGTCTTTTTGGTCTCGCGCAGGTGTTGCCAATCTCACAATCCCGAAAGGACAGGACCCGTTTGCGTTGCGAACCGCCTTCGGTGACCACACAACGAGTATGGCGGCGGCAGCTGGGATATGCGCGGCTTTGGTCAAAGCGCAGCGAACGGGCAAAGGCCAGCTTGTTGAGGCCTCCCTTTTGAGAGCAGCGCTGTTTGCAATGGGCAGCGACTTCGCCATCCAGCTTTTCTTCAACCGCATCGGCTCAACAAAACAGCGCCACCAATCGATCCAACCACTGATGAATTTCTTCAAAACCAAAGATGGGGCCTGGATCTGTATCGTATCACGACAAGGCAGCGTCGATTGGGCACCGATCTGTCGGGCCTGCGGACGCGATGACATCATAGACGATGAACGCTTTATCAGCGCGAAGGGGCGCCGAACCCATACGGAGGCCTTGGTTGAGCTGCTGGATGAGGGATTTGCCCGCTACACCAAAGCGGAAATGGCAGAGCGACTGGATGCTGAGAGTATTGCATGGGCACCAGTACAGACCCTCGCCGAGGTTGCAGCTGATCCGCAAGTCGAAGCGGCTGGTGCGATCGCGCATGT
>JBCCDF010000129.1:0-8132 GCA_039030935.1 Pseudomonadota bacterium | reverse complement strand
GATTGCCGCGTCAATTTCGGTGACCTTGCCGGATTGGGCTTCGGTATCGAGCCAGTGCAGGAAGCGCGTAATCGCAGCACCGTCTCGGCGATGCGCATTGGCTGTGCCTTCCAACTCTGCCGCATTCTTGCAGGCTTTCGGAATTTGCACCGGGTCCATCTGTCGAAGGATTTTAGCGCCTGCTGTTTCCAAGGTTTTAAAAAACCAGTCAGAAGCCAGACCCGGATCAAGACTTACAGTCTTACTCTTCAAGGCCGCGAGACCGTCCGTCAATTCATCATACGGTCGAAGCGTAACTTCATTACCAAGATGCTCAAGCAATCCGTCGGAAACTTTTGCGGGATCCAGAAACAGCTCTGCACCGCCATCATTCCGCAGGATCGCTCGACCAAGCGGCAGGGGCGAGCAGGCAACATCGCCGCCGCGGATGTTGAACAACCAAGCGATAGAGGCCGGCGCGGTAATGATCGCGGCATCTGCTTTGTCAGCGCGCAGGGTTTCGGCAATTTTCGCGCGCTTTCCCGCGCTCGATTGGCCAGCGAACTCCAATATATGGGGCACGACCATGGCTTCTGGCTGTGCGGGTCGATCGTCCCACGCCAAATCGACGGGGTTGTGGGTCACTGCTTTGACGGTCGCGCCCGCTTTCGTTGCAGCTTTCGTAAAGGCTGCGACATCATTTGGCGTCATCAAAGATGGGTCATATCCAAGGACAGACTCTTTCAGGTCTTGTGCGGCAAGCCAACCAAACGGACCGGGATCAGGGATTGCGACGCGCTCAAACAGGCTATGATCGGTTTGTTCAGCAGCCTGAATTGTGTAGCGCCCATCAATGAAGAGGACGGCATGATCCCTGAATATAAAAGCTGAACCGAAAGATCCGGTAAAACCGCTGACCCAAGCAAGGCGCTCATTGGCCTCCGGCAGATATTCGTTTTGGAACTCATCCTCATGTGGGACATAAAAGCCACTCAAGCCTTGTTTGGAGATTTGCTCGCGCAGCTTTGGCAGGTTTTGGCGGCCGATATGGGGTCCGCCTTTTACATCAAAATTCTGTCTCATAGACATCACTTAATCAGCAAAGCAGGTGAGCGCAAACCGCTAATTTGAGGGAGAGGGGCGTCTGAGCACAAGCGTGCTCCATCCATCCTGTTTGATCTGCTTTATCAGTGTCAGTCCCCGGCCTGTATAAGCTTGGCGAACAAGCGGGGCTTGATGGTTTAATAGCCCGGAAAGGATCACAAATCCCCCTTGGCCGGTCAGCCTTGCGATCTCAGGGGATAGCCGGATGAGCGGTCGAGCCAAGATATTTGCGAAGATCAGATCGAAAGGCGCGCTGACTTGGGCAGGTTTGCCAACGCCACCGCGTGTTTTGTAGGCGCGAAACCGATTTGCAGCATGGTTTTTCGATGCATTCTCAGTTGCGACCGTAACGCTTTGCGCATCTATCTCCGTCCCAATCGCATAATTAGCCCCCGCTTTGATGGCAGCAATTGCCAAAACACCAGATCCAGTGCCGACATCGAGCACACGTTTTGGTGTTTTATGTTTCAGCACCTCTTCAAATCCGAGAAGGCAGCCTCGGGTTGTGCCGTGATGCCCCGTTCCAAAGGCAGGTCCTGCCTCAATCAAGATATCGGTCTTGCCCGGCGCACTTTTGGCCAGGGCATGACTGCCAGCGACGATGAAACGCCCAGCCTCGACAGCGGGTAGTCCTTCCAGAGAAAGCGTTACCCAATCGCGGTCCGGTAAAGCGGCCGACACTGCGTTCAAGTTCGGGGACACATCCATGATCAAGGCGATGCAGGCTTGGGCTGCATCTTCACTCTCAGCGTAAGCGTCTAATCGCCAGATCAGGCGGGTCTCTTCCTTTGCATCGACAGCACTGGCAGGGGACGGATCGACCCAAGCGAGCGCATCCCAAGCGGCCTCAATCTCAGCGCGTGGCCCTTTTGCTGTGATCTGAAACATCTTTTAAACGCTAACCGAACCGGCGACCGAAATCGCGGGTGGCGCGCAAAAGCTTGTCGACAATGCCCGGCTCCATGCTCGAGTGGCCCGCAGCCGGGACAATGTTTAGCTCAGCCTTCGGCCAGGCCTTTTTCAGCGCCCAAGCAGTCGATAGAGGGGTCACCACATCATAGCGTCCATGGACGATGACGCCCGGCATATATTGGAGTTTCTCTTCAGCCTGCTTAAGCAGCCAACCATCTTCCTCGAAGAACCCCTTATTTATGAAATAGTGACATTCAATCCGTGCGAATGCATCAGCGAAGTCATCCTGCTCGAAGCGTTTGGCAAGTGATGTTGGCCCCTGCAGTGTGACGGTCTCCCCTTCCCAGCAGGCCCAAGCCTTCGCAGCCTTTAGGCGCTCCTCGGTGTTATCGCCGGTTAAACGCTTATGAAAAGCCAGAAGCAGATTGTGTCGCTCATCTTCTGGAATGGGCGCAGTGTAGCGATCATAGGCATCCGGGAAGATTCGGCTCGCGCCCTCCTGATAGAACCAGCGGATTTCCGCCTGCGTTATCAGGAAAATACCCCGCAGAATGAGCCCAATCGTGCGCTCTGTATGCGTAACAGCATAGGCCAGCGAGAGTGTTGACCCCCATGAGCCTCCAAACACAACCCAGCGTTCAATGTCTAGATGTTCACGAACCGCTTCAATGTCGCTCACCAGCGCCCATGTATCATTTTCTCTTAATTCTGAATGTGGCGTCGATTTTCCACATCCGCGTTGGTCAATCAGGATGATGCGATAAATCCGCGGGTCGAAGAAACGGCGCATTTCAGGACTTGAGCCGCCGCCGGGACCGCCATGAAGCCCGATCACAGGAAGCCCGTTCGGATTGCCCGATTCTTCCCAGTAAATTTCATGGAGATCGCTCACGCGGAGGAATCCTGTCCGGCGAGCCTCAATCGGTGCGTAAAGTTTCAGCATTGTAAGCCTTTATTCATGCGCTCTTCACCTATCGATAGTTAAGAAGTGAATAAAGGGTAGTGACACTCTTTTTAGCACCTGCAATATAAATTTTGCGGGCAAAGGCTTTTTTAGCAGCGGGTATTAACTATGCGTTTTCTGGTCATTGGATGTGCGGTACTCGCCACTTTGGGTGGTTGCGCAACCGTATCAATGGCCCCTGCATCGCAGATGATTATATCCGCGAGTGTGACAGAAGGTCAGTCTGAATTTCGCCAGACTTGTTCGGACTTTTCTGAGAATGTGTATGCGCGTGACCTGATTACAAAGCGCAATGGCGTGTCCCAAGTCTTCAATATGCTGGCTTTTGGTGAGAGTATTGAAACCGCAGACACGGCTTATCGAGAGCGTGTGCAGATTGATACCGCACCTGCGAGTGTTGTTTACAAAACGATTGAAGCGGATGCGGCGTGGGCAACCCGTAATCTCGATCAAATCACGGGGCAGGTCAGTGGTCTCTTAGAAAATGCGAAGTCTAAAGACGCCACATCCAGCCTTCGAAAAGACTTGGTCGCTTTCGAAGAAGTCCTCGTTTTGTCTAAAAGAGTTCGGTTATCCCTAATTGATGCTATGGATCAGCTTGATGGTCAGGCGAGTGAAGAGCGCGCTGAAGCAGAAATTGCGATCGCCGATTATGAAGCGTCAATCGATAAAGCAGCAAAGTATATTGAGCGTCTCTCCGACGCTCATGCCAAGGTCGATAACAACCAAGCGACTTCATAGTTCCGTTGCATCTTAGAGCCATCGAATTACGCTCTCACATGTCGTGAGGAGGGTTTGTCATGCTCGATGCTTTGCAAAACTTCGGTCAAAGTGGCGCGGTTGTCCTGTTAAGCTTGGCGACTGGGGCAGGCTGGGTTGCGGCCATCATTGCTCCAAACTGTTTTTATGATGGTCTGGACGCGGCGCCTGCAGACAGACAAGTGCGAAATTTGCTTAAAGCGGTTTCAGGACCCACAGCTTTTCTGCTCCTAGTAGCAGGGGCTTTGGCCTTTCTTGGCGGCGCGATTGGCGCTGGTATTTGCGCCTTCGTCGCAGCGTTTGGTTTCTTCAGCAATTCATGGACGTTGCGTGGTTTTAAGCGTGGAGAGGCACCACCGGGTGCGAAGCGTCGCCGCAAAAGCCAGCGCGTTGTCGCGGTGGCTTTCACTCTGCTCTTCACTTTGGTCGCGGCGATCGGCGCGGGGTTGGCCGTGTTTGGTGTCTAAAGCCGCATCAAGCTTGCGAGATTATTCTTCTGCATATCGCTGGAGCCGCCAACAATCGGCATGCCCAAAAGGTCACGCACATGCCGCTCCATATCATAGGCATCGGATAGCGCATAAGCGCCCATGACTTGTTGGCAGGTCGTCGCAATTTCGACGCCGACATCCGCGCAGTACAGTTTTGCCATGCTGGTCTCGATACTGCAGGCTTGATCCGTATTGGCCAAATAAGCCCCGTGATAGAGCATGTGCTTGGCGGCCTGAAGCTTGGTTCGGGCCGTGACAAGTTTGTGGCGAATGGCCTGATGCTGGCTGATCGGCTTGCCGAACTGTTCGCGTTCTTGAGCATATTGCCAAGCCTCTTCGACGGCTGCTCTCGCGACTCCATAAGCAACGGCTGTAATCTCAATCTTCTCGACGTCCAGCGCCCGGCCTGCCAGCATTTTCCAGCCTTGGTTCCAATTGTCTTCGCCACCGACAATTGCGCTTTTGGGGAGGCGGACATTGTCAAAATAAACGTCCATCGATTTGGTATAACGCAGGTTTGAATGCTCAATCGCCTGCATGGAGACACCGGGCGTGTCGGTTGGGATCAGCATGAAGGTCAAATTCTTATAGCGCGCTTCAGGCGGGCCAGAGCGCACAAGACAGTAAATATAGTCAGACCAGTCTGCTCCGGTGCACCAGCGTTTCGCGCCATTGATGACGATGTCGTCGCCGTCCATCTCTGCACGTGTTTCGACACTGGCCAAGTCGCCGCCGACATTTGGTTCTGACAGGCCATAGCATAGAAACATCTCACCTTTGGCGATCTTGGGCAGAAGGGCTTGTTTCTGTTCCTCTGACCCATTCTCTGAGAGGTTCATCCCGCCATAAAACGCCGCGTGGATGTAAGGCCCAGCGAGAAAGGCCCCGACTTGGGAGAGTTCATCAATGACGGCCGTCGCGCCAACAATGTCCTGTCCCATCCCGCCGTATTCTTCTGGGATCGTCAGGCCGATGAGGCCCATATCGGCGATACCTTTGAAGATGTCGCGCGGCCAGGTGGACGCTTTATCCCATTCGCGGCGTTTGTCGCGTGGCGCGTGTTGGGCGACATAACGCTGCAACTGGCGGCGAATTTCGGTGATATGGTCGGGTTCATCGGTGAAGTAGGTCATGCTCTGTCTTATATCTGCTTGTCGGTCGAAGGCGTGCTTTGCGCCAATCTGATTAAGTATCCGTCTGGGTCTTGCACAATGAATTGCGTTTGGGAAACCGTATCGTTGCCTCGAGCATAGGTTTTCGTTTCAAGCGCCAAGAAGATTCTAGCCTTCGAGGCGACGCATCTGTCATAGAGCGCATGAATATCATCGACTTCTATTTGAAAATTAATGCCTCGCCCAAAAGGGTGTTCCAATTCCCCGGTTAGCCATGCGCGTCCTACGGGTTCCTCTAGCATGATTTCAGCCAAATTTTTCTTTAGATAGGCAAACTTCTCTACAGGCCGATCGTAGAGAATCTCGAACTCCAATAGACCGACATAGAAATTAAGGCTGATTTCCAGATCAGTAACATAAAGTTCCGGGACGAGGGCGGCTGACATTGTGTAAGTTTAGAGACCAATTTCGCTGATCTCAAACGGTGTCGTTTGGTAAACCTGATTAATCCAGTTGCCAAAGAGAAGATGCGCGTGGCTGCGCCAGCGGTTTTGCGGGGGCGCTGTCGCATCATCATTCGGGAAGTAGCCATGCGGCATCAAGATCGGCTTTCCAACCGACAGATCGCGTTCATACTCTTCCTGCAGAGACGTCGAATCATACTCTATGTGATTGAAGCAATAGAGGTTGCGGGCTTCTGGCTCGCTGAGAAGGCAGGGGCCAGTGACGTCGCTATCCATGAGGATATTAAGCGCATTGACCCTCTCAATGTCTGCGCTGTGGACTTCTGTCCAACGGCTGACGGGGATTTGAAAATCATCACTGAAGCCAGACAGATAAGGCGATGCGGGCATCAGGTTGCTGTGGCGATAAACTCCGAACGCTTTGTCCTGAAGCAGGTGTTTTGGAACACCGTGAAAATGATAAAGCGCGGCCATCGCACCCCAACATATAAAGAAGCTCGAATGAGCATGATGGCGCGTCCAATCAAGAATTGAGGTCAGTTCCTGCCAATAGCCGACCTCTTCAAAAGGCAATGTCTCAATTGGGGCACCGGTGATGATAAAGCCATCAAACTTGCGATGCTTCACTTCATCCCAGGTTTGATAGAAGCTGATCAGGTGCTCTTGTGACGTGTTCTTAGGCGTATGCCCGCCAACCATGATTAGCGTCATTTCAATTTGAAGCGGTGATGCACCGATAAGGCGCGCAATCTGGGTCTCTGTGCGAATCTTGTTCGGCATCAAGTTCAACAGCCCGATCTGCAGTGGGCGAATATCCTGGCGCACAGCATCGCTGTCTGAAAGCACGGCGATACCCTCATGAATAAGTGTGTCGCGCGCTGGCAACGCATCTGGAATTTTGATCGGCATCACCCGTCTCCATACCTTTGTCGCTGTTCGGGAGGCGGTCGTGGGCAAAAGCCCTTTGGGATCCGCACGGCCTTTTAGCGACTTGTTTAATGTGGCTGCAAGCCGACCGGCCAAATCACCACATCGCCCCTTTAGAGGCCAACTCTATACGCGTCAAATCATGAAAGGGTCGCGCCTCAGCGCCCTGAAGGCAGACCAAATCCCTCTAACCGCTCACAGGCCCAAGCATCATCATTATTGCAAGACTGGCGAAGAAGCTGTGCACCGCGCCGACGATCGGGCAGCCCTCCCTGACCTCGGTAGACCATATTGCCCAGCCCGGCACAGCCCGTTGTTGATCCCTGATCACAAGCAGCGTCATAGAGGTCTCGGGCACGGGTCCAATTGCGATCACCACTATTGCCGGAGTGATCTATATAGGCCTGTGCCAGACAGGAATCGAGATGTTCACCTTGCTTACAGGCCGTTAGATACAGCTCACTCGCTTTGGAATAATCTTGTTCGACACCAAGCCCACGACGATACATGTCTGCAAGATTGAAACAATTTCGCGCCCATAAATCCTGTTCGGCAGAGCGATCTTCACAAAATGGTTCGTAAACACCGCGGGCCTGATCGAACCAGAATTGCATCCGCTCAGGATCAATTCCGTCTGCCGAGCTGACAATCACATCATCAGATACGCCGCTAAACCGCGCTGCATTGGCGATAGCGCGCTCAGCATAGCGTTCCTGTGCTGTCTTTGGCGTCGGTTCGTCTAGTCCAAACTGGGCACTCGCAGAAAACGTCAGTGTCAAGCCGAAGATAAGACCGATAAAAATGCGCAGTCGCATACGTGTCATCCTGTTTGCCTCTTATGCTGAGGTAGGAATGGGGCGAAACTCTGTCGAGACTTGCACAGCAGGGGCTGGGGTGTCACGCTTATGAAAAATTAGAGAGAACAACAAAGGGAGGGTGGCATGGCTGCCGAACATCAAAATCCAATTCAATCTGGCTTTGGGGCAAAAACCCCCGCTTTAAATGTCGTCAAAGGGGTCGATCTGACGGGCAAGAACGCCATTGTTACAGGTGGGTATAGTGGCATTGGCATTGAAACGGTGCGCGCACTCGCCAGTGTCGGCGCGAAGGTGACGGTGCCTGCAAGACGCCCCGATGCAGCGAAAGAGGCGCTCAGCGATGTCTCCGGTGAGATTGAAGTCGCTTCTATGGACCTTGCGGACCTGTCTTCGGTGAGAGCGTTCGCCAATGATTATGTCGGCACTGATCGTCCATTGCATATCCTCATCAACAATGCCGGCATCATGGCCTGCCCACTTGATCGCGTTGGCCCCGGCTGGGAGAGACAGTTCGGCGTCAACCATCTCGGCCATATGGCTATGACGTTGGGTTTGCTGCCGGCACTCCAAAAAGCCGATGGTGCAAGGCTCGTTGCCCTGTC
>JBCCDF010000128.1:0-8206 GCA_039030935.1 Pseudomonadota bacterium | reverse complement strand
TCTGCAAGCATTCTATCTGCAGCGCGTTGAAACATGTGGTCGATCAGATCATTGACGCCACCCGGCGCGGCAAGCGATTGCTCGCCTTCGCTTAATTCAGCTTTTCTGGCCGCTTCACGAAGTTCAGATGCCCCCCAACCCCGTTCCTCAGCGAGTGGCAAAAGCGCCTCTAACCATCGATCTTTAAGCGTGATTGTCGGTCTCTCCATGATTATCACTCCGGGTGTGGGCAAATGGAATACCTCATGATATAGGCGCGGTTTGAATTCGAGGTATGGACGATTTTGTCCTGCCTCCAAGTTACACGCCAATGGAGAGTTGACCATTATCCAGATCACCGTCCGCGACAATAATGTCGAGCAGGCCCTACGCGCGCTGAAGAAAAAGATGCAGCGTGAAGGCCTCTTCCGCGAAATGAAGTCCCGCACTTATTTTGAGAAGCCTTCAGAGAAAAAGGCGCGTCAAAAAGCTGAAGCGGTTCGCCGTGCGCGCAAGCTCGCCCGCAAGCGCGCTCAGCGTGAAGGTCTGCTCTAGGCGACAGGGTTTGTGATTGAAGGCGCCTCTCGGCCAAAAGGTTGAGAGGCGCTTTGCATTTTCTAAGAGCATGTCATGGCGTTTGAGCTCTACCCGGCGATTGATCTGAAAGACGGCCACTGTGTGCGCCTTCTTCGGGGTGAAATGGATCAAGCCACCCAATATAATTCAGATCCAGCCGATCAGGCCCGTCGTTTTGCCGATATAGGCTTCACCAAGCTTCACGTGGTCGATCTTAATGGGGCATTCGCTGGCAAGAGCAGCAATACGGACGCGGTCAAAGCGATTCTGTCCGCGACGGACGTGCCTGTGCAGCTGGGTGGAGGTATTCGCACGCAGGCGCAGATTGAGACATGGCTTGAAACCGGTGTCTCTCGCGTCATTCTTGGTACCGCGGCCTTGCGCGATCCTCAGCTTGTCAAAGATGCGGCCGGTGCACTGCCCGGGCAGATTGTTGTCGGCATCGACGCAAAAGACGGAATGGTTGCTGTCGAGGGTTGGGCTGAAACGTCCGATATGCCGGCAATCGAGCTTGCTAAGGCCTTTGAAGGCTGCGGGGTCGCGGCTCTAGTCGTCACAGACATAACGCGCGACGGTATGAAGACAGGTGTAAACGTCGACTTCACGGGCCAGATCGCAGAGGCCGTATCGATCCCCGTAATTGCCAGTGGCGGCGTTGCCAGTGGCGCCGACATCACAGCGTTGCGTCGCCACAAATCCAGACACGCTATTTCGGGCACAATTCTTGGACGCGCCCTTTATGACGGCGACCTCGATCCAATCGAAGCGTTGAAGCTGGCGTCCTAGGAAAACTCAATTTTAGCTGTCAGCCCCAATAATCCAGCGAGTTGATCCAGTCGCCGTTTCCCTGTTTCGGACACCAAATTCCGCTCAGCCTGCCCGACCTGTAATATGAGCTCTTGATCCTCAAGCCTTAGTGCAGCGTGGGCTAAAATACTGGCGGAGCGCCCACTAAACACGCCTGCAAGCCGCAACGCCGTCCCTAAAATCCGTGCATTTTTCTGATCTGCCTCAGATTGGAGCTTCTTCAACGCGTCAGGAATAACGTGCTTGAAGGTGTATCGCGACGCACAGGCATGAGCCACGAAGAGCCGATCAGCATGTCCCAGCTTGGGGTATGGAGCCTGCAGTGCCTGATCATAGACCAATTTCGGTCTGTGGTCGGGATGCATGCGCGATCCACTGTCAGCGAGATAACATGCTGCCGTCACAACACTTTTTGAGATCGATAGAACCTTCGAAATCGGCTCGCAAAACCGGACGAGTTCATTGGCATAGGTTTCTGCTGCGAAGCTTGGCCGTAGATAAAGCCTCAGGAAGTCCTGTAGCTGGCTTTCGACGGCCTGCGCCTCGCTCAGGGCGTCAATGACAACCCCCTCCCTCAAGCCGTTGGCCGATATGATCACTTCCTTGGTGACTGCGAGTTTCATCAAAGCCTCAAGAACAATCGCGGTATGCAAGAGCGTCCCATAGCGTCTTTTCGCAACACGTTGCAGGCGCGAGCGGGTCACCTTATCGAGTCTTGCAAAGTCCGCCGTGTCAATAACTTCGCGAACATCTGACGCCGTCATTTTGTATCCTTGCAAGATATGCAGGGGGTATCCGACAAGCTCCATGTGGACCGCAGCAACGTTTCGCCATGCTCCGCCAACTGCATAGAGCTTTTCAGTTTTAGACGTCAGGATTTTAGATGATTTGAGTGTTTGCTTGATCGCCTTGCGTCGTTTGTCCAACGGCTTGTCATCTGCATCTGTAAAAGCAAGCGGTCCGAGAAGATGTGTCTCGCCTTTTTGGCGTGGCGTGCCGCCTCTGAGCGATTGAAGCTCCAAACTTGAACCGCCCAAATCAGCGACGATACCGTCTACCTCATGTAACCCGGTCACGACGCCTGAAGCGGATAGGCGGCCTTCGTCAGGCCCACTCAAGACCTGCACCGGACGCCCTAAACTCTTTTCAACATCTTTGACAAAATCTACTCCGTCACTTGCGACACGAACGGCTGCGGTTGCAACCGGGTAGATTTCGGAAACGCCCAAACCTTTAAGAATGGCGGCATACCTACGACAGGCCTCAAGCGCGATCACCCGTCCCTCTTTCGATAGCATACCTGTTTCGGGAAGCCCTCGCCCCAAACCGGCCATCGCTTTTTCATTGAATGACTGAAGGAGAGCGACACCTAACACATCATAGATGACGAGCCGACAGGTGTTCGATCCAATATCGATCACGGCAAGACGGCGAAAATCCATTCGCTAGCGCTTCGACCGTTTTCGTGGCGCAAGACGCGGTGGCTCGCTCACGACGAGCGCGCTACCGCGACCAGATAGGCTCGGATTGTCCATAAAGTATTCGTGCGCACTGAAGCCTGCTTCGCCCGCTGGCGGTGCGGTTCGATGATATTCCCCGTCTGCATCCATATCCCAGCTTTGCACGTCGTCGTTTAGATTCGCCACCATGATCTGATTGAGGACTTGTCGGTGCACGGTCGGCACTTCAATCGGAACAAGCGCTTCGACGCGGCGTTTCAAATTGCGATCCATCCAGTCAGCTGATGACATAAAGACTTTTGCTTTTGCCGAAGGCAAAGCCGCGCCATTGGCGAAACAGACAATCCTCGAATGCTCCAAGTAGCGCCCAATCAGACTCTTAACTTGTATGCTTTCAGAGAGACCCGGAACACCCGGGCGCAGGCAACATATCCCTCGAATGATTAGACGGATTGGGACGCCCGCTTGGCTGGCACGATAGAGCGCATCGATGACATCCCCGTCGACGAGTGAGTTCATTTTCGCCCAAATACCAGAGGGCGCACCAGCTCTCGCTGCATCTGCTTCAGCATCGATCAGCTCAATTATGAAATTCTCCATCCTGAGCGGTGACATGACCACTTTTTCCATGCCGGGCCCTTGCTCAGGAGGTTCTCGGTAAGCTGTGACATAGTTAAACAAACGGCCCGCATCTCGGCCAAGGGCAGGATCCGCAGTGAACAAAGCCAAGTCAGTGTAGACCTTAGCGGTCACGGGATGATAATTACCCGTTCCGAAATGAGTATAGGTTTTTAGGCCGCCCTTTTCTTTCCTGACGACCAATGAGACTTTGGCGTGAGTTTTATAGTCGATGAAACCATAGACGACCTGTACACCTGCGCGTTCTAAATCTCGGGCAAGGCGTAAATTGGTCTCTTCATCAAAACGCGCCTTGATTTCGACTAAAGCTGTTACCGTCTTACCGGCCTCTGCAGCCTCGATAAGGGCGGCTACAATCGGCGAGTTCAGCGTCGTGCGATAAAGGGTTTGCTTGATCGCGACCACATTCTCATCGCGCGCAGCCTGCCTGATAAACTGAACAACGACATCAAACGACTCATAGGGATGATGAACGAGAATATCTTTTGCACGGATCGCTTCAAAACAGTCGCCTCCCATTTCGCGGATACGCTCCGGGAAGCGTGCTTCAAACGGGGAGAACAGCAATTCAGGGCGATCTTTTATAATCAAGCCTGACAGGTCTTTCAAACCCAGTAGACCACTCTGGATCATGACATCTCTAGACTCAGCCCCGATTTCACGCACGATAAAGTTTTGAAGTGTCTCGGGGCCATCCTTATCAATATGGATACGCACAATCCGCCCTCGCCGGCGCTGGCGTAGCAGGATCTCAAACTCAGCGATCAGGTCTTCCGCTTCATCCTCAATCTCAATATCGCTGTCTCTGACGATGCGAAAGACGCAGTGCCCCGTCGATGTAAAGCCAGGAAACAAAAGCGTCTGAAAGTGTGCGATGACGCTCTCTAGACGAACGAACCGCACGCTGCCCCTGCGGTCTGGAAGACGAATAAAGCGTGGCGAAAAAGCCGGTAGTGGGACAAGCCCCACCATGTTCTCCGCTGTCTTGATTTCAGGTGCCAACTGGAAAGCGACCGCAAAGCCAAGGTTTGGAATGAAGGGAAAAGGATGCGTCGGATCGACAGCCTGTGGGGTCAGGATCGGAAAAATATGATCACGAAAGTGAGCTGCGACCCAATTCAAATCCGCTTTCTTGAGATCTTTGATCGCGATGACTTGAACATTTTCGTTTACGAGCTGCTTGCGTAGAGATTTCCACTGTTTCTGCTGATCGTCCATCAGCGTCTCGACGGCGTCTTCAATCGCTTCAACTTGCTGCAGGGGCGTCATCCCCTCCTGATTGCGGCGTTGAATACCCGCCCGGACCTGCTCACGCAGGCCCGCATACCGAACCATAAAAAACTCATCGAGGTTGTTTCCGGAAATTGACAAAAAGCGCAGGCGCTCAAGCAAGGGATGAGCAGGATTGGCCGCCTCTTCCAGAACACGCTCATTAAATTTCAACCATGACAATTCGCGGTTCAAAAACCGCTCAGGCAGCATCAAATCGCGCTCGGAGAGTGTCTGCCCAGTCATACCATTTGATCCCTATCGAAGAGTTCTGGTTGATGTTCTAAAATCTCGCGCGCAACAGGAACAGTTAGTTCGCGGCCTCCAACAGCGCCCGCTAATGCCTCAATCACCGACGCGACAAGATCATAACGAAGCCCAATCCGAATAAGAAGGTAATCTTCAACACTTTGCGGCATCGTCATGAATTGTCCCTGCGCAACAGCTTGTAGCCGCGCCCTCATCATAGGTTCATCTGGTGGCCCTATTTGAACCAGAGGTGCGGCTTGCAGCCGCGATGTTAGATCTTTGGTCGCTGATCTCCATTGAGCGGGTGAAGCGTGCCCCGTCAGCAATAGTCGACCCCCAAGACGCTTTGCAGCACTGATCAAGAGCAGAAGTTTTTGATCGTCCTTTACCGCGTCGGCCTCATCCAAAACGACATGTCTGCTTGATAACTCGGTCATGTCCGCTGATGTGAGTGAATCAAGCTGCGCTGCACTAAGATGCGTCCCATTAACCTCGTCTGCCCAAATCCGACAAAGTGTCGAGAGCCCAGATCCCCGCGGCCCAATCAGACAAAACAGAAAGTGCGGCCACTGGCTGACATTCAACGCAGCCTCGACGGCACTGCGGTTTGCATCGGTGAGAATAAAATCGCTCAGTTCCAGCTTCGGCTCTGGAAACTTTATCGGCAGCTGGCGTGGGCGTTTCATCTACTCAGTTTATTGTCCGCTGAGCGCTGAGGTCAGCACCCAGCCGATCGGCTTCTGTTGTAATTGCACACCACGTTGGCGAAGGTCATTCGCGAAGCGCTGATCAGTGCCGGTATAAACAAACTCAACGACGGCCCCTCGGCGTGCGACGGCTTCGGTTCGAAAATCAGACACGAGAGGCGAGCGCAAAAGCGCCCCACGTAGCGTGTTCCATTCCGCTAGAGAGGTGTACAGCACACTGGCTTTGATCACGGTTCTCGTCCCATCATCGCGCACAATCGCAGAGCGTTTCCAGTCGAGGTCAAGTAAATCCCCGGCGGCCATTCGAGCAGCCTCCAAATTCGGCATCGCGCTGGTTGTTCCGATTTTCTGAGCACCACTTGCCGTCAAAATCGATAGAGTGACTCGATAAGCCCCGGGAACACCAGATAGATCAGCAAAAATCACACGACGTGCATTAGCCGCGGCTAAATCCCCTGAAAATAAAGACCAAGGGGTCTCTGGACCATAGACACCACCGTATGCCGTCACTGTAGGAATGAGACGTCCTTGCGATGTCTCAGGCCAGCTTTCAGCCCAGACAAACTCGGTTCTTGCATCACTCGAAGTCGGCACAAGGAGAGCCCGTGGCCCCTGTTGATCGGTATAGGGAATTGCTGCTTTAGACAGCAGGGAGCGAACACTGTTCGGATTAAACACGACCGCCAATTGTCCGCGATAACGCCCAGCACCGCGAACTTCTTCTTCGACATCGACAGCAATCGCCAGTCGGTCCGCGAGCTCTGGCGTTAAAGCGAGGCTCGCACTGGCACTCATGCGATCCTCGGGCAATGTGATGCGAGCGATCATTTCTTGCGCGCCAACAAACTTTGCCGCGTTGAAAGCTTTTTGCTGAGCTTCAATGACGGAGGACGCTTGCTCATCAACTGGGATGCCCCGCACAGTGTAGACGTCTCTGCTCTGTGCTTGCGCGGCAGAACCGAACACGAATACCATCAGAGCTGTAACGAGGATTCGAATCATAATGCCGCCTTTCGCTTCAGGCCTTTGCTTAACAACTCAAACTCACGAGGTGAACCGTCAAACCGCGCTGGTCACACGAAAGCTCGGCTGCTAAGGCGCGAAATATGACTAACTCTTCCAAAACATCCCTGACTTATCGCGATGCTGGTGTCGATATTGAGGCAGGTGAACGCCTTGTTGAAGCCATTTCGCCTCTCGCTGCATCGACAAAGAGAAAAGGCGTCATGGGCGCTCTTGGTGGCTTCGGGGCTCTGTTTGATTTGAAAGCTGACGGTTGGCGCGATCCCGTTCTGGTTTCTGGAACAGACGGTGTTGGAACCAAACTCATGCTGGCCTTTGAAACGGGCATTCATAAGAGTGTCGGCATCGACTTGGTCGCAATGTGCGCCAATGACGTGCTGGCTCAAGGCGCAGAACCTCTCTTTTTCCTGGACTATTTCGCGACTGGAAAACTCGAAAGCGGGGTTGCTGAGGCTGTTATCTCTGGCATTGCAGAGGGGTGCAAACAAGCAGGCTGCGCATTGGTTGGTGGTGAAACCGCTGAAATGCCCGGCATGTATCCGGAAGGCCACTATGATTTGGCAGGTTTCGTTGTTGGTGCTGTTGAGCGCGACCGTATCCTACCTCGCACCGAAGACATGAAAGCCGGGGATGTCCTGATCGGGATCGCATCGAGTGGGCCGCATTCGAACGGCTACTCACTCATCCGCAAAGTCGTTGAGCGCACCGGACTTGTGTATTCAGATCCCTGCCCGTTCAGTAATACAACGCTCGGAGAAGCGCTGCTCACCCCGACACGCCTTTACAGTGACGCAGCCTTGCCGCTCATCAAATCCGGATTGGTCAAAGGCCTCGCTCATATTACCGGCGGCGGCCTAACCGAGAATACACCGCGTATGTGCCCAGATCATCTTCAGCCCCAGATCGATAACACTGCATGGACCCCGCCCCCCGTCTTCGAATGGCTCAAAGGCGAGGGCAATATCGAGTCTTCAGAAATGCACCGCACCTTCAATATGGGCATCGGATTTGTCTTTGCCGTTGCCGCTGACAAAGTCGATGATGCCCTCGAAACCCTCGCTGAGACAGGTGAAACAGGAATCGTCATAGGTGAGCTTGCCGACGCATGACTCGGCTTCGTCTGGCCATTCTTATTTCCGGTCGGGGGTCGAACATGGATGCGATCCTCAAAGCGGCAGAAGATAAAACCTATCCCGCTGAGCCGGTTCTGATAATCTCAAACAAACCAGATGCCAAAGGCCTCGAAACAGCACGCGATGCGGGCATTCCTGCTCTGGCGATCGATCACCGCCCTTTCGGAAAAGACCGCGAAGCGTTCGAACGCCAGATCTATGATGCGCTTAAACAAACGGATGTTCAAATCGTCGCTTTGGCTGGCTTTATGCGGGTCTTGACGCCTTGGTTTGTTGGTCGCTGGACCGATCGTCTCATCAATATTCACCCTTCTCTATTGCCCAAGTATCCTGGCCTCCACACACATCAACGCGCGCTTGACGC
>JBCCDF010000127.1:0-8225 GCA_039030935.1 Pseudomonadota bacterium | reverse complement strand
GCGAAAGGACCTACGCATCGCACTTGATACCGCACGCGAGAATGGCGCGAGCCTCCCTCTAACCGCCATGGTCGATCAGTACTATGCTGATATCCAAGCGATGGGCGGTCATCGCTGGGACACGTCAAGCTTACTTGCGCGCATGGGCCGCAAAACAGAGACGGATAGCTAATGCGCCGCCTCGACATTCATATGCGAGACACTGAGGCGCTTGATACGGTCATTCGCGCCGTTAAAGCTGCTGAACCTGTCGATTATTATGTCGTACCACTCGAACAGAAAGATCGAAAACTCGTCAGCGTCTTCCTGCGCGATGGATCAGGTCAGGCCCTGATGGACAACATCCAAACCACGCTGGAAGACGAGCGCGATTGGCGCGTCAGTCTTCACGCGATTGAGGCCACCGCGCCAAAACTTGATAAAGACGACGATGATGGGAAAGATCGCGGAAAGCGTCGCAAACAAGCTTTGCGCGAGGAAATCTACACAAATGTCGTCAAAGGCGCGAGGCTGGAACGCGACTTCCTGATCATGGTTGTTCTGTCGACCATTGTCGCCGCTGCGGGCTTGAATGCAGACAGCGCAGCGGGTGTTATCGGGGCAATGGTTATTGCGCCACTCTTAGGACCAATCTTGGGGTTTTCATTTGGTGCAGCCCTGGGCGATAGAGACCTGCTCTTCGGATCGGGGAAGACCCTTATTGTCGGCGTTGTGCTTGCACTTGCCGCTTCTGTCGCGATCTCGCTTATTGTGCCGATTGACCTGGAAAGTCGCGAGTTGATATCGCGGGCCGAAGTTCGTCTAGATGGGATGGCCTTAGCAATTGCAGCAGGCTGCGCCGCAGCGCTCTCTATGGCGAAAGGACAGTCATCTGCTCTGGTCGGCGTTATGGTAGCAGCAGCCCTCCTCCCTCCCGGAGCAGCAGTTGGACTTTTCTTAGGGAGTGGTGAATGGGCGTTCGCGTCGCGCGCTGCGCTTCTTCTCGCGTTGAATGTCGCAAGCCTTGTGTTTGCCGCTCTAATGGTCTTCCGGCTCAGGAAAATCCGACCACGCGGATGGCTACAACAGAAGGGCGCAGATCGAGCTGTAGCCATCAATATCGCCCTCAGCGTGATTTTTCTTGCGATTTGCGTTGCGCTGATCATTGTTCTCGACCTAGGCGCGAAGGTCTCGATTGGCTAAAGTTCCGCTTTGGGGAGGAATTCAAATGGCAAAATCGGAACCGAAAACGGTACCCACAGAGGTTGATCCAAGAACCTTTGTTGAGGCTGTCGAGCACAAGACACGCCGTGAGGATGGACTTGTTCTGCTCGATTTCTTTGATCGCATCACGGGACTCACACCCGTCATGTGGGGACCATCTCTTATCGGCTATGGGCGCTATAAATACACCTATGACAGCGGGCATAGCGGAGAGATGCTGCTGACCGGATTCAGCCCCCGAAAAGCCAGCCAATCTTTATATGTCATGCCCGGCTACCGTTTTGGCGACATGCAAGAGAAGCTCTCACGCCTTGGGAAACATAAGCTTGGAAAAGCTTGTCTTTACGTCAATAAACTCGCAGATATCGATATGGTGGTCTTGGAGGACATCATTCGCGACGGCCTCGATTATATGCATGCAAATTACGAAACATTCGAGGTGTAGAGATGCGAACAATTACACTGACCCGTAGCAGAGGCTTTTACGGCGCGGCCAGAGGCATGGGAATTTATGTCGACGGTGAGAAAGTCGGTAATCTTATGCAGACTAAAACACTGGAAATCCAATTGAGTGATGACGCTCGAACTCTCTACGCCAAAATGGATTGGGCGAAGACGGCCCCCTATGAT
This sequence comes from Pseudomonadota bacterium, assembly GCA_039030935.1. Taxonomy (GTDB): domain Bacteria; phylum Pseudomonadota; class Alphaproteobacteria; order Caulobacterales; family Hyphomonadaceae; genus Henriciella. Next base: position 6,392 of record JBCCDF010000127.1, on the reverse strand, counting down.
CTGACTTCGGTCACTGATGGGTCGGCATTGGACGTGAAGTCGTACTTTCCACTCAACCCATTGAAACTATTCGGGATTGGCGAACTGGCCGCAAGAATAACGCCTTCCGACGTCAGTGAGATATTCCGATAAACGTGATCTGGCTACGGCCAACCGGCACCAGCGTGCTTCACGCGCGTAATCCTGACTTCAGCGCTCATAAGCTCACGGCATTGCTCATAGTGCGTGGATTCAGAGCTCAGCATGAACAGTGTCTTTCCGTCCGTTCCACCGAGCATACAAGCAATCGCTTGACGCCCTGCTGGGATGACGTCGGTGATGTTGCCGCCCTCCTCGACACGAAGAAACTCTTTGGAAACGGGCGATGCGATCCAGATCCCGCCTGCCTCGTCTAAGCATATACCATCCGGTGTCCGCCGATCGCTAAACGTGGCCCAGTCACGCCGATTTGATAGCCCGCCTGCAGCATCAACATCAAACGCGCTCAGCTTCAGACCCCAACTCTCGCCAACGATCAGTGTTTCCTCGTCCGGCGTAATCACCATTCCATTTGGAAAAGCAAGATCGTCAGCGACCACGTGAACGCTGCCATCAGGATCAACACGCGCAAGAATTGTCGTAGTTGGCTCTTCGCCGTCTTCAAAATCAAACCCGAAATTACCGATATAGGCTCGTCCCACTTTATCGACGACCATGTCATTGATCCGCTTTGGGATCAGATCACTCACATCGGCATGGAGCGAAACCTCGCCAGCAGGTGTCCGTCGCAGCAGCTTGCGATCCATCATGGACACAATGAGCATATCTCCATTCGGCATCCAGCCTAAACCTGAAGGTCGCCCCTCAACCGACATGATGGTCTCGCACGCGCCATTCTCGGTAAGGCGTAATACCTCATGGCCATGCATATCCGACAGCCAAAGCGCGTCGTTTCGCCAGCGCGGCCCCTCTAGAAACGCACGACCTTTAAGGATGGTCTTGATCTCGCTCATACTGTCCTCCCAATTTTTAGATGGATTGGACGGCTTCAAGGCCCAAGCGTCAAGCGCGATCAGAGGGGATTACCCCGCATATTGATCTCGCCCTCAAAGGTATGCGGGAAGAAGTCCATGCCTAACCGAGTTTCTGCGCGGCTTTCTCAGCAAAATAGGTGACAATGCCAGCCGCGCCAGCACGCTTAAAGCTAAGCAGTGTTTCCATCATCACACGCTCGCCATCAATCCAGCCATTCTGACTCGCTGCCTGAATCATGGCGTATTCACCGGAGACTTGAAATGCCATCGTCGGGATTGCGAACGTCTCACTGACGCGGCGGACAATATCGAGATAGGGCAAGCCAGGCTTGACCATCACCATGTCGGCGCCTTCAGCGATATCCATAGCGACCTCGCGCAGCGCCTCATCGGTATTTGCAGGATTCTGTTGGTACGTTTTTTTATCCCCGATAAGCGCCGTCGCAGAGCCAATGGCCTCACGATAAGGCCCGTAAAAGCCGCTCGCATATTTCGCTGCATAAGACAGGATCAGCGTGTTGGTGTGCCCATCCCCCTCTAAGGCGGCCCGGATGGCGCCAATGCGTCCATCCATCATATCAGAGGGGGCAACAACATCTGCGCCCGCTTCAGCCTGAACCAGCGCCTGCTCAACAAGGACGCTGGTCGTTTCATCATTGAGGACGTAGCCAGTCTCATCAATCAGGCCGTCATGCCCGTGGCTTGTGAAGGGATCGAGAGCGACATCGCAAATAATGCCAACACTTGGCGCGGCGTCTTTCATAGCCTTGATACAGGTTGGGATAAGGCCATCAGGGTTCAGGCCCTCACTCCCCTCTTCATCCTTAAAGCACGGATCAATGTGCGGGAAAATCGCAATCGCCGGAATGCCAAGAGCTTCAGCCCGTTTCGCAGCCGCTACGGCTTCAGAAACGTTCAGCCGTTCGACACCCGGCATCGCATCGACCGGAATGCGCGGTGTTTCACCATCGTGCACAATGACGGACCAGATCAAATCAGATGGTGTGAGCACATGCTCCGCGCTCAACGACCTGATCCAAGGGGCCTGCCTTAGACGACGCAAGCGCGTTGCGGGATATTGCTGCGGAAAAGGTGTCATCATGAACTGGTCCTCCATGGCATCACGAGTCGCATCAACGATCCGCGCACTTTGCGCCGCATAAAGCAACGTGCAGAAACGTCCATATGACCGCGCTGCGCGTCTTCAATTTCGAGCATGTAGGGTTCCATGTCGCTGCGGTCCATTTCGACGAACCCCATAGACGCATAAAAAGGGCCATTCCAACGAAGATCACGAAACGTAGACAGACTCACATGACTGAGTCTTCGGGCTTCAGCCTCAGCGATGACCGCATAAACAAGAATGCGCCCCAAGCCTTGTTTGCCATGGTCAGGGTGAACACTGACTTGGTCGAGATACAGTCCGTTCCCGCGAACGCTAAATATTGCAAACCCAACGGGCCAGCCGTGGCGATTATATGCTGCAACAACATCACCGACGGCCATTGCCTGTTCAAAAATTTCAGCGGGCACGTGATCGTCAAGCGCCTCTGATTCGACCAAGCCTGTTGGCGCGAATAGGGCAGAAGCTGCCTTATCAACCGCAATCAAAGCAGGAATATCGCCCACTTCTCCAAGACTTAGGAAATATCCTTCTGGCAAATCGCGCATTGACGAGGCGCTCCGCTGTGGCACATGAGGCGGTGATAGCGGAAATCGGAGATAAGCGCCAATGACAACGCGGCTTAGCGAAGAACAAGTGATGATCCAGGATATGGCGAAGCGCTTTGCCGCTGATCGTCTTGCACCGCATACATCCGAATGGGACGAGACAAAACACTTTCCAGTGGAAGTCATTCGCGACAGCGCCGAGCTGGGCTTTGCAGGTATTTACACAGGCGACGATGTCGGTGGATCAGCCCTTGGTCGTTTGGATGCAGCGCTGATCTTTGAGCAACTGTCCTACGGCGATGTTTCGACCGCCGCTTTCATATCCATTCACAATATGGCGACATGGATGATTGATCGCTTTGGCAGCGATGCTCAACGCGAAGAGTGGTGTCCAAAGCTCACATCTATGCAACTTATCGCATCTTATTGCCTGACCGAACCCGGATCCGGGTCGGACGCTGCCGCGATGAAAACCAGTGCTCGACGTGATGGCGATGAATATGTCATCACGGGCTCGAAGCAGTTTATCTCAGGCGCAGGGACGTCTGATGTTTACGTGCTCATGGCACGCACGAGCGATGATGGGGCGAAAGGCGTATCTACTTTTATCGTTCCACTCGGAACGCCCGGCTTGTCTTTTGGTGCCAATGAAAAGAAAATGGGCTGGAACAGTCAGCCCACGAAACAGGTCATCCTCGATGAGGTGCGTGTTCCTATCGCTAATCGCATCGGCGAGGAAGGACATGGCTTCAAGTTCGCTATGGCCGGCCTCGACGGCGGCCGCCTTAACATCGCCGCCTGCTCCCTCGGCGGGGCCCAACGCGCGCTCGACCTCGCCCTTGCCTATGCCAAAGAGCGTGAACAGTTCGGCAAACCGATCGCAGACTTCCAAGCCATCCAGTTCAAACTCGCCGACATGGAAACCGAGCTCCAAGCCGCCCGCGTCATGCTGTATGAGGCCGCCGCCAAACTCGACGCGAAAGCGCCGGATGCCACGCGATGGTGTGCGATGGCGAAGCGCTTCGTCACCGATACAGGCTTCAAAGTCGCCAATGACGCCCTGCAAATTCACGGTGGGTATGGCTATCTGGCCGACTATGGCGTCGAACAAATCGTCCGCGATTTACGCGTGCATCAAATTCTCGAAGGCACAAACGAAATCATGCGCGTGATCGTCAGCCGGGATATGCTGCGCGCTTAAAAGACTCCCATGGCGAGACCAGCGGCCATAGCCGCCGCAATATCTTGGCAACGTTTGAGATCAGCGTTTTCGATAACTTTGGGCGCGAGAATTTGCTCTTCCGTCTGCGCCGCAGTATTCACAATCAACGGCTCTTGAACCGCCTTGAGCCGCCAGCCTGTAACTATGCGCGCAAGCTGACGAACAGCATTGGTTCCATCGGATCCAGCACAGACAAGATGAGCATACGGACGTCCCTCGATCTTTCCCAAAAGCGGATAATAGTACCGGTCTAGAAAGGCCTTCATTTCGCCTGAGAGCGCAGCCAGGTTTTCTGGCCCTATAAATATGTACCCTGCGGCTCCGAGAACATCCCTTTCAGAACACTCTGAGACTCCTTTGAGGGTCACTTCAAACCCACTTTCCATAGCACTTTGTGCCCCTTGGAGAGCAGCTTCAGCCATTTGCCGCGATCCGCCCGTCCGCGAATGCCAAATGATCAGGAGCCGCTTTGTCTCATCGGTCACGCAGCTGTTCCACCAGACCTGCGGTGACGGGATCCTCAGCCTGAGTGTCGCCTGTCAGCACGCTTTTCAGACGCTGCGCCATAGTCTTACCGCGCTCCACGCCCCACTGGTCGAACGGATTCACACCCCACAGCACACCTGCCAAATAGGTGCGATGCTCATAAAGCGCGATAAGGCTTCCAAATGTCTCAGCATTGAAATCGGTGCACGATAGAAATGTGGAGGGCTGACCGCCGCGATGAACTTTTTGAGCGGCCAAGGCCTCTGATAAATTAGGTTCCTCGTTTTTCACCTGCTCTAATGAACGGCCATTTGCCAGCACTTCGGCTTGCGCTAAAGCATGGGCTATCAAAGCTCTTTGCCCTTCTGGATGTACCCCTTTGTCGAGCGCGAGTATAAACTCTGCAGGGGCCGATTGTGCCCCTTGATGCAGCCATTGATGATACGAATGCTGACCAATTGAGCCTTCACCTCCCCAAATCACAGGGACTGTCGGATGGGCCAACCTATCCCCGGAAGCAGAGACTGTTTTGCCGTTCGATTCCATTTCCAATTGCTGCAGATAAGTCGGCAGCAATCGCAACCTATTTGAGTAAGCAAGCGTCACGCGCATGGTCTCTTTGCGCACAGCGGCGTTCCAAAAGTCGAGAAGTGCTAGAAGCATGGGTAGATTGTCGCCGATTTCAGCAGTTTGGACGTGCTGATCCATCGCATAAGCGCCATGTAAAATCTGGCGGAACCGACCCGGCCCCAGCGCGATCATGACCCCAAGCGAGGCCGCCGACCAAAGCGAGAAACGCCCCCCCACGCTTTCCGGCATTTCAAAGATATCGACCGGGGCGCTGCCTGCCCAGGCTCGCGCACGCTTAGCATTCGCCGTCACCAGTGCGATCTGCGACTTTTGAGTTCCACCGAGCCACGCTTTTGCGCGACCAAGATTATAGAGCGTCTCCTCTGTCCCAAATGACTTGGAGACGCCAATGACCAGAGTTTGATCGGGATCAGCCCCTTGGATCGCGCGCTCGAAATCATGTGGGTCAACATTTGCACAAAATCTTAGATCTATCTGATTTTCAACATCGCCAGAAAACGCGTCATAGAGAAGACGAGGACCGAAATCTGATCCCCCAATGCCGATGTGGATGACAGTCTTGAACTGCCTCAGAGTGTCAGGGTCTTCTGCAAACGCGAGTGCAGGCTCTATGCTGTCCCTCACACTCTTCGCCTCCGGACTAAGAGTGTGAGCCTCCGATCGAAGAGCCCAATGGAGCGCAGCACGGTCTTCTGATGTATTGACCTTCTCGCCCCGAAACAGTTTCGATATCGCCTGAGCAAGATCGACGTCCTTGGCATGGTCGATCAGGATATCCTCCGCCTTATCGTCGAGAAACTGCCGCGCCGTGCTCATAGTCCATCCGCATGCGCTGATCGGGCGTGCTGCTCGCTGCCCCGCCAAATCGGATAGTCTTTGCGCCTTTAAGTGTTTGGCGTGTGAGATAAAGCTTTCGAGTGTCAAAGAGCATCCTAAGATTAAAGATCTCGGCTAAGGGGCAGGGTCGGCTTTTAAAGTCAAGGAAAAGAAAAGATCTAACCGCTCTAAGTCCTTGAAACTGAGGGGCGGCATGTGTATGTCGCCCGTTCAGTGAGGGCGTATTGCGCCCAAAAGAGTTCCCAATGTCCGGAGGGCCGGACACAGTTGCGAAGGAGGCCCAGATGGCCAAGGAGAAGTTTGAGCGTAATAAGCCTCATGTGAACATTGGCACGATTGGCCATGTTGACCATGGTAAGACGACGCTGACAGCAGCGATTACAATGACGCTGGCGGAAGTCACGGGCGGCGAGAAGCAGTCTTATGAAGACATTGACAGTGCGCCTGAGGAAAAAGCCCGCGGCATCACGATCAATACCGCTCACGTTGAGTATGAGACAGAAAACCGTCACTATGCCCACGTTGACTGCCCGGGTCACGCTGACTATGTGAAGAACATGATCACCGGTGCG
>JBCCDF010000126.1:0-8292 GCA_039030935.1 Pseudomonadota bacterium | reverse complement strand
TTGATCGAGGCGAATGCGCATCTGCGTGCCTTAGAGACTCACGGAAAAGATCCCAGCATAGACGCCTTGGAGCTGATGTCTGATATCAAATTTGAGCAAGCTCTCGAGACCGAAGCCCTCTCTTATCTGCAGCAAGCTATCGAGGTCGCTGTCGAGAAAGGCGAAGGGCTATCTATTGCCCGTTTGAAGAGCCGTTTAGGGCTCTTGTCTTTGCAGCGTGGCGAGACCCAACTTGCGCAAGAACTCTTTCTTGAAGCGCAACCACATGATCCGGATATGGCCTCTGTTTTGAAGCTGGAGGCCGAACTCCTCTACGCGAGTAATGAAACTAAAACTGCTTTTGAGCGAATGGAATTGGCAAAAGCGAAGTCCGGTGATCATTGGAGCGAAAGTGATGAACTTCGTCTCATAGCAATGCAGTGAAAACACCCCGCCTAGAGCACTGAAAACGCAGTATGAGTGGCGCTATAGTTAATGCATTATTTATTTAAATTTGAAAATTTTTACTATAAATTTTCATAATCATTAAATAAAAAAATTATATAAACTAAAATATTTCAATAAAAACAATGTGGTCATCAAATAGTCAGGACCTAGTCAGGTCTAGGTCAAGACCATTTTTGGTGCCCCTTCTATCCATGCTGCATCTTAAAAAGAGTGAGAGCCGTAAAGGTTTTCTCGCCGAAAAAGAGGGTGTAAAAATGGTAAATAGAGACTCTAAAATTGTTAGAAAACGGCTGATTGGCAAAGATAATTCTGTCACAGAAGATACGGGCGGTGTCGCAGCCGTTGAGTTCGCGATGTTGATTTTCCCTTTAACAGCGTTCCTACTTGCAATTATCAACTTTGGTTATGCGCTATTTGGGATCAACCAAATGCAAGCCATAGCGAATGAGGCTGTCCGAGCGGTTTCTTATGCGCAAATGACTGACACTGAGGCTGAGACTTTTCTTGCCGCAAATCTCAAACGGTATGGTGGCGATGACCTGACGGTCAACGTCGATAGTTCTGCCGCAAACGTCATTGTTGTAGAAGTGACTGGCAACTCTGAGAATCTGACACTGGCTGACTTCCCTTTTGCGTCATTCAGCCACTACCAGCCAGAGTTCAATATTTCGTCAGTGACACCAAAGCTGAAATTCTCCAGCGTTGGACGGAGCTAGGATCATGACAGCACGCTCCTTAATACGTCGTTTTAGATCTGATCCCTTCGGTCTGAAAGCACTGGTCGATTGCACCAAAGGGATTACAGCACTAATGGTGGCGATGATGCTGCCTGTGCTCGTCGTCTTTGCTGCTCTCGCAGTTGACATGAGCTACTATCGACATCTGCAGCTACAGCTTCAGGCGACAACAGATACGACAGCGCTCTATATGGCCTCGAGGGCGAGTGCTACGCTTAATGCAACTGTATTAAACCCGACTGTTGAAAGCATGACCGACGAAATCGAGACCGCGATTGAGATCGGCGCTATGAACTTGCCTGAAGGTTATGCGAAGGGTGCGATTGATATCTCTGATATCTCGATTGGTGAATGGGACTACCGAACAAGTACGTTTAGTGATGTCCCGCCTTTTACAATTGTAAATGCTGTAAAGGTAAAAGGCGTTCTCTCCAAGGACCGCGGGAACGGCCCGATCAAGTTCTTCAGCAGCTTGACTGGTGGTGACACTGAGATTTCATCAACATCATATGCCTTCATTCCGCCGGTCCCAACCATCCATACGCTGGATACGACAGCCTCGCGATCCTTTTCGATTTCAGGATCGGCCGATATTGATGCCTATGATGCCTGGGTCGATTCTTCTGCAGATGATGCGATTTTTATGAGTACATCAGTCCTGTCAGCATGGGGCGGGTACGGGGTTTTCACATCTGGAGGGGCTGAGTTCGTTGGAACAAGACAACGCACCCGTGAGCGCGTCTACCAAGATATGTTCTCCTTAGGCGATTTGCTGGCTGAAACACCCAGTGTCGATTTCAAAACCTGCCACGACATTTGGAATGCCGGGTATTGGATAAGCTGTGGCACGCGATGGAACCGCGTCCTTAATGTCACCCGTGATATCAGATTATGGCCGGGTATCTATAATGGTGGACTAGAGCTTCGAGGCGCTGGCAAGGTAACGCTAAGACCTGGCATTTACGTTATACGAGACGGACCGCTCACAACAACAGGCAATGTCGAGATTGAGGGCGATGGTGTTCTCATCATCTTTACTGGAAACGGAGCACGCCTCAATCATCAAGGCGGGCGACTGAATCTAAGCGGGCTCACAACAGGTGATCTTCAAGGGTTCGTCATGTACGCCGATAGAGACACAACCGTAGGTGAGCAGCATGTATCGAATGCCAATCTCGACTTCTCCGGAACAGTTTATTTCCCGACAGGCGATTTGAGTGTCAATGCATACATGAATGGGAATTGTCATTCACTCTGTGTGGTCACTCGGAACTTTGCGACAACCACATTTCTCAATATTCACCCAAGTTTCAATGTGAATAGAATCGGTAAAAATGTTAATATGCCAGCACCACTGGCTCTGATTCCGTCCCTTCTACCGGTTCTCAGCACTGTGAGTGGGTGAGGGTTATTGGGTTGTTTTCTGAAGGGGGTGTGCTGGAGCAGCTCGCTCTTCGCACCGCTTTGCTTGGCGTCTCTGGCACAACAATAAGCCTCAGTCTTCGAATGACGTCCCAAACAGTGTTGTGTGCATGACTTTGTAGACGTCTGTATTGTCCATCAGCGGTGTGATGAGTTCGCGATTGAAACCGGCACCTCGAACAAGGATGCCCCCTGACACGTCACCGCCATCCCCGACGAAGCCAATCCCAAATGGAAGGGCAACACCTCGATCGTCAGTTGCGGCAGTAAAGAGCGCGGTTTCAAGGCCGTATTGACCATGAACATAAGCGCTTGGCTCATCTGTCGAGACAACTTGCATTCCGCCAGCATCGCTGTCTGCAGCCGTAATCAGCAATGTATCGGTGCGCGCATCAACGAAGCCCAGCATGACCCCAAAAGCCTCATCTGCACGTGCTAAGGCTTCTAGGGCGCCTGAGGCGTTCCGATCGTTGGGAAAATTATCGGTCGCCTCTTCCTCTACCACGACGAAGAAGCCATCTGGGTCGCGTGAGACAATGGTCAGAGCTACGACTGACATTTCGGCGACGGTCGGCGCATTGGTCTCATAATGAGGTAAGTCATTCGCCAAGTTCACGGCAATAGGATTATCATTAAACGTATGATTGTGCGCAAACACCCCAAGCACCTTATTTGTGCTGTTTAGATCTAGAGCGAGGAGCTCTTCACGCGTGTAGACAATGGTGTAGCCGAGAGACTGAGCAAGTTCGATAAGGTTAGCGCCGTCCGTGCGTTCCCCTAGGCCATGGCGCCCTTCGACACCTTCTGGTAGGAGATATTTCTCGCCGCCGCCAAGGATGACCTGTGCGCCCGCTTCAATGACTTGGCGCGCGATATGATCGACATCTCTGCGCCGTTCACTTTGGCTCAGGAAGACAGCCGTTCCCGGCTCGCCAATATGGCCCGTTTGAACAAGAGCGACTGCTTTACCAGCTGCAAGCGCTTCTTGGGCAATCGACTGTGGCACGCCCGACGCGGCTGTGATCATTTCAGTGCCATCCAGGCCAAAGCTATCAGCCTGCACTTTTACGCCACGACTATGCACCGTTGCGCCCCCGTGCGACGTAGATGTCAGGCGATCAGACATATGGCCCGTATACACGCCAATTGCTGGAAGCTTGTCCCAGTTGAGTTCGCCATCCGGACCAACACCGTGAATTCGAGCCGCATTCCAATGGTTCACACCGGCGCCGTCAGGATGAAAGAAAATCACGTTGCCTGTTTGTGGCTCAGCCTCTGCAGCCGCGTATGTCATAATGATCATAGCAGATAGAGCAGCAGTTTTGATTATCCTAAGCATATCGGTTCACTCCTTATGTCGACGTTGAGTGGTCGCGCTCGCAAGACTAGTCCAGCGTTAGAGCATCGGACACGACGCGCCAATCGACCAGTTTGAAATTCTGATCAACGCCACTTCTCGGATTGCCGTCGTCTTGAACGACAAGCAATCCATTCGGATACCCAGGGAGAGGGGCGGAGACGACATCAAGACCGTCGGTATGGCTGACACCATCAATGCTACCGTCAGGACTTTCTGATATCCTGAAAATGCCGCGTGGCGCATGTGGCGGCAGTCGGTCATAGACGACAAATCGATCAGCTTCCTGAGCCGATGCAACAATATATCCACCGCCTTCCACATAATAAATACTAACGCCTTCGACATCAGCGACGAGGCCATTACTGGCGGTAATTGAATCGACGACATAGGGTTCAGCGGCTGTATCGCGGTAAGAGTAGGCATAGAGCCCGAAGGCTTCTTCACCAATGAAGATCAGGTCTTGGGTCTCATCAAAAACACAGCCCTCAAGCTGAGAGGGCAATTGGAGCGTGCTGACAAGCGAAGCAGATATATCTGCGTTATCGCTTAGGGCGGCGCGCCAAAACTCGACGAGACCCGTCTTATAAGTGATCGCCGCGATCAGGCCATCAGAGTCCTGACCGAGGCAGACGCCATAAGGCTCGATGCTTTCCACTGATGTGTCGCCGATATGCTCTACCGGTTCCGCCTCATTGCCCGAAATGGTAAACCAGCTCAACGCGCCCACTTCATCATTGCTGGCGACGGCGTAGCGACCGCGGATATCAACATTATTGATCGCGCCAACATCTAAAAATTGAAGCTCTTCGCCGGCGAGACTGTAAACGTGAAGCCCTTCATCCTTGTTGGTCCCAAGGATAAGTGAGGCTTGGTCTGAGCGATCGCTGACCCAAATCGCAGGGTCATCTGCACGATCACCCACACCAATCATTGGCGCTGTTTCTACGCTAGGGGTTACAGATTGAATGTCGAATGGCAGAACTTCCGGCGTTCTTGCGCAAGCGGCAAGCCCAAGAACAGTCGATGATAATAAGAATAGACGCGTCATAGTGTGGTCTCCGAATGCATCAATAATCATAGCGTCAACGGTATTGAACGGTCCTGACATCAGTAACGAACAACGAGGTTCTAGAATGTATACCGTGCCCCGAAGATCCAACTCGTTCCAAATTCGTCATACTGCATCAGACGGCTTTCATCACCGAAATAGTAGTATTCCGGTTCGTCCGTCAGGTTCTTGCCTTCAAGATAAATCTGGAGGTTGTCATTGACGTTGTACTTCGCAGATGCTTCGATCAAGGTCCGATCATCAATGGTGCGGTCAAGCACTTCATCACCGGGGTCTGTGTCAAAAAGTTCGTCTACGCTATCCCCACGGAAGTTTGCTGAGATACGCAGATCCCATGGCCCTTTGTCGTACCCTAAAGCAATATTCCAGACCGTGTCGGCTTGATTGAGAAAACGGACAACCCGTCCATTCGGCAAGGTGCTTTCAGAGTCGGTGATTGTGAGGTTGGCCGAGACTAAGAACCCCTCAAGGGCTGGGTTGAGATCTTCCAGGCTCTGTACATAGTTAAACTCGGCACCGATCAGTTCTGTGCTTGGGACGTTTATAAAGGTTGTAACCTCTCCAATCTCGCCATTGCTCTCGTCGCCATCGAAGAGTGTTGTCGGGAGGAAGGACAGATCGACGCTGCTCGGAACATCATCGATATCAAACTCAACCCCATAAATTGCGTTCTCAATATCCTTGTAGAACAAGCCGAACGATAAAACAGACAGCTCAGTCGGATAGTACTCAATCGAGATATCGAAATTGTCGGCCTCAAGGGCGTCGAGATTCGGATTGCCGAGTTCAACTTCATCCCGATCATCATTGAGAACAGCGAAAGGCGCCATTTCGCCAAATCCAGGGCGCACCAGTGACGCATAGTAGGCTGCGCGGCCAATCAGCTTGTCACTGAATTCGTGCTTAATATTCACACTGGGCAGAACGTTCGTATAGTCATCGGAGACGTTGCGCGTCGCAAAAGAGCCAAAGTCAAACTGGCTCGTATCACCCTCGTCCAAAAACTGCCCTGTTAAATCGACATCGGTTTGTTCAATACGAACGCCCGCGACGATTGTCGTCGCACCCAGGCTGAAATTGCCCAAAGCATAGCCAGCGAGGACTTGTTCATCGATCGCATAATCTTCAATCGTGCTGTCGATGACGCTATCGTCTTCAACAAAAGCGTCTGCTGAGAACGAGCCTCGTAGAGCCGCGGTCAGGTTTGGATTAGGCCAAAACGGCTGGGGAACATTAAGACGCCAATTCCCGATGAGGTCTCCATCGACGAAATTCGCCAGATTGAGGCTGTCATCTTCTTCGAAAGTCAGGTTCACATCGCGGATTTTTTCGCGATCGCGCAGCTTGATACCGGCTTTCCACGTCACGGGAACGTCACCGATGAAGCTGTCTCTCGCGACATTGAATTTTAGACTGACTTCTGTGTCCTCATTTGTCGTGAACTCACGCTCAAATGAGTCGAGAAAATAGTTCGAGGGATCATACGCTGCGGCGAGCCACGCGTCACTTGCAATCAGGCGAGGTGTTTCTGGTGAACTATAGTCGAGGGTAACAGGCCCAGGCGCGATATCCTGAAGGTTTTCAGAGCGGAAGGTGACATCGTGATTGTCGCTGTCGTCTTCCTCAGCGTAGGCATAAGACACCTCATAATCAAAGCTCCACGCATTCCAATCGGTCTCACCGCCAAGAGCATATGTCTGGATGGTGCGAACCTCTTCGCGAAGGCGTACTTCTGCATCAATCTCTTCGAGTAAGAAGCTTGTAGAGGTCGGTGTGACCACATCATCATCTTCAAAATCATCAAAGCTGCGAAGTTCGAATTTGTTTCGAACCTCATCATCATTGTACTGGTTATATAGCGTACGCAGGTATAAATCTGTGTTTTCATTTACCCGCCAGTCGAAGTTTGCGACGAGGCCTAAGCGCTCACGGGTCAGATCATACCATCGGTTCTCGAAATCATCATTCGGGCTGAACAGGCCTGTTGTCTCATCTTGGCCGAATTCACCGATTTCATTGTTGTGTGCCTCAATCCGCAAGTCTTGGTAGTTAAGCGACACTGCTACGCCAAATACGTCATTGAAAACATTGGAATAAGTGAGTGTCGCTTTTGGTGAAATCTCTTCCGTGATCTCATTCCACTGACCTTCAAGCTTTGCCCGTACGAATTGGCCATCCCGATCGAAGGCCGAGATCGTCTTCAAATTGATGATGCCTCCGAGGCTGTCGGCATCGACATCTGGCGTGAGCGACTTTTGCACCTCAATACCGTCAAGAAGGTCTGATGGCACGCCGTCTAGCAAGACGCCGCGGCGATCTTCCGGCGAGGGCGTGCGAACACCATTGATGGAGGCCGCGATCAAGTCGGTATTGATCCCGCGAATGGAGACATAACGGCCTTCGCCTTGGTCGGTTACAATTGAAAGACCTGGAACACGTTGCAGCGAGTCAGCAACTGTTGTGTCTGGGAAATAGCCGAGTCCATCAGAATCTATGACGGAGATTATGCTATCTGCGGCACGTTGTTGGTTAATCGCCCCTGCTTGAGCCGCCTTCGAGCCAACCACTAGAATATTGTCGAGATACCGAACATCCGCGCCCATCGTAAAATCAAGCTCAGTACCGGCTTGTTGGACGATGATCGTTGAAACGACGTCAGGCGCGCCGACATAGGAAACGACCACTGTATATTCGCCCGCCAGCAGGTTCACGATACGATATTCGCCAAACCGGTCTGTGCTGGTTGAGCGGTTTGTGCCATCAATAGATACAATCGCACCTTGCAAGGGTGCGGTACCGCTTGCATCGGTCACTTTACCGCTTAGGACTTGCGCTGCGGCTAATGGTGTGACTGTCGTCATCAATACAGTCGCGAGTGCTGTTCCAGTTAAAAATCGAGACATCAACCCCTCCATATGGTTGACGCCACCTATCTATGAGACCGCAACAATTCGATGACACTTTCGCAATGCTTTAGTGACGGATTCTTCTCGTTTTGATGACACTTTGATCGTATGCGGATCGTTTTCTTGGAACTCTGAGTGATGACGACGCCGTAGAAGACGAGCGCCGGGGGTCGACCCTAAGAGTTTCACCATATCCGGAGTTGTCAGCGGAAAGTGAGCCTTAACTGCCGTGCTCTAGCTTAGCTCTATGAAAAAGAGCCCATTTCGCTATTTCAAGACATCGCCCGAGATCATCCAGCTTGCGGTGATGATATATGTCCGGTTTCCGCTATCACTTAGGAATGTCGAAGA
>JBCCDF010000125.1:0-8299 GCA_039030935.1 Pseudomonadota bacterium | reverse complement strand
TGCACTGCATATAAGGACCAATTACAGGAGACATATATGGCCCGTGTAACCGTTGAAGATTGCGTCGAGCAAATTCCGAACCGTTTTGAACTGATTATCCTTGCCGCTCAGCGCGCTCGGATGATTCGCGAGGGATCTCCGCTGACGGTTGATCGCGACAACGACAAAGACCCTGTAGTATCCTTGCGTGAAATTGCGGACAAAACGATTGATTTGAAAGTCGTCAAAGAATCTCTCGTCTCTGACCTCCAGGAAGTCCGCCCTGGCGAGGAAGAAGAGCGCGAGCAGGACCGCATCGCACTCGAATCAGGGCCAACAGCCACCGAAGACGATGTTATGCGGGCGTATCAGGCCGAACTCGAATCCGGTCGCGACGACCGCTTATAGGATTTCATGACAAACGCTGCCGCCAGACTGGATCATCGGTCGGGGGCAATGCCTCAACCAAGAGGCATACGCGCCGATGTCGCGTTTCTGACCGCTGAACAACTAGCAGATACTGTCCTTGAATATCAGCCGGACGCGGACCGCGATCGCCTTTTGCGGGCTTACGATTATGCGCGGATCAAACATGGTGAGCAGCTTCGCCAATCCGGGGATCCATATTACTCACACCCAGTGCGCGTTGCAACGCTTCTGACAACGATCAAACTGGATGATGCGACCGTCATTGCGGGGCTTCTGCATGACACAGTCGAAGATTGCGACGATGTTGATTTGAGCGATATCACGTCACAATTCGGGGAAGATGTTGCCGAGCTTGTGGATGGTGTCACCAAGCTTGAGAAACTCGAATACCAAAGCGAAGCGTCCAAACAGGCTGAAAACTTCCAGAAATTCATCCTCGCCACCGTCAACGATATCCGCGTTTTGATGATCAAGCTTGCAGATCGCATGCACAATATGCGGACGCTTCACTACAAGCGCAAAGAGGAAAGCCGCCAGCGTATTGCTCGCGAAACGATGGACCTCTACGCGCCGCTCGCTCGCCGGGTCGGCCTCCATTATGTGGCATCGGAAATGGAAGACTTATCCTTCCTTCATCTCAATCCGACAGCACGCGAACAAATTCTAAACCAGCTTGAGGCACTCGAATCAGAAAACAAGGATGATTTGGAGCGGATTAAGAAAGCCATCCGGTCGATTATGCAGGATGAAGGCATCGAGTGCCGTCTAAAAGGACGCCGTAAAGAGCCCTACTCGATTTGGCGAAAGCTCGAGAAACGATCTATCAGTTTCCGCGATGTCGCCGACATTTTCGGTTTCCGGGTGATCGTCTCGACCACAGCGGAATGTTATCAGGCGCTCGGCGCATTTCACACGATTTGGGCCTGCTTGCCGGACCGTTTTCGGGATTTTATCTCGGTGCCCAAACCGAATGGCTATGCGTCTCTTCACACAACGGTGAGAGCGAGCGGCAACCGCCTCGTCGAGCTGCAAATTCGAACTGAAGAGATGGACGATACCGCAGAGCGAGGCGTCGCTGCGCATTGGAGCTATAAGAACAGCTCTTATGGCTTTGATGTGGAGAGCTCAAAAGCTGCTGGTCTCGATCCTGAAGCCAACCTGCGAGCGTTTGGTGACCTGCTATCGCATGGTGGAGACGCAAACGAGTTTCTCGAGCATGCAAAGATGGAGATGTATCGAACTCACGTCTTCTCGTTTACGCCTCGTGGTCGATTGGTCCTTCTGCCCGCAGGGTCTATGCCGCTCGATTTTGCCTATGCCGTCCACACCGCTGTTGGTGACACATGCGAGGGCGCAAAAATAAACGGGGTCCTGCGTGGCCTTCGGACACCTTTGAAAAATGGCGATGTCATTGAAATTGTTCGGCGCTCAGACCCTCGACCCGTTCCCGGCTATGAAGCTCTGACCGTCACAGGACGCGCACGTGCCGCGCAACGCCGTCTTCGGCGCGATACAGAGACCCGAGAGTTTGAACGCCTAGGCCAGACCATGTTGGAGCGGGGCATGCGCCAGATCGATATTGATCCAGTGGCGGTGGATATGCGCCGTATTGCTGAGCGCGCCGGCTTTGACGATAGCAGCGTCATGTTTGAAGCAATCGGGCGAAGTCACGAACAGGTCGATCGCCTCTTGAAATTGGCCTTTCCAGGCGTCGAACACGACCCAGACATTGAGCATGACCGAATTACTTTGGACGAGGCGAGTCCGCGAGACCTCATTGTAAGCGAAGGCCTCAAACCGGGGGTCACGCTCCACCTCGCAGAGTGCTGCTACCCCCTACCCGGAGACCGAATCATCGGAATACGCGAACCGGACAAAGGTCTAGTCGTCCATACGATTCACTGTTCGAAAGTCGCGCAATATGATGACCAGCCAGAGCTATGGGTCGATCTACAGTGGAGCGAACTCGCTAAAACGGGCGTTCGGGCTGTCGGTCGAATTTCGGTCAATGCAGTAAACTCGAAAGGGGTCCTCGCACAGCTCTGTAATGTCGTCGCACAGGCCGGCGGTAATATCACAGGCGTTCGCACACCCAGTCGCGGTCCGGGATTTATAGAGCTTGTTTTTGACATCGAAGTAGACGACCTACGCCACTTGGAGCAAATCAAAGCCGCTCTTCGTGCTCTCGCAGTGGTCGAGACTGTCGAGCGCCTTGAGGAGAGCAATTTTGAATAATGACGACGTGCTACAGGTCTTTCGTGATGCAGGCGCATTACTCGAAGGCCATTTCATTCTATCATCGGGAAGACGAAGCCCGATCTTCCTTCAAAAAGCTCTTGTCTTCTCGCAGCCGGATTTAAGCTCAAAACTCTGTGAGGCACTCGCCAAGAAAGTCAAAGATCAGCTCGGCCAAATCGATGTCGTTGTCGGCCCGGCCATGGGTGGGGTCATCCCAGGTTATGAGATTGCCCGCCATTTGGGTTGCCGTGCTGTCTTCGTTGAACGGGTTGATGGCGCTTTTGAGCTTCGTCGCAGCTTCGAAATCGCTGAGGGTGAGCGCGTTCTCATCGCAGAGGATATTGTCACAACGGGCCTGTCTTTTCGCGAAACGGTCGATGCGCTCCAGAAATTGCCGGGCACGCTTGTGGGTGGCTCTTGCATCATCGACCGTAGCGGCGGTGAAGCGGATGTCGGTTGTGAGTTGGTTTCGCTCGCCGCAATCAAATTTCCCGATTATGATGCTGATGATTTGCCCCCCAAGCTTGCCGCGACGCCCGCTGTGAAGCCCGGCAGCCGGGGCTTGAATGCTTAGAGGCGCATAAAATGAAGACGATAGAGATATTGAAAAAGTATCGCTGGTTGATTGCGGGCGTTATCGTGATTGCCTTGGGTTACGTTATCGGCAAAGACTTGGCATTGCGCGATAACGCAAAAGATCAGGCGCAGATCGAGGCATCGTCCGAATGACCAATCGTATCCGCCTTGGCGTCAATATTGATCACGTCGCAACGATCCGAAATGCGCGCGGTGGCGCGCATCCCGATCCCGCGCGCGCGGCTGAACTTGCGACGAAGTCCGGTGCGGATGGCGTGACCTTGCACCTCCGCGAAGATCGTCGCCATATCAAGGACGAAGACCTAGACCGTATCCGCGAAGCGACAGATCTGCCAATCAACATGGAGATGGCGGCGACAGATGAAATGCTAGACATTGCGCTTCGCTTCAAACCTGAAACGGCTATGTTTGTGCCGGAGAAACGCGCCGAACTGACCACAGAAGGAGGCTTGGACGCCGCACGGGGGCATAATCAGCTCGCCGACTATGTCCGGCGTTTGCACGATAATGGCAGTCGCGTTTCCATGTTCATTGAGCCGGACCCCGTCCAGCTCATAGCGGCGCACCGTCTAAGCGCTGATATCTGTGAGTTCCACACCGGACGCTATGTTGAGTTTGTACAGGCCGGTGAAGGGGAACTCGCCGCAGCAGAACTGCAACGCATCGCTGAGTGCGCTGCTGAAGCGGTTGAGCTCGGCATTGAGCCTCAAGCAGGACATGGGCTTACATTTGACACGGTTATCCCAGTCGCGGCGATCCCGGAGATTACAGAGCTCAATATCGGCCACTTCCTTGTGGGTGAGGCGATCTTTACCGGGCTGGGAGAGGCCGTCTCGACGATGCGCCGTCTGATGGATGAGGCCCGTTCTGAGGCAGTCGATTAATGATCATCGGTATCGGAAACGACCTCTGCAATATTGAACGGATTCAAGGCTCTCTGGATAAATTCGGTGAGCGGTTTGAGCAACGCTGCTTCACCTCTGGCGAGATCGCAAAGGCTCGTAAACGTATGCGTACGGCTGAGACCTATGCCAAGCGGTTCGCGGCGAAAGAGGCCTGCGCGAAAGCGCTTGGTACGGGTGTTCCCCGCCGTGGCGTCCACTGGAAGCATATGGAAGTTGTGAACCTGCCTTCTGGAAAACCGACACTAAAACTGACCGATGGGGCCGCGCGGCGCCTCGAAGAGATCACACCAGATGGCCATATAGCATCGGTGCATCTGACCATGACGGATGATCATCCTTGGGCTGAAGCGCACGTCATTATTGAGGCTCACCCGCAATGAGCCGCGGTCCGTCCAAGAGCAGTCGCCCCAAGCGGACACGCCTTCGTCGGGCAGCCCAATCCAAAGCGAAATCGGCTAAAAGACCCGTCCTTTCAGCAGGAAAAAGAGAGGAACTTGAAGGGAAGATTGAGTACACTTTTAGGGACGAAAGCTGGCTAAACAGGGCCCTGACACACCCCAGTTTGATCGACAATTACAATGGGGACGCACAATTCTCAAACCAGCGTTTGGAGTTCCTCGGTGACCGCATCCTCGGCCTGATCATGGCTGAGATACTGATCACGCGTTTTCCGAAGGAGCGCGAAGGCTATCTGACAAAACTGTTCCATGGGCTCGTCAGTGGTGAAACGTGTGCCGCCGTTGGCGAACAATTCGGGCTACGCGATTATGTCTTCCTCGATGACTATCTGCGCAGTCATAATGCGGGCGCCTATGACAAGATCACCGCCGACGCTGTAGAGGCCCTGATTGCCGCGATCTATCGTGACGGCGGACTGAAAGCGGCAGAGACCTTCATCAAGCGCCACTGGATCTTCGCTGCGATCAAATCAGAGGCGGATAACGCGACAAACCCTAAAAGTCAGCTGTCAGACTGGTGCAACCAAAACAACGCCCCCTACGCCGCCTATGAGACCCTATCGCAGCGCGGCCCGCAGCACGCCCCTATCTTCACTGTGCGCGCAAGCGTAAGCGGATACGGGCAAGCTGAAGCCGATGGCGGCAATAAGCAGGAAGCAGAAATGGCCGCCGCCTCGGCTCTGCTGGAGAGACTGGACCGACATGACCGACCCGATTGAGACCTCAGACACGCCCCCTGCCCTGCCCGCCATGGAAGACATTACCCATGCAGGCTTCGCAGCCATCATCGGCGCGCCCAATGCGGGCAAATCCACCTTGGTCAATCATCTGGTCGGGACGAAGGTCGCGATTGTCACTCATAAAGTACAAACGACACGCTTCCCTGTTCGCGGCGTCGCGCATCACGATACGACTCAAATCGTGCTGGTCGACACACCCGGCATCTTCCGCGCGAAGAAGCGCCTCGACCGGGCCATGGTGAAAGCCGCCTGGTCGCGCGCAGACGAGGCCGACACGGTCATCCATCTCATCGACGCATCGGCTTGGGTCGCTGAGAAAGCCGGAACAGCCAGCCAAGCCGAGCGGCTTTCGGTTGAGGATGACCGCCGCGTGATCGAAACGCTGAAAGAGCAAGGCGCCAAAGTCCTCCTCGCGCTAAACAAGATCGACCTCTTCCCGCATGAACACATTCTGCCGCTCATGTCGGAGCTGAGTGAGACAGGCGTCTATAGCGAGATCTTTATGATCTCTGCCCTCAATGGTGACGGCATTGACAAGCTCTTGCCGTCCGTCGCCGCGCAAATGCCGGCCGGGCCAGCGCTGTATCCGCCAGAACAGACCGCCGACCTGCCCATGCGCCTCCTCGCCGCCGAGGTGACCCGCGAAAAGCTGATGCTTCGCCTGCATCAAGAGCTGCCCTATCAACTCATGGTCGACACGGAGAGCTGGGAACCCTTTGAGAATGGCTCGGTGCGCATTCGCCAAGCCGTGATCATCGCGCGCGAGCAGCATAAGGGCATGGTCCTTGGTAAAGGTGGCCAGTCGATCAAAGCGATCGGCAAGGCCGCGCGAGAAGAGCTGAAAGACATGCTTGGCCAAGACGTTCACTTGATCCTGTTCGTTAAGGTCGACCCGAAATGGATGGACCGCCGGGAAGCCTATGCCACGGTCGGGCTGGAATTTGACGCTTAAGGCTCACGCATATGCAATGGCGTGACGACGCCTTGATCCTGGGCCGCAGGCGGTTTGGGGAAAGCGGCCTAATCCTCGACGTGTTGACCGCCACGAAAGGCCGCCGGTCAGGCCTTGTCTATGGCGGGGCTGGGCGCAAAAAGCGCTCGCACTTCGAGACCGGAAATTCTCTCAGCCTGCAATGGTCAGGACGCCTTGAAGAGCAATTGGGGCGGTTTGACATGGCCGAGGTGACCGTTACACGCGCCGCACGCCTGCTGGATGATCCGGCCGCGCTGGCCGCGATCAATGCGGTGACAGACCTGTTGCGACACGGTTTGGATGAGGGCGATGAAATCGGCTCACTGCTGTATGAGCCAAGCACGCTCCTGCTGGATAACCTGTCAGAGACCGAGGTTTGGCCAAGCCTCTATTGCCGCTGGGAGCTTGGCCTCCTAAGTGCGCTCGGCTTCGGCCTTGATCTAGACCGATGCGCTCTGTCCGGGGCGAATGACGGCCTCACCCACGTCTCGCCCAAGACCGGACGCGCGGTTCGCGGCTCTGAAGCCGAAGACTATGTCGACAGGCTCTTCGCCCTGCCAGACTTCCTGATCGACCCAAGCGCGCCTCTGAGCGCTGACGATATCAAAAACGCGCTCACTCTAACGGGCCACTTCATCGAAACGCGCCTGTTCAGCGGGATGAACAAAACAATGCCTCCCACGCGCGGGCGGTTGGTTAAGTACTTGGTTTGATTGGTCTATTCGCATAATGAACCAAACAGCTCATGCTTGAAAGGAAAATGGGGAGCGAAATAATATTATAGTTGGAGCGCGTTACCACCGAACTCGCCTGAAGGGCGAAGTTCACTTCATCTTGCAATACTCATCTATCAGCACTCAAAACAAGAAATCTTGACGTTCAGCGATTGAGATCCTCTCAATAGCAAAAGTGTGATCCCAAAGTCCCTCGACATCTTTGATCGTAAATGTCGCACCATTAGAAAAGACTAAAATGCTGCGCGATCCATCAAATTCGATAGACGTCAGTGTGGCTTCCAAACTAGCATATAGCCCGGGCAATGTGCCTCGAATAACCTCTTCGTAGACTTGGTTCTTCGGTGCGTCTTCGAACACAAAGCTCGCAGTTTTTAAGCGATACAAGAGAGTCTCAGACTGATTCTGTTTTGCAAATTCTAGGGCAATTGCCGATATCCCGAGCGAGATTGCTTGCAACCTCGCCCCACTCATCTGGGTAAAAATTTCCCGTTGATGGAGCAACATCTCATTCATGGGTCTAGCTCTACATGACTTTGATCCCGTCTAACAGAGCGTGGAGTCCCATTTGGGAATTGCTGACCGCTTGGAAGCAATGGATCGTTAGTTCCTGCTCTTGATGTCACAACCCGAGGCGGGCCACCGCTACCGCCTTCCATAACCCTCACATCCATAGGGTTTCCACCATTGGGAGCAGTGAATACAGTGCCCGATTCACCAGACTTCTTCGCAGGTCCTTCTGGTAAACCAGCCTTGCGCATATCTGCAACGTTATCTGCTGCGCTAGGGCGCATCACTGCACCGTCTGCGGTAGCAATGAAATCTGGTGCATCCCTTAGGCCCTTCCCAGCGCGAACAGCTCCGACAACAGCATCACGCTTCGCCATCTGGCTCTCTGATCTGGAGTCTTTTAGAGCTTTTACCCAAGGCGTATTATCGTCGATGCGATAGCTCTCTCTTCCATCCGGATCAATACTATTCACCGGATCATTATGCACATAGGCATACAGATTAAGCTGATCCTGATAGCCGATCGGGTCGGTTTGCATGAAGCGGCCCAGCACCGGGTCGTAATAGCGTGCCTGCATATAGGTCAGGCCTGACCAGCTGTCCTGAACATGGCCAGTATAGCCCGGGCGGTCCTGATTGGCGCTCGGGTCGATCAGCTTCTCACCAAACGGAAGATAGCGCTCTTCCCACAGCTTCGTACCGCTCGCATTCGTCGCAGCCACCGCACTGCCCTGAT
>JBCCDF010000124.1:0-8381 GCA_039030935.1 Pseudomonadota bacterium | reverse complement strand
TCTATCCGCCCCCACCTGAAGCTGTCGTATACTACGGCTCATGACGCAGATCAGCTTCAATCCCTATACGTGGCCAGAGATGCCCATCTGGCTCTGGCCAATGGTGTGGTGGCAGCTCTTAAAGCTGCAAGCTGAGATGCGCGCTGATCCTCAACCCTTCCTCTACCAAATAGAGCCGAACGGACAGGTCATCGTCTATCTCCTCCCAGATGAGACCGACCTCAACGCTTGGCTCTACCAACAGAGCCAGACCTATCGCGATCACTGGGCCCCCATGCACGACAAGAGCGGAGAAGGCCATCTGAACGCCATCCGCTACTGGACCCCGCGCTTCATGGCACGCGGGCATTTGATCAACTTCATCTCAGGGCGCACAGGCTTCGACCCCGCGCCCGCGATTGAAGATAGCTCGTAGCACCTACTCAAATTCAGAGAGAGCGCCTGCGGCTTGGTTCATGTGAGGGCCGACAGGCCCGATACGGAACCCGCTTCGCCCAGCTGCGGCGAAGCCGCTCACGGCTGGGCAAAATTCAAAGCGCAAACAAATCAAACGACCTTCTTACGAAAGCTCTTCAAAGCCGCGCTTGCCTCATCAAGAATGAACTTCGGTTGAAACACGCCAACAGGTTTTCCAGTATGCTGCTGCAAGAAGGATGCGATCTCAAACGCAACGGACTTTGAAGCATAAAAACCAGCCTCATCCCGCTCGCGATCAATCTTTATAGACAGGCCAAACCGTTCAGTAACAGCCTGTCTTAAACTCGAAAGGTCACTCGGCGCTTCAAACTTTACCATGACACGGTCATCCTTGTGTGAGGTTACCCGCTCCATGATCCTCCCAAGGGTCCCAAAAGTCATATCGTCCCAAATGTCCTCGCGCAGGCTGGCTGCAAGCCAGGCCTCACTTTTCAGGATGATGCTCGATAGCGGTTTCAGATCATTGGCCCGCAAAGTCTCGCCCGACGTTGTTATATCGACGATCACATCAGCGATTCCCCGCAAAGGCGCCGCTTCTGTCGCACCCGGATCAGCAACAAGTCTAAAGTCACTAATGCCCTCACTCAGGAAATGCTCGCGCACAATTCGGGTATACTTCGTTGCGACTTGCGGGGCGCGTCCATGACGTACGCGGATATCGGCAAAGACTTCACGCAGGTCAGCAATAGAAGCAACGTCAATCCAACTATTCGGAACGGCCACGACCAAATTTGCGCGGGCAAATCCAAGCGGCTCAAGCAAATCGACTCTGTCGCTCAAATCGTCTGTTTCTAACAACAGGTCATGGCCCGTGATCCCGATATGCAGAGCGCCGGAATGAATGCGTTTTGCAATCTCTCCAGCAGGCAGCAGCCAAATCTGCGCATTCGGCAACGCTTTTATCGACGCGGCATAAGATCGTCCCTTCGCGATCTCGACCGGCAAGCCAATCGCGCTCAGATACTTATAAGTCTGGTCCTGTATGCGGCCCTTGGAGGCAAGTCCGATGTTGAGCATCACTGACCTCCATCCAGTATGGCCGCGATCCGGTCCGGGCGCAGCATCGCACCAACAGCCCCACTCGTTTTCGTGCCCCTTGAGAGAGCAGACAGCAGACCATCATAGCGTCCGCCCCCACCTAAAACTGTCCCGTCAGGCGCGTGGCATTCGAAGACGAAGCCATCATAATAAGAGAGTTCGCGACCAAGATTGGCATCAAAACGCGCGCCCTCAAAACGCACGCCTTTGTCACGAAGCGTCACCAGCATATTGGAAAAGGCCTGAAGGCGCTGAGAGATTGTTTCGTTGCGGTTTGATAAAAGTGAGGCAAACTCACCAAAAGCATTATCGATCGCGCCTTCAACGCCGCAAACCCACATTAGGAGTTTTGCATCTTCAGGCTTTAGCAACTGCTCGCTTTCTTCAGCCTTGTCGATCAGGCGCGCGGCTATGTCGTCTAAACTACGCGCACCGAATGGAACCGTGCCAGCCGTCTCAAACATCTCAGACAAAGCCTGCTTTGCTTGCTCAGCGCCTAATCCAGCGAAGGCGCGCGGCAAAGCCAGATCGCCCCTTACTTGGCCAGCGTCAGCAACGTCGCGCTCAAATGTGGCGGGCATGGAGAAGGACTTTTTCAGGCGCGCTTTCCAGTTTGGGTGCAGGTCGAAACTGTCAATCAAGGCAAAGACAAGCCCGGGATCCGCAAAGGTCAGGGAAAAGCTGTCCGCCCCGGATGTCTGCAATGCTTCGACGGTTGCGAGAACGATCTGAACATCGTCATCGGAACTCGCGAGATCAGAAAAGACCTCGACTCCGATCTGGCGCTGTACGGGCGATACTGTCACTTCCTGTCGTGACCCGCGAAAGACCAAACCATCAAACTGATAGGCCCCAACCGGTGTTTGACCTGCTGCAATATCAAGCGCCAAGGCCAAGGTCAGATCAGGACAGAGACACAGCTCATCACCACCATGCTCAACAATGTTCTTACGATAGGCTTCGCCAAGAAACTCCAGATAGGGCACTAGAGGTTGAACCGTTGCAATCTCAATTCGCGTTCCGCCCAGCGTTTCAAAGGCCTGCGATATTGCAGTCGCAACGCGGTCAACAGCTTTCGTTCCAAACAGCGCGTTCATTTATAAACCACCGCAGCGATCGTTTCAGATACAACGCGCTCAAAATCATCAAGTGCCGCTTCGAACTGTCCCGGACGTTCTTCCCGCCAAGTCTCATTATCTTTGATTGCTTGCGCTCTTTTCTTCCCAACGCGGAGGTCCTTGATCGAGACGATGCCTTTGTCTTTTTCATTGCTGCCAAACATGATGGCGACAGGGCAGTTACGGCGGTCCGCGTATTTCATCTGCGCTTTCATGCCAGACCCGCCAAGATAGACCTCGGCCGCGATGCCTTTTGCCCGCAGCCGTTGCGCCAGCTCAAAATAGTCGCCCATATCGTCCTGATCGAAAACAAGGATTAGGGCAGGGCCCATAGCCTCTCCCAAAAGTGGTCGTCCTGCCGTCTCAAGCGCTGTGATCAAGCGGCTGACGCCGATCGAAAAACCGGTCGCAGGCATCGTCTCTCCCGTAAAGCGCGCGATAAGGTCGTCATAACGACCGCCACCTCCGACAGAACCAACGCCAATCGGCTTGCCGTTTGGTTTTCTCATCGTGAGCTCTGCTTCAAAGACAGGGCCGGTGTAATAGTCGAGGCCGCGTACAATGGATGGATCAATCGCTGCCCGGTCCCCGCCATAGCCGCAGCGCGCCATAATCGCGTTGATCTCCTTAATCTCGTTAAGCGCCTCGGTTCCCGCATCAGTATTCCCGATAGCTGTCTCTAGTGCCGTCACAGTTGAGTCATTGTTCACCTGTCCGGCGGAAACGAAGGCAATCACTCTTTCAATTGATGCCGCATCCAGCCCTGCGCCTTTAGTAAAGTCGCCGGATTCGTCCATGCGTCCTTCACCAAGTAGCGCTGTCACGCCCTCAATCTTTAGCCGATCGAGTTTATCAATCGCGCGCAGGATCGTGCCGTTCCGTTCCTCCTCGCTTTCGCTTCCATTGGACGAGATCTGAGACAGCACGGCATTGAGCGCGCGGCGTGTATTAATTTTCAGACTGTATTCGCCGCGCTGCACGCCAATCGCTTCCAACGCATCGCAGGCGAGCATAATCATCTCGGCATCTGCTGCTGCCCCCGGCACACCGACCGAATCCGCGTCACACTGCATAAATTGGCGAAACCGCCCCGGTCCCGGCTTCTCATTGCGCCAGACCGGTCCGGCTTGCCAACGTCGGAAGGGCTTTCCAAGCACTTGCCGATTCTCCGCGACATAGCGCGCGAGCGGTGCTGTCAGATCATAGCGCAGCGACATCCACTGATCGTCATCATCTTGAAGTGAGAAGACCCCCTCATTCGGGCGGTCCTTATCCGGCAAGAATTTGCCGAGAGACTCAGTGAATTCAAACGCTGAGGTATCCAGCCTCTGGAACCCCCATTTCTCATAGGCACTGGAGGCGCGATGGATCAGCTCAGCCTCAGCAGCGATGGCAGGACCAAGGCGGTCCTGAAACCCTCTCGGGGCTCGCGCTTGTGGGCGATTGGCTGACATTTCGTTCTCCAATTATAAGTGTCTGATGTCATAACAGGCTAAAGTTTCCGCGCTTCTAACGGCTTTATAGATGAGGTCTATAGGGGCGCACTGCGGATTGCTCTGCGATTCACCGCCAACAGGGTTTGACTTGGTGGCGGCTTTAGTGTTTATCCCGCGCTTCACGTCCGCGCCGCTACGGCAGCGGATAAGAGTTTCATTTCTGAGAGTTCCGGAAGGACGAGCGCTATGTTCGCGGTCATTAAGACAGGTGGCAAACAGTATAAAGTTGCCGAAGGTGATGACATCATCATCGAAAAGCTCGCTGCTGAAGCAGGCGATAGTGTTACTTTCGACGACGTTCTGATGATTGGTGACGGCGGTAAAGTGACTGTTGGTGAGCCCGTCGTCAAAGGCGCAAGTGTTGTGGGCACCATCATTGAGCAACGCAAAGGCTCAAAGGTGATGATCTTCAAAAAGCGCCAACGCAACACGTATCGCCGTAAGCGCGGCCACCGCCAACTCGAAACTGTTGTGACGATTGAGTCGATTCTAGCGGACGGTAAAAAAGCGCCTGCGAAGAAGAAAGCAGCGCCTAAGAAAGACGCCGCTCCGAAGCCAGCAGTTAAAGAAGAAGCACCAAAGGCGAAAGCAGCTCCTAAAAAAGAGGCCGCGCCTAAGGAAGCTGCTCCAGCCAAGGCTGATGACCTGACGGTCATGAAGGGCCTCGGCAAAGTCTTCGCGGAAAAGTTGAACGCTGAGGGCATCACGACGTTTGCACAGATTGCGAAAATGAAGAAAGCCGACGTTGAAGCGCTTGAAGAAAAAATCGGCGCGGCTGGTAAGTTTGAGAAAAATGATTGGGTCGCGCAGGCGAAAGACCTCGCATAGGACGCAGAGTTCGACTAAATGTCGAATATAAATTTGGAGACCAAAAATGGCTCATAAGAAATCAGGCGGTTCGTCTAAGAACGGACGCGATTCAAATCCTAAGTATCTTGGTGTCAAAAAATACGGTGGCGAGCACGTTATCCCTGGCAACATCATCAAGCGCCAGCGCGGAACGAAGACTTATCCGGGTCGCGGTGTCGGCATGGGCAAGGATCATACGCTGTACGCGCTGGTTGAAGGCAAAGTCGAGTTTACGCGTAAGCGTGACAACCGTCAGTACGTGTCGGTCACTCCGCTCGCAGATGCAGCCGAATAAGCGGCTTTAACTGGCCGCGCTCAGTGGCCAAAGGTTCTCAAGGGGAGGCAGGTCACTGCCTCCCCTTTTCTTTGTCTCCCCTCCGATAAGCACAAGAGTCTCGAAATGGCGATCCCAGCAATTCTCCACACAGACCGTTTATCATTGCGGGTCCCTCAAATTCGCGATGCCGCACAGATTACAGAGCGAATTGGCGTGCGCGACGTCGCATGGAATCTTGGCCGCGCGCCTTATCCGTACGCGCTTAGCGACGCTGAAGACTTCATCTCCGTGGCGGCACAGAACTGGGCTGATGACCAGGCTTACGTCTTCATGCTTGAACATGCGAAAGACGGCGTTGTTGGTTGCTGTGGATTGGACCGTCATACTGATGAGGTTTGGGAGATTGGCTATTGGGTTGGTCAACCTTGGTGGGGTCAGGGTTTTGTCAGCGAAGCGAGCTCCGAAGTTATGCGCTGGGCACAGGAAGAGCTTGATATAAACCAGTTCGTTTCGGGTCATTTTACAGACAATCCAGCCTCTGGTCGGATATTGAAAAAGCTTGGATTTGAGCCCGTCGATATCGTCCCGCATATTGGCGCCGCGCGCGGTGTGCCAAGCCCCGCTCTACGCTATACAAAAGGTGCTCCACCAGAGATGGCCTTGAAGACAGCGTCACATTAGCCGAGACTAGCGCTATGAAATTCCTCGATCAGGTCAAAATCTATGTCAAAGCTGGTGATGGCGGGAATGGCTGCGCGTCTTTTCGACGTGAAGCCTATATCGAGTTTGGCGGACCTGATGGCGGGGACGGCGGACGCGGTGGTGATGTCTATGTCGAAGCTGTGCAGGGTCTCAACACGCTCATCGACTACCGCTACCAACAGCATCACAAGGCTGAACGCGGCAAGAATGGCATGGGCAAACAGCGCCATGGCCGTGGCGGTGAAGACAAGATAATAAAAGTGCCTGTCGGAACACAGATTTATGAAGAGGATCAGGAAACCCTGATCGCTGATCTGACCGAAATTGGTGCGCGCGTCATGGTCGCGAAGGGGGGTAATGGCGGCTGGGGGAATCTCAGGTTCAAGTCTTCAATCAATCAGGCGCCCCGGCGCGCAAATGATGGTGAGGAAGGTGAGGAATTCACCCTCTGGATGCGTCTCAAATTGATCGCGGATGCAGGTCTTCTAGGCTTACCAAACGCCGGAAAATCGACTTTTTTGAGCCGCGCGACAGCAGCAAAACCCAAGATTGCGGACTACCCCTTCACAACTCTTAATCCCGGCCTTGGTATCGTTGATATCGGCACAAGCACACGGTTTGTGCTGGCTGATATTCCGGGTCTTGTCGAAGGCGCCGCAGAGGGTATTGGCCTCGGCCATCGTTTCTTGGGTCATGTTGAACGCTGCAAAGTTCTGCTCCACTTGATCGATTGCACACAAGACGATCCGGCGGGTGCCTACACCACCATACGCGAAGAGTTAGAGGCCTATGGCGGTGAACTCGCCGATAAACCCGAAATCGTCGCCATGTCCAAGGTCGACGTCCTGCCTGAGGAACTTGTCGATGAACAAGCCGCGGTCGTCGAAGCCGTTTGCGGGCAGACCCCAATGCGTTTGTCATCCGTTGCAAATATCGGCGTCCAAGAAGCGCTTTATGCGATTGCCAGAGCCTTGAGCGGTGTGAATGAGGATGATCTTGCTAAACTGGAAGACGAATGGGCTCCGGAATAGACGATCTTTCTCAAGCCAAGCGGCTGGTGGTCAAAATTGGCTCAGCTCTTGTCAGTGAGGCCAATACATTCCGCTCAGCGTGGCTTGAGCAATTAGCGGCTGACATTGCGTTTCTTCGCAGTAACGGCACGCAGGTCATTCTTGTCTCATCTGGCGCAATTGCCCTTGGCCGAGCCTTCCTCGGTAAGACCCCTCCCAAGAAGTTGGAAGAGAAACAAGCCGCCGCTGCGCTCGGTCAACCTGTCCTGATGGCGGCGCTCAGTAATGCTTTTGCACCTCATGATATTGTGGTTGCTCAAGCACTTTTGACCTTGGATGATACGGAAAACCGCCGTCGGTGGCTAAATGCCCGTGCAACCTTGGAAACGCTGCTCGATGCGGGCGTGCTGCCTGTGATTAATGAGAATGACACAGTGGCGACAGACGAAATTCGCTACGGCGATAATGATCGCCTCGCAGCACGAGTCGCGGGAATGATAGGCGCGGACATGCTGATCCTATTGTCTGATGTCGATGGGCTCTACACCGCAGATCCACGCACTGAGGATTCAGCGAGACATATTTCGCATTTGAGTGAAGTAACATCGGACATTGAGCGTATGGCGGGTGGGATTAATCAGGACGCTGCGATCGGGTCTGGCGGCATGACCACAAAGCTTGCGGCTGCCAAGATTGCTTATGCAGCAGGATGCACGACGATCATTACCCAGGGACGCGAGACGTATCCACTAAGAGCGATCATCGACGGCGCGCGCGCAACACGGATCGTACCACCGCTCAGCCCGGATAAAGCCCGCGAAACATGGCTTCGGTCCCATCTCAATCCAAAAGGGACGATCATACTCGACTCAGGTGCTGTTACCGCAGTCCAGAGGGGCGCAAGCCTTCTGCCTGTAGGCGTCAGCGATGTGATAGGTCAGTTTGAACGCGGTTCGGCGGTTGCTCTGAAAGACCCAGAAGGCACCCTGATTGGAAAAGGGATTAGCGCTTATAGCGCGGCTGATATCGCCCAACTTAAAGGTCTGCATAGCGATGCCGCCGAGGCCATACTTGGCTATCGCGGCCGTCCCGCGATTGTCCATCGTGACGATCTTGTATTGGACAAAGTCTAAAAGCGGTCGAGGAGCCGTTCCAAATAGTCGCGCTCTTCTTCGTTGATCGTATCACCATAGCGTCGGCGTAGCTCTTCGAGAATGTCCTTAGCGCGTTGTCGTTCGATCTGATCGGGGATTTCAACATCGCTGTTTGATCCAATGCCGCCTTGTGGGTTGTTTCCAAACGGATCGCTCCGCGCATTGTCTGTCCCGTTCCCAGACTCTTCACCCAGACGAGCGGCACGACGCTCATCCAGTTCTTCAGCGAGGCTGAGCGCTAAGTCACGCAGGGCTTCTGT